>CAITYL010000138.1 GCA_903896595.1 uncultured Lentisphaerota bacterium
AGCCCCCCCCCCCGCGCGTCAGGCCATGATTGGGACTGTGGGGCTGCCTGCGGAATCCGCAAAACGCAACAAAAGTTTTGGGAAGGGGTTTGGGGAGCACCCTTTTCCAAAAGGGTGGCCCCAATCTGGTCTTCCGCGTCTTCAATGTTCGCATCGGCAGGCACTAGCCGAACTTGCGGGCGGCGGCTGGCCAGGCAGTGGTTCCAGGCGGTCAGGGTTTCGGGGGTGGCGAAGCGTTCCAAGTGGTCGCGGATGGTGCCGGGCAGGCAAGCCAGCAGTGGCGCGGTGGCGGGGAGGTAGTCGAGAAAGGTGGCGGTGGCGCCGCTTTTTTGGGGGGTGGCTGGCGGCAGGTTGCCGCGCAGGGTCACCCGTGCCTGGTCGGTGGTGCGCAGCGACCGCTGGGTTTCGGCGCTGAAAAAGCGCAGGGATTCAATGGTGTCGCCGAAAAATTCGATGCGGAGCGGATCGGGATGGGCGGGCGAAAAGAGGTCGAGAATGCCGCCGCGGCGGGCGAATTCGCCGGGCACGCGGACCTCGGGTTCATGGTCATAATCCATCTCGATCAGGCGTGCGGCCAGCGTTTCCGGGGTCCAGTCGCGGGCGCCGGCCCGCAATTCAAACAGGCGTTCGGCAAAGAGGCGCGGCGGCGGTGCGGGGTCGAGCAGGGCGGCGGCGGTGGCGACGAACAGGGTGGGCACGCCCTGGCGGGCGGCATCCAGGGCGGCGGCGCGGGCGGCCTCGTTTTCCGGCAGCCACTGGCGGCGTGAGCCCTGGCCGGCCGGTGGCAGAAGGCGCACCGGGCGCGGGTCGCCCGCCAGTTCCAGCCAGGTGCGCAGGGCGGCGGCCAGCCGTTCCGCGGCGGCGGTGTCCGCCACCGCCACGGCCAGCGGTCCGGGCATGCCCGGTGCCAGCCGGCACAGGGTGAGGGGGAGCAATTCGGGGTCGGCCAGCGTGATGGCGCCGCGGGATGGCGGCGTCAGGCGGCCGGCGGCGTGGAGCCAGTGGCGGAACTCCCGCTGCCAGCCCGGGAGGTCCGGGCGATTGGTCATGTGTATAGCTTAACCCGCATTGGCCGGCCGGCCAATGTGGTGTGAAACGTGATGCGTGACGCGTGCGTGATGCGTGACACCGGGCGGGCACGGACCTACACGGACGCACACGGACGGGCGGTTCGGTTCGGTGTGTTCCGTCCGTGCCAGTCCGTGTAGGTCCGTGTAGGTCCGTGCCCGCTCGACCGGGCACGCGGTTGTGTCATTGCTCCTGTTGCCATTCCCGGTTTGGTTGGGGATTGACCGCGGGTGGGGGCACGATATACTATTTCCTGCCGCCGTGCTCGTCGCCGGCGGTGATAGCGGTGTGTGTGTTTCCTTGGACACGCGCAGGAAGAATCAGCACGACGCCACGGATCAGGGGGGGCAACCCATGTCCAACAAAAACGACACTATCCGCGTCTACATGCAGGATATCGGCCAAATCCCGCTGGTGACCAGCCAGGAAGAAGTGGAATTGGCCGGCCGCATTGCCCAGGGTAGCGAGGAGGCGCGGGCCAAGCTGATCAAAAGCAACCTGCGCCTGGTGGTCAAGATCGCCCATGACTTCAAGGGGCTTGGCCTGCCGCTGTTGGACCTTATTTCCGAGGGCAATATCGGCCTGATGCGGGCGGTGGAGAAGTTTGATCCGACCAAAGGGGCCAAGCTGAGCAGCTATGCCGCCTGGTGGATCAAGCAGTCCATGCGCCGGGCGTTGGCCAACCAGAGCCGGACCATTCGGGTGCCGGTGCAGTCGGCCTGCAAGATCAACAAGATCAAGGCGGCCCGGGGCCGGCTTCAGGAAGAACTCGGGCGGGACCCGACCGATGCCGAGATCGCCATTTACCTCGACTTCAGCGAGCGTACCGTGGCCGGCCTGAAGGTCTCCGAGTTTAGCAGTTTGTCGCTGAACGACACCATTCAGGACGGTGAGCAGGGCAAGTTTGAGGACATCATTCCCGACCAAACCTCCACCACCCCGGATTCGGTGATCAGCAACAACGAGACGGTTCAGCGGTTGATGGTCCTGATTGAGGGACTGGACCCGCGGGAACGGCAGATTCTGAAATTGCGGTTCGGCCTGGACGGCGAACCGCCCAAGACATTGGACGATGTGAGTGAAACTATCGGGCGCACCCGTGAGCGGATTCGGCAGATCCAGCATTTGGCGTTGGCCAAGCTGAAGCTGCTGATGAACGAGCAGATCGAGCCGCGCCCCGTGGCGGCCGCGCCCAGCCCCGCTCCCATCAAGAACAAAAGCACCCCCAAACCCAAGGATCCCCCGCGTTCATGAGCGGAAAGAGCCCCGTCCCGGAGGCCGTGCAACGAGCCCTCCTGTCCCTCAACTCCCGCAACCGCGAACGTCACGCCCCGTTCACCAAAGCCGAGCTGGCTTTGGCGGACCGGGTGCGGCCGCAGGTTGATCTTTTGCCTGAGCCGCGGCGCCTGGTCATCAACCAGCGTTTCGGCCTGGATGGCACCACCCCCAAAACCCTGCAAAACATCGGCAGCCGCCTGTCCCGCACCCGCGAACGGGTGCGGCAATTGCAGCAGTTGGCACTCGCCGATTTGGCGGCTATGTTATAGACTTTTAGCGTTTTAGGCTGTAGGCGATTAGGTTACAGCACAAAACGGCAAGCATGACGGATTGGAACAACCTAACAGCCTACAGTCTAAACGGCTATCAATCTCGGCGTCCCGCGGGACGCCGGCAGTCAGGTTCATTTGAGCCGGAAGGGGGGTGAACACTATGTCCGAAGTCAAACTGAAGCGCGGTGAACCGATCGAGAAGGCGCTCCGCCGGCTGAAGAAGAAGCTGGACAAGGAGGGCACCCTCAAGGAACTCCGGAACCGTCGGCATTTTGAGAAGCCCAGCGAGAAGAAGCGTCATCACCGGCGTCACTCCTTCGCCTAATTCCACTTTTCCCGGACCCTTTCGGGAACCCTACCCAACCGGATCCGCCCTCGTGGCGGGTCCGGTTGTTTTTTGGGGTGTCAGGTGTCAGGTGAAAATGCCCAAGCAAAGGTCGAATATTGAATGCTGAATATTAAATGTCGAATTCAATTATCCTACCTTTCAAGCGTGCGAATCAGGAGTTATGACCTTGGGAGCCGCCCGTCCTCGGGCGGACGAACCCGTGCTCGTCGAAGACGTGCGTAAACGATCGCCAGAACCAAAGAGGGCGGAACTGGGGTGACGCCGTCGCTGTCCGCCCGAGGCCGGGCGGCTCCCAGTCGTGAAATAACGCCGAAACGATATGTTACCGCCATGATGATCGCGGAACGATTGGCGGAGGTGCGGGAGCGCGTGGCGGCGGCGGCCGCCGCCGCCGGGCGCGACCCGGCGACGGTGAAGTTGCTGGCAGTCTCCAAAACGGTGCCGGCGGCGGTCATCGCCGCCGCCTATGCCGCCGGCCAGCGTTGCTTTGGCGAAAATCGGGTGCAGGAGTTGCGCGACAAGGCGCCGCTGCTGCCCGGCGACTTGGAATGGCACCTGATCGGCCAATTGCAGGCCAACAAGGTCCGGCTGGCCGTACGCTTGGCGGCGTGGATTCACTCGGTGACCTCGGTGGCGTTGGTGGAGCGGCTGGCCAGAATTGCCGGCGAAGAACAGGTGAACGCGCGGATCTTGTTGGAAATCAACATGTCCGGAGAAGCGTCGAAGAGCGGTGCGGTGCCCGCCGCGGCCCCCGGGCTGCTGGAGGCCGCCCTGCGGAGTCCGCAGTTGGACTGTGTGGGGCTGATGACCCTGGCGCCCTTTGACGTTCCCGAACCGGTGCAGCGCCGGGTGTTTGGCGAGTTGCGCGAGTTGCGCGACCGGCTCAGCCGTGACTTTGGCGTGCCTCTGCCTGAACTGTCCATGGGCATGTCGGACGATTTTCCCGCCGCGATTCGCGAGGGCGCCACCGTGGTGCGCCTCGGCACCGCCATTTTCGGCGGCCGGTAGGGGCGACCGGCGGAATCCGCAAACCGTTCATGATTTTTATTTTCCCGCAGAGGCGCGGAGGCGCAGAGAAACAGCCAAATCAAAATATTGCCATGATGCCTGACCTACTTTCTCCGCGCCTCTGCGCCTCTGCGGGAGATCACTGGTATTTGTTTTGGTTCCGGCTGCGCCGGGTTGGGAGAGGGTTCCCAACCGTCACACTTGCCATACCCCCGTCCTTGCGGGCGGGTTGCATGCGGTGGCGGGGGCCGCTATCTTTGGGCGATTATGGGTGTGGCTGAATTTAACGTTGTGGGTCGCCGGGCAAGGGACGGGCGGTGGCCGGCGGTGGCGCGGGTGCTGGCGGCGGCGGCATGCCTGGCCGCGCTGGCCGGATGTTCCGGGGAAAGCTCCCTGGTTGATGACCGTAATCCGTTTTACGTAAAAGGGTTGCGTCTTCGGCAGGAAAACCGCTACACGGATGCCGCCGAGGCCTTTGAAAAATGCCTGCGCCTGTCGCCGGCCTCGGCCAAGGCCCATTTGCAGCTGGCCATGCTGTATGAAGACCGCCTGAGCGATCCGGTCCGTGCCATTTATCATTACCGCGCCTATCTGGCCACGTCGCCCAACGGCGAGAACGCCGACATGGTCCGCAAGTGGCTGGTGCGCGCCGAGCGTTCGTATCTGCAGAAATTGATGCGGCAGTATCCGGATGATGTGGAGGTGCTGACCAATAATGGCGCCCCGCCCGGGGTGCCGGTGGGGGTGACGCCGCGGGAAATCCAACTGGGCCGCCGGCTCAAGGACGTGAGCCTGCAACTCAACCAGGCGCGCGACGAACTGCGCCGGGTTCCCGGCGGCGCGACTGCCGGACGGGAGGGGGCGACGGGAGCCCCCCCGTCCGCCGACGGCCCTTCCCGTCCGGCCGGCGGGACGACCGATTTCAGCCCGGGAACGCCGGGGCCTGACGCTGGCGGCGAACCGGGGTTGCCGGTCGGCGATGGGCCACCCATTGAGGCCGCCTCCGGCGAGGTGCCGCCGGTGCCGGTGGTTGCCGCACCAAAGCCCCTTGTTCCTGAAGCGGTTGCGGTGGTGGAGCCCACGCCGCCGCCGGCGGCACCGGTCACCCCCGTTGCCGTTCCTGCCGCGGCCAGCCGTTCCGCGAGTCCCGCGGCCCCCGCGCCCGCCCGTCCGGCCACCGCCGGCACGCCGGCGGCCGGCCGGCCCTTCAAGCCCTTGTGGCGGCTCACCCCTGGCAGCCGGCTGGCGCCCACGACCCCGGCTTCCTCCGGTGCGGCGGCCCCGGGCAGTAGTGTGCGTGGTGGCGCCGCCGCGCGTCACACCGTGCAGACGGGAGAGACCCTGTCCGGTTTGGCGCGCAAGTACTATGGGCGCGCCGGTGCTTGGACCCGCATTCGGGATGCGAATCCGGAATTGCGGGCGGGCGGCGCCCTGCGTCCCGGGATGAAAGTGGTCATTCCATGACAAGTGCGTCTACCTTGTAGCAATCATGGAATAATTTGTACATTTTTCAGCTAAGTAAAAAAAAGCGGTTGCGTTTTGCGGGAAGGGTTCCTATGTTAAGCGGAGTTTTGCCGGGTGACGGGCGACGGCCAATCTTAGGGTTGGAACGCGCCTGGTGTCTGAGTTGCACCGGAAGTCAGGGAGACGTCTCATGAAGCGGAACCATGGATGGTGGAGCCGATGGTTGGGGATGGCCTCAGTGGCGTTGATCGGAATGGCGTTGAGCCTGCCGGCCGCCGCGCAATCGGGCGCCCCCAAGGTGCGCGTCAACAAGGTGCAGGCCCAAAAGGTGGTCACCCCGTTCTACAAAGTGAATGTGGATGCCCGCGCCCAGATCACGGGCGATTGGCTGGTCTTGCTGATGGAATATCAAACCCAGGGCGGGACGGGCAAGAGCGCCGATGGCAAGCCGGGCTGGCATGATGAGGTGACGGTGGAATGGAATGTCCTGATTCCGCGGAAGGAAGGCAAGGACCTGCTGTTGCGCAAGAAGATCACCTATGTCGATGTGGAAGACAAGAAGACGTTGCATATCTCCGACCTTTATCTGCGGCCGGCCTTTTTCAAGCGGCAGATGAAAGGGGTGCGGCCGAGCGAGATCAAGTACTACATTTTGGTGAAGGTGAACGGGCAGACCGAGGCCAAGTATCGTTTCCCGGAACGCGACACGAGCAAGTGGTGGGAATGGGAACCGCCGAAGGTGCAGATTGTGGATGATTTGCAGACCCGGGATCAAACGCCTTTTGCCCCGGTGGATTATGACTTCTTTGAAGCGATCAAGCCGTCGGCGGACGCCAAGTAATCCGGGGCGACGTCATTTGACTTTGAGTAGCGCGAATGGTGGATAACTAGGCCATGGCACACGTTGAACGGGTTTTGGCCCTGGACATCGGGGCATCCAGCCTCAAGGCCGGCGAGTTTGAATACTCAGCCGGTGGCATCACGCTGGTCAGTTTCGGCCTGCGCGAATACGGCGAGGAATTGACCGAGGCGAACCGTGGCACTCTGATTGGCGCGAATGTGCGCCAACTGATCGCGGAGCACGGCTTCTCGGCCCGCAAGGTGCTGGTGTCGATTTCCGGCCAGTCGGCGTTTATTCGCTTCGTCAAACTGCCCCCGGTCTCGGAAGAAGAAAAGCGCATCCGGCAGATTGTTGAGTTTGAAGCGAAGCAGAATGTCCCGTTCCCGATGGATGAAGTGATTTGGGACTACCAGCTCATTGCCAATCCCGAGGCCGATGAGATGGAAGTGATGTTCGTGGTCATCAAGAATGACATTGTCGAGCAGATCACCCGGGCCATGGAAGATGTGGGGCTGACGCCGGTGCAGGTGGAAATCGCGCCCGTTGCCGGCTTCAATGCGGCGCGGATGAATCATGTGGGCGATGACGAGTGCGCCATGGTCCTGAACATCGGCAGCCGCAGTTCCAATCTGTTGTTCGCCGACCGGACGCGCTTTTTTGCCCGGACCATTCCCATTGCCGGCAATTCGATCACCCAGCAGGTGGCGAAGGAATTCAATATCGGCATGGCGGAGGCGGAGGAACTGAAACGGCGGCATGGGTTTGTGGCTTTGGGAGGCGCCTATGAGGCCCCCGAGTCCGAAGTGGCCGCGACCGTGTCCAAGATCGTGCGCAATGTGATGACCCGGCTGCATGGGGAGATCAACCGTTCAATCAGTGTGTATCGCGCCCAGCAGAAGGGCAACCGGCCCGTGCGTCTGTACTTGGCGGGCGGCAGTTCGACCATGGGCTATACCGACCGCTTTTTCCAGGAAGCGTTGAATCTCGAAGTCGCCTACCTGAATCCGTTCCAAGTGGTCAGCGTGGGGCCGCAGGTGGACCGTCAGCAGTTGCAGGCGGTGGCCCATATGTTCAGCGAAGTGATCGGCCTCGGCCTGCGCTATAGTCTGCAGTGTCCCGTTGAAGTCAGCCTGATGCCGAAAATGTTGCGTCGCAATCAGGCATTCCAGCAGAAAAAGCCGTATTTGGTGGGGGCGATGGCCTGCCTGATGCTCATCGTGCTGCTGGGGTGGCTCGCGTCGGTGTGGCGGGACCGGCAGTTTACCCGTTTGCAGGAGCAGTTTAGCGGCATGGTGACCAAGTTGCAGAACTCCCGTGAGAGCATTCAGCGGGATCGGCGACAGACGGACGAGGTCCGGCAACGTTACGATAAAGTAGAGGCTCTGTTGGCGGAACGGCAGTGGCTGCCCAATATCTTGAACGATATCCAGACGCTCAAACCGCGCGATCTCTGGCTGACTCGCCTTCGTCCGCTCTACGATGACGTCAAAGAAGTGGCCGCCAGTGGCGGTGGCGAGGCAAATGCCCCGCGTCCGGCCGGTCCGCCGGGGATGCCCATGTTTGGTGGCATGTTCCCGGGGGGCGGCATGATGGGGCCGCCCGGCGGCGGGGGCGCGGCTCCGGCCGCCACGCGCGATTCCAAGGCGAGCGGCGTTGCGGGCAGCACGTTCAAGATCAGCGGGTTCGAGATTACCGGCCACGGAGTGACCGTTCCCGAAGCCGCCGAGGCGGGCAAAGGCGCCAAGGCCAAGAATGCCAGTTCGCCGGAACAGTTGTTCTTGGAACGGTTGCAAAAGGCGGGGTGGGCCGATGGCGATTCCAAGGTAACGGCCATCACCGCCTATTCGGTGTCGGATACGGTTCGCAACTTCAGCACGTTCACGCTCCAGGTGAAACTGAAGAAACCGCTGGAAATAAACAGGTAACCAGTGTTCAGGGGTCAGGTGTCAGGAAAGTGTTTTGTGGTTGATCGGTGGGTGGTGTCGGACGGCAAATTGTCAAGATCGGCGTTTCCTGAAACCTGAAACCCGAACACTGAACACTAGAATAAGGTGGCACGGATGGAGTTTGTGAAACGCAATCTCGGGTTCTTGGCCTCGGTCGTGGTCTTCCTGATCCTGACCGTGGTCTTGGCGGTGTTTTGGCAAAGCGCCAACCGTCGCGGCCAGGCGATTGAGGCCAAGGTCAGTGAGCAGAAGGCGTTCATGGCCGATATTCGCCGTGAGAAGTTCGCCCTCAATCAGCACAACCAGTCGTTGGCGGCGCAGAATTACCAGACCGCCCAGAAGGAATTCACGGCATTCTTGCGGGAGCTGGCCACCCGGTATGGCATTCCCGAGGAGAGCGGGATCAACGGGTTGGAAAGCTTGCGTCTCATCAAGGAAGAATGCCTGCGCATGGAGCAGGAACTGGCGGATAAGAACGTGCAACTGGCGCCGGACAACGCCTTCTTTTCCTTTGGCGACATTGCCCGCTCCACCACGCTGCCTCGCGCGGAAGATGTTCCGTTCATTTTGCGCAACCTGCGGATTGTCTCCGAGATCGTCCGCGTTTGCGGGCGGTCCGGGATTAGCGAGCTGATCGGCATCAGCCGTCCCGCAGGACTGAAACCGCTTGACAAGGACCTTTACACCATCACCCCGTTGCAGCTTAACGTGGAGGGTTCTTACAAGAGCATTCAGCGGTTGGTCAACCAGTTGCAGCGTGAAGCCAAGGTGATTGTTCTCGTGCGGTCCCTGGAATTGGACGCCCGCGAGCAGATCCCCGCGACCGCCACCACCGCCCCCGGCGCGTCCGCTACCGCTACCCGGCGGCCCGCGGCATCCGCCGGCATGCCGCCAGGGATGATGGGAATGCCTCCCATGATGCCGCCCGCGGGTCGTGCCCCGTTGGCGGCGGACGGCAAGGAAAAGCCGGCCGAGCCCGCGCTCCCGGTGGACAAAGAGCAACGACTGGTCTTTTCGCCTGGCGACGTCTCGGCGGTGTTGATCTTGGATGTGTTGGAATTCAAAAAAACGGCAGAGGAGAAATAAGCCTTGGCTTTCCTCGCGCGACATTATGAGAAGTTGGTCTTGGGGGTCCTGCTCCTGGCTGTCCTCGGCTGGAGCTATTGGCGGTTGGACTCCATCAACAAAAGCGGCCTGGACATGCAGGAGATGCGGCAACGCATGGGCATGGGGCCGGAGGACAGCAAGCCCATGCTGGCCTTGACCGCTGACAACTTCCTTGGCCTCAAAGCGTTTGTTGCCGCCGACATTGCGTGGCAGCCCAAAGGCGATTCGTCCCAAGGCACCCTGTTCGATGCCGCGCGGTACATCACGTGCGCCAATCCGGCCTGTGCCCATATTTTGCCATTTGCCGTTAATGTCTGCCCGTATTGCAAGGCGGAACAGGGGCCGGAAAAAACCCAGGTGGCGGAGTCCGCGGAAATGGACAGTGACGGGGATGGCATGCCCGACGCGTACGAGAACAAGCACAAATTCCTCGACCGCAACAATCCGGGGGACGCCAATTTGGACGAGGACAACGATGGCTTCACCAACGCGGAGGAATTCCAGTCGACGACCCATCCCGCCGATCCGGCTTCCCATCCGCCCTTTGCCGTCAAGTTGCGCTTTGTCAAGGCCGCGCGCAGTCCCTTGCCGGTGACGGTGGAAAAGATTACCCGCAACGGCGATGACGAAAAGAAATGGTTGATCCAGTTCTCGGTCTTGGAGAATGGCCGGCGCGTGAGCCGCTTTGCCCGGGTGGGCGAAAAGGTGGGGGATTTCACGGTGGTCGAGTTGCACCCCAAAACGGTTGAGCGCATCGATCCCGCCGTCAAGATGACCTATAAGGACGATGCTTCCGACGTGGTCCTGCGCCGGGGACAGGAGGAGACGGTCGTGCTGACCCGCGCCCAGCAAAAATACGAAAAAGGGGTCAAGGCCGAATTATTGTTCCTCCCCGATTTGGCTGCCGGCCAGCGGGACCGTGCGCTGAAGACGGTGGCGGTGGGCGAAAAATTCACCTTGATGGTGGCCCCCGACCGCAAGGAAACCTATGTGTTGACCAAGGTGAGTGACCGTGACGCCACCGTGGCGCCGGTGTCGCCTAGCGGTGAACTGGGCGCGGAAATCAAGGTGTCGCCGTATCGGCGGGGCGGCGATCTCCGCCGGACGCGCGTGAACACTCCAGCTTCCGGACGCGCGCGGCTGCCCGCCGGTTTCCCAGGCATGCCGCCGGGCATGATGCCGCGACGATAATATTGAAGATAGAAGAGGCTCTTGAAAAACTCCGATTACCGGTTAAATGAATGTTCAATAATCAACAAGGAATATCCAATGTCCAAGTCAAGGCGGCGGGCGCGTTTTTTACAGAAATGAATGGTTTTTTCCTTCTTCCTTGGACATTCCTTGTTGGATATTGGATATTCGCCACTAACGTTCCGGGCTCGGAAGGAAAAGCTCGAATATCGCATACTGAAGGCTGGCAACCGTGGGTTTTGCAAGCGGCTCAGAAGGTACGAAGATAGAAGAAATTCCGGCGGAAGCCGGTGTGGCAAAGGGCTTGTAGCCCGCCAGCGATGTCGCCGGCGCGATACCATCGCTTTGCTACAGCACGATAAACTTTTAAGATTCACCACGAAGCCAGGAAGCCCGCGAACTCCGAAATCTCTCCCGTCTCTCCCGTCCATCGAGTCTCTCCCGTTCCGTAACGGCTTTTGCAATTAACTTAGCTGACAGTACATTAACCAATCCGACCTAGGTTTCATTATGATGACGTTTGTTACTAAAACGGGTTCCCGGAGGAATTCCATGAAGCTCAGTGCCAACCGGTTGATGGGGTGGGTCGCGCTTGCTGTATGGGCGCCGGCCTTAATGTTGGGAATGGGGGCGGTGGCGCAAGCCCAAGAGGCGGCCACTCCCGTTGCGGACCAACCGGCGGCGGCCGTTACCGCTCCGGAAGCCGCCACTCCCGAAGCTAGTGTCCCCGCCGACACGGCCACCGCCACCGCGGTGATCGCGACGGACGCGCCCGCGCCGGGCATTGAGGCCGCCGCCGAAGCCAAGCTCGACAAGCAGCCGGCTGAGATCACCGCCTATGAGCGCGCCCGGCGCCAGGAGCAGGAAATCATGGGCGACGGCTTGGTGGTCAAGGCCGCCAAGTTCTATCGCGAAGGCAAGTACAAGGAAGCGATTGAGCAGTACACGGAATCCAAAACCTATTTCGAGAAAGCCAGCAAGAGCGAAAAACGGGTGACCGACAAGATCGCCCGGGCCGACCAGGCGGTCACGGATGTGACGTTAGACTGGGCCGAAAGTTTGGCGGCGGATGGTAAAAAACTGGCCGATGCGCAGAAGTATGATGATGCGGTCAAGAAATGTCAGGAAGTGGCCGAACGCGATCCCTCCCGCAAGGCGGAAATGGACGTCTTGGTCAAGGAATATCAGAACGACAAGAAAACCGCCCAATTCCGGGCCGATGTGGCCCCGGGCAATGTGGACCCCACCAAGGTGGAACGCGATTACGATGTGAATGTGCTGTTTGAGCAGGGCAAAGTCTTTTACGCTCACAAGCGTTACATGGAAGCGCGCGATGCCTTTGAACGGATTTTGGTCAAGGACCCCTACGACAGCCGCGCCATCCGCTACCTGCGCAAGATTAATGACAATCTGTTTGATGTTGGAACCCAGCGCCTTGATACCACCCAGGAAGAGCGGATGGCGGAAGTGCGTTGGAAATGGAACGAGCCGATCACCCCGATCACCGCCAACCCGAACAAAGATATTGGCGGCCTGGCGGTGAAGAAGGGTGACGCGGAACGCGGCATTCGCGCCAAGTTGCAGAATATCATTCTCCCCAAGGTTGAGTTCGAAGAAGCCAGCGTGGCGCAAGTGGTGGCCTTCCTGAAGAAGCGTAGTCAGGAATTGGATCCCGATGGCGAAGGCGTCAACATCATTCTTCAGCTTGAAGCCCCCCCCGCCGCCGCCGATGCTGGCGCCGATGAGAACGCGGGAGAGGGTGATACGGCCGGCGGCGACACGTTTAATGCCGCTCCCACCCCCCCTGCCGGCGGTATGCCCCCCGGCATGATGATGCCCCCCAACGCCGCTCCGGCGCCCGCCGGTGGTGAGGAAGCGGTCGCGATGGCCCCGCCCGCCGCGGGTGGTCCGACCAATAATCCTGGCGAACGCACCGTCACCCTGAGCATGACCAATGTGCCGATGGGCGAAGTGATCCGTTATCTCTGCATGGGCACCGGCCTCAAGTATGTCGTCGATACCAATGCCGTGGTCATCGCCGACAAGTCGGTTCCTCTGAAGGATTTGGAAACCCGCTTTTACTCGGTTGAGGCCGGTGTCATTGATTCCGCCAAAACCCGCAAGGCCAAGTCGATCAAGGGCAAGGATGGTGACACGGAAGAAGAGGACACCGGGGCCGAAGCCGGCACTGGCGGCGGCATCGCCACCGACGCGGCGTCGCTGCAAAAGTTCTTCCGCGACTTCGGTGTTGATTTCCCGACCGGTTCACGCGTTGCCTACAACCAGCGCACCAGCAAGCTGATTGTTCACAACACCCCGGAAAATCTGGTCAAGATCGAGAAGGTCTTGCAGGAAATCAATGTCACCCCGACCCAGGTCACCATCGAAGCCAAGTTTGTGGAAGTTAACCAGCAGAATATGGAAGCCTTGGGCTTCAACTGGCTCCTGGGCACCTACAATCCCACCAATTACTTCTTGGACAAAGGCAGTGACAAGAACGCCTTCAAGATCTTCAAGCAGATTCCGGGCGGTGCCTATCCGTTCAATACCGAACTCAGCAATGGCCTGCGCGGCTTCGGTGACGCGCTCAAGACCAGCGGCGGCGCCTTGTTCGCACCCACCGCTGGCAATATCCTGAATGTGGATGGCGTGATTGGCAACACGGAATTCCAGGTTCTGATCAGCGCCCTGTCGCAGTCCGCGCAGGCCGACCTGTTGTCCGCTCCGAAGGTGACGGCTCTCAGCGGCAGCACCGCCATTCTCCGGATGGTGGAAGAGCGGTACTTCCCCGAAAGCTGGGAACAGCCGGACATCACGACCACTGGCGGCGACACTCCCACCACCGCCGTCAAGCCCTCGTCCCCGACCTTTGGTGAAGCGCGTGACGTGGGTGTGGTTTTGGAAGTCACCCCGACGGTGGCCGCTGACGGCTACTCGATCGATCTGGAACTCAAGCCGCAGGTCACCATCTTCAAGGGCTATGACACCACCTTCAACTCGTCGATTCAGCCGCCCGGCTATGCCGACCCCGTTGAATTCAAGTATGACATGCCGATCATTGAAGCCCGCACCGTCGAAACCAAAGTCATTGTCTGGGACGGTGAGACCGTCGTCCTCGGCGGCTTGATCCGGGAAGACCTGATCAAGTTCAGTGACAAAGTACCGTTCCTGGGCGACATTCCGGTCATTGGCCGCCTGTTCCGTTCCGAAGGCGAGAACAGCATCAAGAAGAACCTGTTGATCTTTGTCACCGCGCGCTTGGTCAGCCCCTCCGGCGTGCCGATCCGTGCCAGCGATGTCCGCGGCCTGCCCGATTTCAGACGGTAACGTCGTGCACGGAAATAAAATCTTCACCACGAAGACACGAAGAACACGAAGTTAGATCGAAGAAAAAACCATGAACTAAACCTTGGAGTGCGGCGAGAATCGCCGCCTTGGCTTTGGGCGCTGGAAGCGCCCACTCCCTCAAGGCAGCCCGGCGTTTAAGAAAGCTGAAAGCAGAAATTCCGGCGGGAGCCGGTGTGGCAAAGGGCTTGCAGCCCGCCAGCGACGTCGCCGGCGCGATACAATGGCTTTGCTACAACACGCTAAACTTTTAAGATTCACCGCGAAAGAAAGCAAAGAACGCTAAAGAAAGAATTTGAACAGGAGAAATCAGGAGAGAACGGAGAAAAAATTCTCTGTGGCCTCTGCGGCCTCCTGTTAAAAATGAATATCCGAGCCGCGAACGCAGCGACCGCAGGAAGCGA
>CAITYL010000139.1 GCA_903896595.1 uncultured Lentisphaerota bacterium
CGGGCGGACGAACCCGTCATCGTCGGAGACGTGCATCATTGGTTTGGCGGACGGTGGCCCCATAAAAAGGGCGGAACGGGTGTGACGCCATCGAGTTCCGCCCGAGGACGGGCGGCTCCCGGTCTTGAAATAACGCCGATATTAAAAAGCGGCAAAGGAATTGCCGCACTCCAAGAGTAGTGCTTCTTGGATCCGACCCGTTTCAACGCTCCTATTCGGGATACAGGCGGAAGGGGTCGGTGCGGTGGCGGAAGGCGGCGGCATCGGCGCGCATTCGGTCGCGGATGGCGGCCAGATCGAGGCCGGCCAGCCGTTCCGGCGTCCAGTCGCCGTTGTCGAGCCAGGCGGCAAAGGCCGGCTGGAGTGCGAACTCCGCCGGGGCCTGGCGCGCGCATTCCCGCAACAGCGCCAGGCCGACCAGCGGCGGATCAATCCGGCCCGGATCGCGAATCAGAAGCTGGACGCCGGAACAGACCTGGCCGGCGAACTTGTTGAACCCCGGCTGGAAATGGAGGGGGCGGAACGCCACCCCCGGCAGGCGCAGGGCGTTGAGCGCGGCGGCCAGCCGGCCGCCGTCCAAGAACGGCGCGCCCACATACTCGAACGGCCGGCAGGTGCCGCGGCCTTCGGAGACGCTGGTGTGCTGGACCAGGCCGGTGCAGGCGTAGGCATAGGCACTGGCCACGGTCGGAATATTGGGTGACGGCGGAATCCACGGCAGGCCGGTGCGCATCCAGCGGTCACGCCGCCGCCAGCCGGGTACCGGCACCACGTCGAGCGCGGCGGTCCAGCCATTTTCCGCCGCCAGCCATTTCGCCAGTTCCCCCATGGTCAGGCCCGGCAGCATGGGGAACGGCAGGGGAAAAAATTGCGTCCCCGTCAGGCCGCGCGGCCCGAGATGTGCCAGTGGCGTCGGCCGGTCCAGCACCAGCAAGGTTTTGCCGGCCCGCGCGGCGGCGGCCAGGAGCTCGGCCATGGCCTGGTGGAAGGTATAGGCCCGGTGGGTCACGTCCTGGACCTGAAAAACCAGCACGTCCACGTCCGCGACCATTGCCTCCGGCGCGACCCGGCCGGCGCCATAAAAACTGAGCACCGGCAGGCCGGTGGCGGTGTCGGCGTACCGGCCCACGTCGGCGCCGTCCTGCAGTTCGCCGCGAAAGCCGTGCTCCAGGGCCACCAGCACGCGCAAGTCAACCCCGCGGGCCAGGAGAGCGTCCAGCAGATGGCCGTCGGCAACGGTCCAACTGGCCGGGGTCGCCACCAGGCCGACCCGCCGGCCGCGCAGCCGCGCCGCCAATCCGTCCAAGTCAAAGCGCACCATGCACCGCCTCCCAAGCTGCCACAACATCACGCTTCAACTTGATTCCAAAATTAACCGCAAAGATCGCAGAGATCACAAAGATAAAACAATCTAAAAATGAGCAATTAATCTTTGTGTTCTTTGCGTTCTTTTGTGGTAGAAGATTAAGGATCAATTTGAACTTTTATTGGCATTATTTGGAGCCGGGTTTGTCAATCGGCTTGCCTTGGCGGCACAGGGGGCACTCTTCCGGCTTCCAGGTCGGCAGGTCCAGGCGGATCAGGCTGCGCACGGGCACGTCAAAGAGTTTGGCGCCGCCGCTGCGGTCAACCACGACGGCCACGCCGACCACCACGCCGCCGGCGGCGCGGACCAGATCAATGGTCTGCTGCACCCGGCCGCCCTTGGTGATGACATCCTCGGCCACCAGCACCTTTTCGCCGGGGCGAATGGTGAAGCCGCGACGCAGGACCAGGTTCGACTGATCGTCCTTCTCGGCAAAAATGGCGCGCACATCCAGGGCCCGGCCGACTTCCTGGCCCACCACCAGACCGCCAAGGGCGGGGGAAATCACCGTTTCGACGCCCTGTCCCTGAAAACCGGCGGCCAGTTCGGCGCACAACGTGGCGGCAATGCGGGTGTGCTGCAAGACCAGCGCGCCCTGAAAATAACGGTCGCTGTGCAGCCCGCTGCGTAGCAGGAAATGGCCGTGCAGCAGGGCCTTGGTCTCGGTAAAAACGGTCAGAATTTCAGCTTCGGTCATGGGGTTGGGTGCTCCTTGTAAAACACTAAACTTTTGCTGTCCTCGGGGTCGGTATCGGTATCGGTATCGATTAGGGATCTCTTCTTTGCTGGCATCATCAACCCCCAAAGGCCGTTCGATTCCGATGCCGGTACCGACCCCGACACCGATAACAATGTCATGTCCCCAAAACGTGTGTGAACTTTTCCATCACGCATCAACGTTAGGCGCTAGGGAATGGGCGCCCCAACCGCCGATTGTTTTTGAAAAATGGCGCGGGTCTGGGCGGACATCAGGGCGGGGAGGACTTCGGCCATCAGCGCGGTGGCGATCTGGTCGCGTCCCTTGAGGCGGAGCAAATCACGGTCCGTGATGGCCAGGTCGAGATTCATCTCGCCCAAAGCGGCATTGGTGGCGTCCTTGACATGGATCTGGCCCAAGGTCAGGGTCAACCGGTCAACGATCAGTTCCGGCGGCCCCTTGGAGCGGGCGGGCAAGGGCCGGGCAGGGACCGGGACAGTCTTGGCAACGGCCGGCGGCTGGGTTTTGGCGTCCGCCGCCGGCTTGGCCGGTGAGGTCCGGATAGCCGGGTCAGTCCTGGCCGACGACGCGGCGGCGGCGGTCGAAGCGCGCCGCCCCTCTTTTTCCGCCTTGGCGGCGGCCAGCCAGCCGTCCAAATTCGAGACGTTGTCGGCCCGTCGCTCGAAGTCGAACGACTCGACATTGATGATCAGACGGGAAAAATGGTACCGCCGGTGCAGGAGCGAATCTCGCAGGTCTAGGTCCGCCATCAGAAACGGCATGGAAAACAAGTCCTCACGGGCGAACCCGGGCGGATTTTTCACCCGAAGTCCGGTCATGGTGAACGAAGCTTTGAACGGATTGACCCGGATACTGGCGATGGTGAGTTCGCCATTGAGCCGTTCCCGGGCCAGCCGCTCCAAATTGCTCTTGACCAGCGGTCCCAGAAAAAACGTCATAAACACCAGGCCCGCAATAACCAGCATGCCAACGATGCCGGCCAGCCACAGCGTAAGTTTGAAGTACCATTTCATACGTGGATTTATGCGCCTGCGGCTTCTATACTATTGAGGAAAATTGACCAGCCCGAAATCTACCCGGTTGGCGGAGGTTTTGCAACATGAACAACATCATGCGATCCCGGCAGTTTGCCGGCCTGACGGCGGGCCTTTGGCTGGCGGCGGCGTTGACCCTGGGATGGGCGGCGGCGCCAGCCTGGGCCGGCGCCCAAGACGACCAGGCGCGCGACCAGTGGATGAACGGGTATGTGAAGCTGGAAGAAGCGATGAAGGCGGAGAACACCAGCAACCAGGTCGTGGCCCTGCAATTGTACAAGGAAGCGCTGGCTATCTTCACCAGCGTGCGGGCCAAGTACCCCCAGTGGAATGCCTCGTTGCTCGATTACCGCATCTCCTTCTGTACCGAACGGTGCCGGCGCCTGGAACAGGGGGTGGCCGCCAGCCAATCCAAGCTGAGCCGGGAGGATTTGGTCACGCTGTCCGCCGGCCAGCGGCAACAACTGCTGCAATTGGGCCGGGAAAACCTGGAGCTAAAAAAACAGCGGGATGTCACCGCCCAGGCCCTGGACCGCGCCCGGGCCGAAGCCGCCGGAGCCACCGCCGCCATGGGGGAACGCGACACCCTTCTGCGCCAATTCCGCGAAACCAAAGAGAAATTGCAGGCCGTCGAAGAACGTGAAACCGTCTTAAAAAAAGAAACGGACCGGTTGCGTCAAGCGGAAGACAACGACCCGCGCCGCCGCCAACTGACGGCGGAGCTGGAAACCACCAAGGCGCAGGCGGCCGAGGCGCTGCAAAAGGCCGAAACCACTCAGGCCGCCCTGCGTAACCTCACAGAACAATTGCGCAAGGCCAAGCGTCAGGCCGAGGACAGCCGCCAGGAGGGAGCGGAGGCGCGCCAAGCCGCCACGGAAGCCGAGGCGGCCCGCCAGGCATTGGAAACGGCGGCCACGGAACAGACGAAACAACTGCGGGCCGCCAACAAAGAAGTGGACACCCTGCGGCGTGACGCCACCCGGTTGCGGGAAGCCATGGACCTGGCCGCGGCCGAACAACGCCGGCTGACCGCGGAACGCGATCAGGAACGCACCTTGCGGGAGAAACTGGAAAAGGCGAGCCCCGCCGAAGCCAAGTCAGCCGAACTCGAACAGTTGCGCGGCGCCCAAGCCAAGCAGGAACAGGACGCCAGCACCCTCCGCCAACGCGCCAGCACCGCGGAACAACACGCCGCCGACCTGGAAAGCGCCCTGGCCGACCTCCGCCAACAGGAAACCAGCCACGCCGCGGAACTGACCCGCCAAAACAATCTGCTCGACGCCTTGCAGCGGCGCAACCAGGAGACCAAAGAGGAACTGGCCCGGCTCAAGCTGGACCGTGACCGCACCACCCCCGCCGAAGTCCAGGACCAATTGCGCACGGTCGCGGCCCGCGCCACCGCCGCCGAAGCGGCCCTGAACGACCTCACGAAGCGGGAAACCGCCCTCGGCGCAACGGTCCGCAGCCAGGAAGCGCTGCTGCGTACGCTCACGGCCGCCAAGGCCGACGGCGAGGCGCAAATCGCCGAACTGAAAAAACAGATCAGCGCCAGCCAGCAGCGCGCCGGCACCACGGAACGCCAATTGGCCACCACCCAGGACGCCCGTCTGGCTTTGGACGGCATGACCGCCACCGTCGCCTCCAGCACCGCCGCCGCCACTGCCGCCGCCAACCGCGCCCAAAATGCCGAACGCGACCTGGCCATGCTGCAAACGCGCTTCCGCGAAGCCGTCGGCGAACGGGACCGCGCCCGCGCCGAGCTCTCCACCGAACGCCAACGGCAACTCCCCGGCGCCGATGCGTTGAGCGAGGAATTGCGCAAGGTCCTGCGGGAACTGGATCAGGAACGGGAAAAACGCGGCGCCCTGGAAGAGGCGCTCGTCAAGGCGGAAGCCGCCACCCGCGACCACGCGCCGGCGTCATCCCCGTCCCTTTCGCCGGCCCCCGTCACGGCCGCCGACACCGACCAGAAACTGCTCGCCAAGGGCTTCCTTCAACAGGGCGCCGCCGCCGAGGCCCAGGGCCGGACGGAAACCGCGGTCTGGAACTATCGCAAAGCCCTGGAACACGAGGCGCAAAACCCCTTGGCCCTCAAACGGCTGGGGCTCATCGCCGCCAAGGCCGGCGACAACGCGGCGGCCGAAACACAGTTGCGCCTGGCCTTCTACGCCAATCCCGACGACGTGGATGTGCTGCTCGCCCTCGGCCACACCCTGGTCCGCGAAAACAAGACCGACCTAGCCTTGTCCATGCTCGCCCGCGCCGCCGACCTGCGGCCCGCGGATGCCGGCATCCACCGCGCCTACGGCATCGCCTGCAGCAGCCTGGGCTGGCCGGACGCCGCCGAAGCCCAGCTCCGGCGCGCCCTCGGCCTGGATCCCAAGGACCGCGAAACCGCCTTCAATCTCGCCGTGCTCCTGACCAGCAAACGCCCCCCCGCCCTCGACGAGGCCCGGGAGTTCTACCGCCAGGCCAAAACCCTCGGCCTGCCCCCCGACCCCGGCCTCGACCAGCTCTTAGGCCCCTGATCACGTTTTAGGAACCCCATTACAACCGGCCGGGGGGGTATGGCAATGATGTCGGACGCTGTTGGGAACCCCCTTTTGAAAAAGGGTGCTCCCCCCGCGCTTCGCGCTCCGCAGCCCCGGCTCCGCCGGGTCGCTCACATGTTCGCTCTGCACCCCCCTTCCTAAAACGTTTGTACGTTTTTGCGGATTGCGCAGGCAGCTTTAGCACGACAGGCCATGATTGGGACCGCC
>CAITYL010000140.1 GCA_903896595.1 uncultured Lentisphaerota bacterium
GGCGGCTCCGCCGCCCACTGGAGTTTGGCACAACTACGGGAACCTTTGGCAGATGTCGTCCCGTAGGGACTGAAAGACAATAGGCAGGGGCTTCAGCCCCTGTTTCAGAACAGCAAAAAAAGGCGTGCCGTAGGTACGCCGCGAACCGCACGGCCCCTCTGACCGCGAAAGCCAGGGGACGTGTTAAATTATCGCGGCAACCATGCCTGGTCCCATTCGTCGCGTACCTATGGCACGCGAAATGGGGGATGACAAAAAACAGGGGCTGAAGCCCCTGCCTATTCCCGCCCCGTCCCGCTGGGACGAGAAAGCCGCAACCGTTGAGTTCTGCCAAACTCCAGTCGCAGGCAAGAGTGCCTGCGCCACGTTAAACGCCAAGGACGGACGGTCCTCAACGTAGGTGTCTGGACGGACGAGCACCCGGTGGCCGCCCCGGTCATCCGGCACGGCCAGCAACCCCTGTTGCAGGGTGTGAAAAGCGGTGTGCCAATGCACCGGAGTAACCGGCGCGTATATTTCGCCATGGACCAGACGTTTTACAATCCAGACCTGCGGATCCTGGACGGCGGCTCGGTCTCTTTGTACAACCGGTGGAACTACCCGAACCTGTCCGCGCCGTACTGGCGCTTCTACTGGAATTCCACCCCCGACGCCTGTGTTCATTTGGGCGGGCAGCGCTACCCGCTGCTGCCGGATCAGTTCATGCTGATTCCGCCGGACACGCCCTTTGCCTCGTCCTGTACCGGCGAGCCCCGCCATTTTTGCATTCATTTTCTGGCGGCCCATCCCTATACCGGGGTGGCGCCCGCCATTTTTACCTTTTCGCTGACTTCGGAAATGCGGCGGCTGGTGGAAACGGCCATTGCCATGGAAACGGCCCAGGACCGGCGAGCCTATTCCCTGCAACTCCTGCGGATCGTGCTGACGGCCTTGTTGACCCTTCCGGACGAGGTTCTGCGGCGTCCCTTGCTGGATCCCCGGGTGGCCGTGGCCATGCACCGCCTGGAACGGGACGGTGTGCCGCCGGACAACCGGGAACTCGCCCGCCAAGCCCGCCTGAGCGTGAATGCGTTCCTGCGCCTGTTTCGCCGGCATGCCGGCAAGAGCCCGCAGCAGTACAGCCGGCAATGCCGGATCGACCAGGCCTGTCTGTTGTTGCATTACTCGGGGCGGGACATCAAGGCGATCGCGGCGACGACGGGGTTTTGCGACCGTTATCATTTCTCCCGCATCTTCAAACAGCTGCGCGGCGTCAGTCCCGCGGAATTCCGGCGCTGCGGCCAGGCCGCCGTTCCTGTACATTAACCGTAACCGAAAGCCATATGGGGGCGCCGCCCCCATGCCCCTGCCAAAGGGACCTGTCCCTTTGGAAACCCCGTCGTGATGACCGTAGTCCCAACAGGCGCTGATCTATACCGCGTTAGGGTGAAATCTTAATTTTTTGAACATTGAACAGTTGAATGTTCCTAACGCAGTATATATACCGGTTCAGCTTCTGGCTTTATCCGTATCAAGCCATGCGGTCCGCAGGTTGATTAAACGTTTCCAAAAAGCCGGGGCCGGCTTTTTGGAAAGGGGATTCTCAAGGGACTGGTCCCTTGAGCGGGGCTTGGGGCGGCGCCCCACATCATTGACATTATTAGCACAATAAATCCCGGTTCCATGCGTTATAGTGGGCACGGATACGGTTATAAAAGTTAGAAAGGCACGGCATATGCGTACCGTCACGGTTGAGCTGGGAGCGCGGGGCTATCCGATTTTGCTGGGGCGGGGCGCGAGCACCGGGGCCGCGGGGCTGGCGGCGTTGCGTGACGTGGTGGGTGGCCGGCGGTGCCTGTTGGTGGCCGACCGTACGGTGGGCGCGTTGCACGCCGCCGGCTGGCGTCAGGCGTTGCTGGCGGCCGGCGCGGCCGGGTGTGAACGGACCGAGTTTCCCGCCGGCGAAGGCTCCAAGACCTTGGCGACCCTGGCGGAGCTGTATGGCGTCGCCGCCCGGGCCGGCCTGGACCGGAGCGGGGTGGCGGTGGCCCTCGGCGGCGGCGTGACCGGGGATCTGACCGGTTTTTTTGCCGCCACCTGGATGCGCGGCATTCCGTTTGTTCAGGCGCCGACGTCACTCCTGGCGCTGGTCGATTCAAGCGTTGGCGGCAAGACCGGGGTGGATCTGCCCGAAGGCAAAAATCTGGTCGGCGCCTTTCACCAGCCCCGCCTGGTCGTGGGCGACCTGGCCTGGCTCGACACCCTGCCGGAAGGCGAACTCCGCAATGGGTTGGCGGAAGTGGTGAAATACGGGGCCGGTCTGGAGGCGGCGTTTTTCGCCGACCTGGAACGCGATGCGGCGGCATTGCTGGCCCGCGATCCGGTGGTGGTGGAGCGAGTGGTGGCGCGCTGTTGCGAGATCAAGGCGGCGGTGGTCGCCGAGGATGAGCGGGAATGTGAGGGCGGTCGGCGCGCGCTGCTCAATTACGGACACACCTTTGGCCATGCCCTGGAGACGCTGACCGGGTATGCCGGCTTCCGCCATGGCGAGGCGGTGGCGGTTGGCATGGTGCTGGCCGCGAGCCTGGCGGTCCGTCTCGGCCTGTGCCCGGCGGAGGTGGTACCGCGCACGACGGCGTTATTGCACCGCTTCGGGTTGCCCACCCGGCTGCCGGCCGATCCGGCTTTGACACCGGACGCGATGCTGGAAGTCATGGGACGCGACAAGAAAACGCGTGCTGGCGGCCTTCGGCTGGTGCTGCCCACGGCGCTGGGGGCGACCGCGCTTGTCGCGGTGACGGACGTTGCCGCGGTTCGCGCCACCTTGGAGGTGGCCCGTGGAAAACCGTGAAGCTTGGCTGGTGCTCAATGCTTTGCCGGGCATTGGGCCGATGCGGGTGACCGGGTTGCTCAGTTTGTTTGGCGAGCCCCGGAAGATCCTGGCGGCACCTTTGGGCGAGCTGGCGCGGGTGCCGGGCATTGGCACCACCTTGGCCGGCGTGTTGCAGCGGTGGCGGGAGCATTTCGATCTGGATGCCGAGCTGGAGCTGGCCCGGCGCGGCCAGGTGGTGGTGGTCACCCGTGATGATCCCGAGTATCCGCCGCTGTTGCGCACCATTCATGATCCGCCGTTATGCCTGTATGTGCGGGGGAGGGTGACCGCCCTGGCGGAATGCCAGAGTATTGCCATTGTCGGGTCGCGCCATACGACGCCCTATGGGCAGCTGATGGCCGATCATCTGGCTTCGGAAGCGGTGCTGGGGGGCTGGACGGTGGTGTCGGGGCTGGCCCGCGGCATCGACACGGTGGCGCATGAGGCGGCGGTCCGGTTGAAAGGGTGTACCGTGGCCCTGTTGGGCAGCGGTCTGGCCCGGATTTATCCGCAGGAAAATTTGGAGTTGGCGCAGCGCATTATCGCGACCGGCGGCGCCCTGGTTTCAGAATTTCCCTTGCGTTCGCCACCGGACAAACGGGGGTTCCCGATGCGCAACCGGCTGATTTCCGGGATGACTCTGGGCACGGTGGTGGTGGAGGCGGGGACGCGCAGCGGTTCCCTGATCACCGCCTCCCAGGCCTTGGATCAGGGGCGGCCGGTGTTTGCCGTGCCGGGGCGGGCGGATTCGCCGCAATCGCGCGGTTGTCATGGCCTGATCCGGGACGGCGCCGTGCTGACGGAGTCGTTTGCCGATGTCTTGGTGGAACTGCGCGGCCTGCCTGGATTCCGGGAGCCGGCCCGGGTCACGCCATTTCAGCTTACCGGCCTGGAAAACGCCCCGTCACCGGACAAAAAACTGGCGCCCGGCTTGACAAATGGCGAAATAGAGGCGAGAATATTGGCTTTTGTCCGGCACTCTGGGGGCTGCGTTTTAGACGAGGTGATCGCGGGGCTTGGCCTGGCCGCCGCGGATGTGGTGCCGGCCGTGCTCGACTTGGAACTTCGGCGGCTGTTGGTGCAGGCCGCTGGCGGGCGGTTGCGCGCCGCCTAAAGTGCTTTATTAATGAGGTGTTTTCAACAGTAACGACGTTTTTTCATAACCGGGAGCCGCCCGTCCTCGGGCGGACGAACCCGTCATCGTCGGAGACGTGCATAATTGGTTTGGCGGCCGATTCCCCTCATAAAAAGGGCGGAACTGGTGTGACGCCATCGATTTCCGCCCGAGGACGGGCGGCTCCCGGTCTTGAAATAACGCCGATCTTAAAAAGCGGCCGCTTTTTAGGTCCGAGTTGCATGAAGAACGGCCCCCGTTGACCCGTCACTGACGTTCCGGGCTCTGATGTTCGCCGCGTTTTTTTTGTGTTTGTTTAACCCCGTAATTGTGATTGTGTGAAGCCCTATGAGTCGTAAGCTGGTCATTGTCGAGTCACCCACCAAGGCGCGTACCATCACCCGGTTTTTGGGGGGCGAGGCCCGGGTGGTCGCGTCCATGGGACATGTGCGCGACCTGCCGGCGAGCTCGCTGGGCGTCGATGTCAATCATGAGTTCAAGCCGGCCTATGTGATGACGGCTGGCGGCCGCAAGGTGCTCGAAGAGCTGAAGCGCGGCATCAAGGGCGTGGCCGACATCTATTTGGCCACCGATCCTGATCGTGAGGGGGAGGCCATCTCGTGGCACCTCCAACAGGCGCTCAACCCTCACACCACCGCTCAGTTTCACCGCATCACCTTTCATGAGATCACCAAGGACGCCATTCTGCACGCCTTTGCCGAGCCGGGCGAATTGGACCTGCGCAAGGTGGATGCCCAGCAAGCCCGGCGCGTGCTGGACCGGTTGGTCGGGTATCAAGTCTCGCCGTTGCTGTGGAAGAGCATTCGCAAGGGGACCAGCGCCGGCCGGGTGCAGTCGGTGGCGTTGCGCCTGATCTGTGAGCGGCAGCGTGAAATCGACGGGTTTCTCCCGGTCGAGTACTGGACGTTCGACGCCATCTTCAATTGTCCGCAGCCGGAGGCCAGTTTCACCGCCCGGCTGGTTCAGCTCGACGGCAAGCGGCTGCCCTTTGACGGCAAACTCTCGCTCATTCCCGATGCGGCCTTTGCCAACGCCCTGGCCGCCGAACTGGAGGGCGCCAGCGGCTTCCGCATCAGCCGGGTTGCCAGCACGCCCAAGCTCCAGCGCGCCTCGGCGCCCTTCATCACCAGCACGCTTCAACAGGCGGCCGGCACCAATCTTAACTTGGGCTCCGGTCTGACCATGCGGATTGCGCAGGAATTGTATGAAGGCGTGGATCTCGGCGCCGAGGGTGCCACCGGTCTGATCACCTACATGCGTACCGATTCGGTGGAGATTGCCAAGGAGGCGCAGGAGGCCGCCCGGCAGTTTATCGGCGCGACCTTTGGCGCGGAGTACGTTCCCGAACGGCCGAATGTCTATCGCTCCCGCCAATCCGCCCAGGGCGCCCATGAAGCCATTCGTCCCACCGATGTGACGCGCACGCCCGACAGTTTGGCCGGGGTCCTCTCCCCCAACCAGCTTCGCCTGTACCGTCTCATTTGGACCCGGTTTGTCGCCTGCCAGATGGCGCCGGCGCGCTTGCTTGAGAACAGCATTGAGGTCACCGCCGAGGGCGCCGCCCTGACCCACAGCTATCTGTTCCGCACCGCCGCCAGTTCCTTGATTTTCCCCGGGTTCAAGAAGGTCTACAATTTCAAGGAAACCGAGGGAACCCGCGCCACCGCCAAGGATGAAGAGAATGAGGACGAGGAGTCGCGGAACCACAATCTGCCCGTGTTGCCGGAAGGCGCGCCCTGCGGCTTGGGTGAATTGAAGAACGCCCAGAAATTCACCGAGCCTCCCCGGCCCTATTCCGAAGCCACCCTGGTCAAGGAACTGGAACAGAACGGGATTGGCCGTCCCTCGACGTATGCTTCCACGGTCGAGACCATTTTGGGCCGCGACTACGTGAAGAAAGACAAGGGCCGGCTGGCGCCGACACCGTTGGGATTCGAGGTCAATGACTTTTTGGTTGCCCGGCTGCCGCAGTTGTTTGATGTCGGCTTCACCGCCGCCATGGAAAAGCAACTGGACGAAGTCGAAGAAGGCAAGGTCAACTGGACCGCCATGCTCGAAGATTTCTACGGGAAGTTCCGCGAGTGGAGTGGTGCCGCCGCTCCGGTCAACGCTCCGGACAACACCCGGATCATCCAGTTTCTGGAACTGTTCCCGGCCGAGCTGCCGTGGAACCCGCCGGTCAAGCGCGGCCGACGAACCTATGACGACCACAAGTTTCATGACTCCCTGCTCGAACAGGCGCGCGGAAGCAAGCCGGTTTCGGACAAGCAATGGCAGGCGATTCTCGGACTGGCCGCCCATTATGCCGCGCATTTCCCCAATCTGCTGGCCGGGGCGGCTGAAATCGGCATCGCGGACGAACTTGAGGCCGTGATCCGCCGTCAGGCCGAGGAGAAGGCCGCGCCCAAACCCGTTGCCACCGGTCCGGACAGCAAGCCGCTCTTGGAGGCCCTGACCGCCGTCAAATGGGATCCCCCTGGCCGGCGGGGCGGCAAGACCTTTGACGACCGCAAGTTCCATGCGTCGCTGGCGCGCCATGTTGAGGACGGCAAGCCGCTCACCGAGGCTCAGCTCAATGCCCTCAAGCGCCTGGCGCTCCGGTATCGGGTGCAGATACCGGACTTTCCCGAACTGTCCGCGCGCTTCGAGATTGAAATGCCCAAGCCGGTCACCGACGATGAGGAGCGGCCGCGCGAACTGCGCGTGCCCGCCCTGTTGGAATTGCTGGCCCACATCAAGGAATGGGCGCCGCCCGCCAGTGCCGGGCCGCGCTCGTTTGACGATCAGCGGTTTGCCAACTCGATCAAGGACCAGTACCTGCGCCGGGGCTCGCTGTCGCCGCGCCAGGTCGAGGCGATCAAGAAACTGGTGGTCAAATATCGCGAGCAGGTTCCCGATTTCGATGCCGCCGCCGCCCGGCTTGATCTGCATGCGCCGGCGCCGGTTCGCAAGTTGGACGCGAAATGTCCCGACTGTGGTGAAGCAATGGTCGAGCGCCGTCGCGGCAACCGCACGTTCTACGGATGTTCCGCCTATCCCAAGTGCCGGCACACCTCCAGCACGCTTCCCGTCGCCACGCCGGCGGACGCCGCCGCGGAGACCCCCATCGCCTCAAGTTAAGCCCGTTTTAGAGCGCCAACGACGGTTCCCATAACCGGGAGCCGCCCGTCCTCGGGCGGACGAACCCGTTATCGTCGGAGACGCACATGATTTGGGTTGGCGGACAGTGGCCCAATAAAAAGGGCGGAACTTGGTGTGACGCC
>CAITYL010000141.1 GCA_903896595.1 uncultured Lentisphaerota bacterium
CCTCGAAGGTGCCATCGCCGTATGGGAGTGCATCAAGTACGTCGAACTCAACTGCGTCCGCGCCAAGCTGGTTCAGGACCCGGCGGACTACCGGTTCGGTTCCTGGGGGGAATGGAACGGCACCGGCATCCATCCCCATGCCGCCGCACTGCTCCGGCACCTTCGCTACAACCTCGGCGAACACACGGCCGCCTGGAGCCTTAACGACTGCCGGCGCGAACTCCGCATGGAACTGACCCGCGTGAGCGTCGGCGAGGCGCACGGCACAACGGAGCAGATCGCAGCCGCCATAACCGCGGCGGCGGCAACGCCCGCTCCGTTGCTCACCCTTCACCGGCGTGTCCGCCACTGGTCCGACGGCCTGATCATCGGCACCAAACTTTTCATCCGTAGCAACCTTGGCGCCGTTCTTCCCCCGGAACGGCTTGCCCGCCACCAATACCCGCCCGCCATCCGGTTCATTCAGGGGACGGCAACGGCATCGCCGCCCATCTGCGCCTGGCGCCGCCTCCGGCCGACGGCCGGCTGACCCGTTTCATCGTTTGGGCCATTGACCAATGCCTTGGCGCGGCATTCCTGCTGCCGTTATTCCTAAAAACGGTTATTGGGGTTTCTGCCGTTCGGAATGGCGCGGGCCGACCTCGCCTTGAAACCGTTTTATCGACAGCTTGGCCCTTACGTTGCCCTCTCATACGCCACAACACCTTGCCGCTAGGTTTTCCGACGGATGCATTGCGTGCCAACGACCGCACAATTCACCCGTCCCTTCGCGCGCGTCCCTTTCGCGCCCGCCCCGCGGGCAGGATGGTTTCGCGGGCCGTTTGACGTTAGGGACGGTATCTTATTGCCAGGTTTGAAGCAACCCTTGGTGGATTGAACCTTCCTGATATTCCTCCCGCGACCCCCAAAATCTTGCTGTCCGGCTCTCCGATGGATACATTGCTCGTAAATAATCACAATTCACCTGTCCCTAATTTCCTAATTTCCCCAATTCACCTGTCCCTAATTTCCGCGACCCCCAAAATCTTGCTGTCCGGCTCTCCGATGGATACATTGCTCGTAAATAATCACAATTCACCTGTCCCTAATTTCTTCCTAATTTCCCGTAAATAATCACAATTCACCTGTCCCTAATTTCCCTCCTAATTTCTCCTAATTTCTACTGACAGGTTCACCATCCGCACCTCGCACGCCTACGGCTGGTTCGTCTCAATGAGTCGTTGACAACACCGGTCGTAGAGGTTCAGGTCCGCACGGACGATGAACCGGGTGATCGGTTGTTTGATCAACGCGCCCCGCCCCACGCCCAGCAAGGTGGCGGAGGTGCGATTGACCTCTAGAATCAGTCCTTCTCCGTCCGCTTGCGTTCGGTGACGTCACGGTAGATCGACTGATAAGTGCCGTCGGGCATCATCTTGGTCCGCATTTCGATCACGATCTCGGCACCGTCCACATGGACCAAAGTGCGTTCGGACGCCACAATTTGGCCTTGCCGCAGCAAATCAAAACACATCGGAGCTTTTTCCAGGCTTTCCCGGGTGAATGGCAGGTCGAAAATCGTCTTGCCGATTAGTTCTTCGCGGGACAGGCCCAACAAGTCACAGAAGCTTCGGTTGGCGTCGAGAATGACGCCGTCGTGAGATCCGGTGAGAATTCCGTCGACCGCCAGTTCGAACAACTCGCGGTAACGGCTTTCACTGTTTTGCAGCGCCGTTTCCGCCTGCTTGCGCCCGGTGATGTCGATGGTGTAACCCGCCAGCAGGGTTTGCTCGCCCAGGGCTATCGGGAACTTGAGCGAGGTATAGACGCGGCCATTGAACTCCTCCTCCCGCTCCAACATCTCGCCCCTGGCAATGACGGCCCAGTCGTCAGCGGTGATTTTCGCGGCCAGATCGGGCGGAAACAGCTCCGCCATGGTCTTGCCGGTCATTTCCGAACCCGGCAGGCCGAGCATCTGTTGATAATTGTCACTGGCTTGCAGGACGCGGCTTTCGGCCGGGGTTACCGTCTTGATGAAGGCGTAAATTGGCGAGTGACGCAGGAACCGCGAAAGCATCTCCTGGTGCGCCCGCTCGGCGTCCAATTCCGCCCGGATTTGGCGCAATTTCCCGTTCCGCATCTCCGCCTCGGCCTGTTGCGCGTGCCACTCGTGGAGTTCCTGCCGCACGGCCTCGGGGGTCTGGATTTTCCGGTCGTCCGCCGCGTCACCAGCGCCCGCATGAGCCGGTGGGAGCCGGCTGACAGAATCGCTGAATGTCGGGTTTAGGCTGGTCATCGCGCGAATCCTCATGTGAGGGTTAACCTATCTTGCGGCCGGGCCACTTGCAACCCTTATGCCTCGGCGCATGGCACGATGCCGGCCTTGCGGATGGCGCCACGGAACAACTGCATGACGCATTAAAGCGGCGGCGGCGCACATGCTCATGTGCATGGCGATACTCCCGCCGCCTTGCCATGGCGGCGCGGGTGATTATGCTTTGGGCATGGCGGACGACATTCTCATCATTGGCGCCGGCATGTCCGGCTTGGCGGCCGGCGTGCGGCTGGCCCATTTCGGCCGGCGCGTGCTGGTGTGTGAACGGCACCGCGTTGCGGGCGGCCTCAATTCCTGGTACCGCCGGGCGGGGCGCGAGATCAACACCGGGCTGCACGCGATGACCAATTTCGTGCCGGCCAGTGCGCGCCAGGCACCGCTCAACGTCTTGTTGCGCCAGCTTCGTCTCAGCCGCGACGAGTTCCAATTCCGGCCGCAGACCGCCTCGGAAGTCCGCTTTCCGGACGCCGTGCTGCCGTTCACCAACGACCCGGCGGTCGCGGAAGCCGCCATTGCCGCCGCCTTTCCCGCCGATCTCGACGGCTACCGGCGGCTGGTGGCCGAGGTCAGGGCGGGCGATCCGTTCAACCTGACCAATACCCATCTGTCCGCCCGGACCCAGCTCGCCCGCTTTCTGCGGAGTCCGCAACTGACGGAGTTGCTGATGTGCCCGGTGCTGTTTTATGGCGGCTATGCAGCGGACGACGTGGGCTGGAACGATTTTCTAATTCTCTTCAATGGCCTGTTTCTGGAAGGGCTGGCCCGGCCCGCGGGCGGCATCCGGCCGCTGCTGGAACGGCTGGTGGCGCGCCTGGCCGAAGGCGGGGGTGAACTGCGCCTGGGTTGCGGCGTCCGCCAGCTGGTGGTCCGCGACGGCCGCATCGCCGACGCCGTGCTGGATGACGGGACGGAACTGGCGCCCGCGGCCGTGCTTTCCACGATTGGCTGGCCGGAAACGTGGGCGCTGCTAAACACGCCGCCGCCGGCCCTGACGGCGCCGCGGCGCGGCGAGGTCGCCTTTGTCGAGACCCTGCTGCGGCTGGACCAGCCCCCGGCAACCTTGGGGATCGCCCCCTGCGTCGCCTTCATCAGCGAAACAGCGCGGTTCCACTACGGCCGCCCCGCCACGCCGGTGGATCCGGACAGCCTGATCGTCTGCGCCCCCGACAATTTCGCGCCGCCGCCCAGCGGCACCGCGGCGGAACCGGAACTCTCCCTGCACGTGACCCAACTGGCCGATTTCGCGCCGTGGTTCGCCGCCAGTCCCGAGGCGTACCGGCAACTCAAAGCCGCGACCCTGGCGGCCACCCAGGCCCGGGCCGAGGCGCGTTATCCGGGGTTGCGCGGGCATGTGACGGCGGCCGAGCTGTTCACGCCCTGCACCATTACCCGCTTCACCGGGCGCCGGAACGGCGCCATTTATGGGTCGCCCGACAAATGCCGGGACGGCCGGACGCCCGTGGGCAATCTGTATCTGGCCGGAACCGACCAGGGGTTCCTGGGAATTGTCGGCAGCCTGCTCAGCGGCGTCGCCATGGCCAACCGCCATTTGCTGCGGTAGAGGGTTGAGGGGTTGGGTAGTTGGGCGGTTGAGGGGTTATGGCGGGACGCCCAGAGCTATCAAGTTATACTGCGTTAGGATGAAAAATTAACTTTTACAAACATCCAACGTGGTAATTTAACCGCAGATTGACGAATATTGAGGTCCGAATAACGAAGAAAATCCGCCGAGGGACAGCAACGACTTCAAGATTCTGCGGTTCAATATTCGTCAATCTGCGGTTTGTTTCAGCGGGCGGTGCCGTGGCCGGGGGTGACCCACAGGCGCCCTTCGCGCACGTCGAGGGCCGCGACGCGGCCGCGCACCTCTTGAAGCTCTTTGCTGTCCTTCGCGAGGATGGCAAACCGTTGCAGGCCGAGGTCACGCAATGAATCCGGCAGGGTGATCCGGCCGAGGCGCACGGCCACCGGCCGGAACGTCACGCCGCCGTTGGCGGCCTCCAGCGTGCCCACCACCGTGCCGTACATGGGCAGCTGGCCGGCCACGGTGGACTTGAGGGTGAGCCGCAGGTAGCCGCTGGCCAGAATGTCCACCGCGATCTTTTCCGGCCGGAGGACAAACCCGCCAGCCGAGGACGGGCCTTTGTCCAAATTGAAAGCGGCATTGGCCAGCAGCGTGAGCTGAACGGAATCGAAACCGAAGGGGCCCCGGTTGCCCAATCGGACGCCCGCCGCCTGCTGTTCGGCCTGTGCCTTGGCGGCATCATCGCCCGCCGCCGGCTGGAACCCCTGGGACGGCGGCAGGAACAACCCCACCAACAGCCCCACGGCCGCCAGCAGCAGCACGATCACGACCAGGCTCCAAATCGCGCCGGCCGTGCGGGCAAACGCGGGCCGGTGGCCTTGATTGACGGTCTTCGGCCGAATGCCGTCCAGGTCAAGCTTGCCGCCGCAAGACCGGCAGAAAATCGCCCCGAGCATATTGTCGGCACCGCATTGCTGGCAGGGAATCATAAGACTGGAGGTCCGTTTCGTTTGGACGTTCGATGTTGAATATTGGACGTTCGATACCGTTTCCGATACCGATGAAACACATGCTTAAGCCAAGGTTTTTTGAGAGCCCGTCGACCCGTCAGCCGGCGACCGGCTTGCCGTCACTCTTCTTAGCCGGAGCCGGGGCCGCCGGGGTGGCCGTCTTGGTCTCGGGCTTTTTGGCCGCCGCCGCGTCTTTATCCTTGCCACTCTCGGATGAGGTACCGGGAGCGCCGGCATTTTTGGCCTTGTAGTCGGTGCAGTAGAACCCGGTGCCCTTGAAGATCAGGCCCGCCCCAGCGCCGATCAGCCGCTTCAAAACACCGCCACATTCCTCGCACTTGGTGAGGGGCTTGTCGTTCATGGACTGCACAACTTCAAACAACCGTTCACATTTCTTACACTTATAGTCGTACGTTGGCATGAGATGTCACCCGCAATTACGATTCCAAAAATGGTGCTACCGGCAAATCAGGACCCCGAAATTTCAGGAACAATTACTATAGCCCGCCACCGGTTCCGTGCAAGGTAAACGACAGTTGCTTTCCCGCGTTTGCAGAGTATGCTTTTGTACTACGTATGGTTAACCGTTTAACGAGCACACCATTACCGGCCGCTTGGATCCCGCCTCACGTTTGGGTGCGCATGGGCGTGCTTGGCGTGCTGTTTGTGGCGTACCACGCGTTCGCCTTGTCCTATTTGGCCAAGTTGGCGTGGGAAGACCCGAATTGGTCGCACGCGTTTTTGGTGCCGTTGATCAGCCTGTACTTCATTCATCAACGATTGGACCAACTGCGCGCCATTCCGCCCCGCACCTGTTGGTGGGGGGTGCCGGTCATGGTGGTGGGGATGGTGGTCTACGCCCTGGGGGTGTATCCGCTGACCAACCACATGGTCATGGGGTACGCCATGATCCTCACCCTGTTCGGGCTGGTGTGGCTGCTGACCGGCACCGCCATGATGCGCATTTTGTGGTTGCCGGTGGGGTTCCTGTTTTTTGCCATCAAGATCAGTTACCTGCTATGGGAACCGGTGGCCTGGCGGTTGCAAAATATCTCGGCGGGCATGGCCACCGTGCTGATCACGGCGCTCGGCCTGCCCTTGGGCATTGAGGCGGAAGTGACGGGCACGGCGATTCACATTTACTATCAGGGCAGCCTGATCGAGCCGGCGCTGAACGTGGCCGAGGCGTGCAGCGGCCTGCGCATGCTGATGACCTTGGTCACCCTCGGGGTGGCGGTGGCCTATCTGTCCGAGCGCCCCTGGTGGGCACGGCTGATCCTGGTCGGGCTGACCGTTCCCATCGCGGTGCTGGTCAATGCCGGCCGGGTGATGGTGGTCGGACTTATCTACCCCTTCAACCAGCAGATGAGCACCGGCGATTTCCATCTGTTTATCGGGATGCTGATGCTGCTGCCGGCCCTCGGGTTGATGATGCTGGCGAGCTGGTTCCTCGGCAAACTGATGACGCCGGCCCCGGCGGGAGGTGCCGCATGACCCTGGCCTGGCGTCCAGTCCTGAGTGCTCCCTTTGTGGTTGCCGCGCTGCTGCTCCTCCTTGGAGTGGTCAGTCTGCAAACGGTCAAGGAACGGCTGGGACTGGTGCTGCAGAAAAGTCCAGTGCCCCTGCGCCTGGAATTGGAGCAAATGACCCCCCGCTTCGGCGCCTATGAAATGGTCGCCTCGGAAACCTTGTCCAAGGAGATTGAGCACAGCTTGGGCACGCCGTACAACTTGAACTGGGTGTTCCGCGACTCCCGGCTGGCGCCGGACCAGCCCGGCGCCGGCATTCGTCTGCATGTGGCGTATTACACCGGCACCGTGGACACCGTGCCGCATGTGCCGGAACTCTGTTATGTGGCCAGCGGCGTCACCGCCGTGGAATCGGGCCAGATCGAGGTTCCGCTGGCCGGCCTGAATCCGACCCTGGTCAAAGGCGGCGACGGGTCGCTCACCGCCCAGGCCGGCGACGGCCAACTGGTGCACCTGCCGTCCGACACCGTGCCGGTCCACATTTTCTCCTTCCGGCCACGTGCCGAGGCGCCCGCCCAGTCGGTGTTTTATTTCTTCATGGCCAACGGCCGCTGGTTTGGTTCCAAGGAAGGGGTGCGGCTGTCGGCCATCAACATCCGCGACCGATACGCCTATTACTGCAAGATCGAGGTCATGCCGGGCACCTTGGTGGCCCACCCGCAGACCGGGCGCTGGGTCTTTGCCGGCGGCATGGCCAACCGCGAGGATGCCATCCGGGCCCTGTCCCGTTTTCTGGCGGCGGGACTGCCGGAGGTGTTCCGCTGCCTGCCCGACTGGACCGAAGTACGGGCGGGCCGCTATCCCCCGCCCGCCGAATAATCCCGGAGGCTCTTGCAAAACCCACGCTTCGCCATCCCTCAGCATTCGAGATTCAACCTTTTCCTTCCGAGCCCGGAACGTTAGTGACGGGTTAAAAAGGGTGTCGCCTCTTAAGAAAAGTGGATTCTTTTTGACCGGTCACTCCCGCGCCCAGGAGTGGCGCTTCGTTCGCGGCTCTGAATAAGAAAATTAAGGAACGGCACGCATGCAAGAAAAATTCAACTGGCGGCTGTTGCTGGCGGCGGTCATGATCATCGGCGCGCTGGCGGTGGGAGTGGGCGCCCTGTGGTGGTTTGCCGTGCATCGCAATCCGGCCCGCTATGTGGCCCAGGGCGATGCCGCCGTGAAGGCGGGGCAATACAAGGAAGCCATCCCGTTCTATGGCCGCGCCATCCGCTATACCAGCAAGCAGACCGACCGCGTGCCGGTGCTGCTCAAAATGGCCGACGCCTTCCGCAAAACTCCGGTCGAAAACGCCATGGAAGCCTATTTTTGCTTCCAGAACGTCTTGTCCATCCACAACCAGGTGGTGGAAATCGACCCCGCCAACCGCCAGGCCTTGGACGCCCTGGTGCATGACCTCTTTGACATCGCCCAGGACACCGGCAACACCCAGGACTGGGACCGGCTGCAGAGCAAAGCCGACCTGCTGCTCAAGACCTATCCCGACGACCCGCTGGCCCTCAAGTGCCGCGGCCTCGCCCGGTTTACCCTCGCCACCCGCGGCAAACTGGACGAAAAAGACGTCACCGCCATCCAAAAAGACCTGACCGCCGCCGCCCAACAGTTCAAGGATGACCCCGACCCCGCCTACACCTTGGCCCAGCTCCTCCTTCTGCAAGGCCGGGAAAAACTGAACCTGGGTGAACGCACCGTGGCCATGGCCAAGTTCAAGGAGGCCCAAGGCCTGGTGGACGCTTATGCCGCCGCCCATCCCGCCGTGCCCCTGGCGCGGCTCAACGCCATCCGCCTGACCCGGGTGGCCACCCTCGCCGACGATGACGCCCTGGCCGCCCAATGCCTGCGCGACGCCGACGCACTGGAGGCGATCCTGCTCAAACAGGATGACCCCGCAACCACCCGCCAGCTCGCCGCCTTTTTCTGGGGGGCCGACCGCGAAGTGGTCGCCCTGCCCAACGGCAAGCGCAGCACCCGCGGCGTGGAACGCGGCGTCAAATTGCTGCAAACGGTCCTGGCCAAACACCCGGACGACATCAATGTCCAAATCGACCTGGGCCGGCAATACCGGCTTCGCGAGCGCTTTACCGAAGCCGCCGACCTGTTCCGCCGCGCGTCCGCCGACCGCAAGGTCACGCCCAGCCCCGACATCATGCGCCTCCGCAACCAGCAACTGATGGCGCGCTACGAGCTGATTTCCGTCCTCTTGGAGCAACGGGATCGTGCCACCACCCCCGCGGAACGGGAAAAATTGCTCACCGCGGCCGAAGACCTGTTTCAGGTCCTTAAGAAAGACGCCGGACCCGCGCCCGCCGTGGAACTGCTCGATGGCAAGCTGGAGTTCATCAACGGCCAGTACTGGCACGCGGTGGAACTGCTGGCCTCCGCCGACGCCAAGTTTGAACGGCGCAACAACGAGGTCGCCCTCTGGCTCGGCAAAGCCTTGACCCGCCTGGGCCAGACCAGCGCCGGCATCGGCGCCTTGGAGCGCGCCGTGGTGGCCGGCGACCTGCCGGGCGAATGGCGCGTCGAGGCGGCCCAGGAACTGGCCCAGGCCCTGATGGCCATGCACTTCTTCAACGATGCCGCCACCCTCACCCGCAGCCTGGTCAAGGCCCTGCCCGACAAGCCCGAGCCCAAGATGATCCTCGCCGCCATCCTGCTGGAACAAGTCCGCGCCACCGCACCGGAAGCGCGCGCCGGCCTCGCCGCCGATGCCGCCAAACTGGTCCGCCCCTTGGCGGACAGCGGCAACCTGGAAGCCGGGCGCCTCTACGCCAACGTCCTCTTCCTGCAGGGCCAGACCGTTGAAGCGCGTGACCGCCTGCTGGCCCTCGCGGCCAAAGACCCCGCCCAAGTGTCCGTGCTGCGCGACCTGATTGCCCTCGACCGCCTCGGCGGCCCTTCCTCGCCCAAAATCCGGCAACAATTGCTGAGCAGCCTCAAAACCGTGCCGGATTCCGACCCGAAGCGCCTGGCCCTCGCCGCCGTGGAAGCCAAAGACCAGCCGTTCCCGGCCCCACTCCCGGACCTGGTCACCCTGGCCTTTGCCAAAGACGGTTTCCAGCAGGCCATCGGCATGTATCAATATTACCAGATCATGCAAAAACCCGCCGACGCCGCCAAGGCCCTGGAGCAGGCCGCCAAACTGAAGCCGACCTCCAGCATCGTCGCCTCCATCCGCTTCGATGAGGCCATGCGGGCTCAGGATTACACGGCGGCCCGGGCCATCCTGGACAATGCGGTCAAGACCGATCTGAACCCCACCGAAATCAAATTCATGCAAGGCCAGCTCGCGGTGGCGCAAAACCGGCCGCAAGAGGCCATCACCGCCCTCAATCTCGCCCTCGCCGAACGGCCCCAGTCTTCCGAAGGCTGGACCCTGCTGGGCACCGCCCACCGCATGTCGGGCGACCTGCGCAATGCGGAATCCAGCTTCATTCGGGCGCTCGAACTGAAGCGGGACAATTTGGCCGCCCTCCAAGGCGCCTTCGCCACCTATGACGCCATGCAGCAGCGCGAAAAGGCGCTGGAAGCCCTGCGGCAGGCCGCTTACTTCACCGCCGGCCGCAACCAAGACCTGTTCAATCTGTACCTGAACTACCTGGGCCAATTCGGCGACAAACGCCAGGCCCTGGCCATCCGCCGCAACCTCACCGCCCAAATGCCCCAGAATGCCGACAACCTCCGCGCCACCGCCCAACTCCTGCTGGACCTCAACGAGGTTGACCAGGCCCGCACCATCCTCGCCGACCTGTTGCGCAAGAACCCGGCGGACCGCTCTTCGGTCTGGGCCATGGCGATTTTCGACCTGACCACGGGCCAGGCCAACGCCGGCCTCGCCCTCATTCAAGACTATCTCAAACGCCGCGGCGACAAGGCGGACGTGGATGACTGCCTGCTGCTCGCCCGTTTCAACCGCCAGATCGGCCAAGCCGGGCCGGCCCGCGACGCCTACCGCCAAGCCCTGGCCAAGGTCACCCCGCCCGCCATCCCCGTCCTCATGGAAGCCGGCGAACAGGCCATGTCCGCCAAGGCGTTCGCAGACGCCGCCGCGCTCTACCGCCAAGTCCTCGCCCGGCAGAAAAACGGCGATGCCTGGGGCGCCCTGATTGAAGCCCTCATCCGCCAAAACCAGATCGACGAGGCCAACAAGGAAATGCAGAGTTGGAAAGCCTCGGAACCGTGGTCCAGCCGCATGGCCTTTGCGGAAGTCCGCCTGCTCAACGAACGCGGGCGCATCGCCGACGCCGAACTGGCCGCCACCGAGGCGATTCGCAAAGACTCCAACAACGCCAGCCTTTATCTGCTCCGCGCCCAGGTCCGCTACAACGACGCCTCCGAGAATGTGCAGGCCGTGGTCAAAGGCGACTTGGGCAAGGCGCTTGAACTCAACCCCTCCCTGCTGCTGGCCCGCGAAATGTACGTCGACTGGTTCTTCAAACGCAACCGCCTCGATGAAGCCGCCGAACAGCTCCGTCGCCTCATCGCCGCCCGGCCCGACAACCCCGTCTACCGCGTTCAGCTCGCCCGGATTTACCTGCAGCTGGAACGTACCGACGATCTCGACACCCTGCTCAAGGACGCCATTCTCCAGTTGCCCGGCATGCCGGTCTGGCATCAACTCCGCGCCTCGTTGCGCCTGATGCAAAACCGTTCCGCCGATGCCGTCGGCGAACTGGGCAAGGCGTACGAACTCAACCCCATTCCGGAAACCGTCCAAGGATATGGGGAGGCCCTGATCGCCTCCAACAACGCCAACCGGGCGCTTGAGGTCTTTGCCAAGTGGCCCAACATCGTCGGCAAATCTCCCATTCTTCTCGCCTTGCAGGGCCGGGCCATGATCGCCGCCAACCAGGCCTTTTCCGCCGAAAAGGTTTTTGCCCGGGCCTTCTCCCTGGCCGGGGACAATTTCGACGAACTCGACAACGTCGTCAACCAGTACAGCCGCGTCGCCGGCCCCAAGGAAGTCCGGGCCATCCTGGAAGAGCGGATCAAGTCCGACAAATCCGGCGCCACCGCCGCGGTGCTGGCCAAATATTACATCAACCGGGGCGATTCCGCCCAGGCCATCCCGTTGTTGGACGATCTGCGCGGCAAACTGACCCCCGATAGCGCCACCCTGCCGAATGTGCTGTGGCTCCTCGGCGTGGCCTATTATGACAACGGCCAATACCTCAAGGCCCGCGGCGCCTACGAGACCCTACTCAAACTGCAACCCAGCAACAGCAGCGCCATCAACAACCTCGCCTATCTGCTGGCCGAGGAACTCAAGTTGCCCCAGGAAGCCCTCCCGCTGGCGGAAAAGGCCGCCACCTTCTGGCAACCCAATGCCGACGGCCGCGCCAATGTCCTCGACACCCTGGGCCGCGTCCAGTTCCTGGCCAACAACCCGGTCGAAGCCGAAGACTCGCTCAAACGCAGCGTCGCCGCCAAAAGCCTGCCCATCAATAACCTGCACCTGGGCGAAGTACTGGCCTCCCGCGGCCGCGCCCAGGAGGCCGCCGACTATCTCGCCACCGCCCAGCAACAGGTCCGCCTGCCGCGCGACAAGGACCTTAAAACCCGCATCGACACCCTGTTGCGCGAACTCCGCGCCGGCCGGGCCGCCGCGGGCGCCACCACCACGGGCTGGTCCCTGGACCGGCCGCCCGCGACGCGGCCGGATGACCGCCAGGCCCAGCCGCCGCCGGTCCCGGCCACCAAGCCGACGCCCACGAACCCGCCCGCCGCCCCGCGCGGCTCCTTTGACGGCCCCCCGCCACCCCCGCCCGCCGCGTAAGGCAACGTCGGCGTTAGTTCAAGACCGGGAGCCGCCCGTCCCCGGGCGGACGACGACGGCGTCACCCCAGTTCCGCCCTCTTTTTCCAAGCCTGAAGGATTCACCACCATTCGATTAACTGCGACAGCACACACGGTGCGCGAAATTACATGCGTCTTCGACGAGCACGGGTTCGTCCGCCCGAGGACGGGCGGCTCCCAAGGTTACATCACACGACCGAACCCTGACACCTGAAACCTCCCCCCCCCCCATTCTTGCCGCACTCCGGCTGGGGCCTTTCTTAAGTTGAACGCCTCATGAATATGGACGGCATCAGCCGCCTGCTGACCCCGGCGGAAATCACCCGGCTCACCGGGCTTTCCGTCGGCTCGCGCTTCACCGTCGAGGGCGCCCTCCAAGGCGCCCACCGCAGCCTGCTCAAGGGCTTCAGCCTCGAGTTTGCCGATTACCGCCAGTACGCCCCCGGCGACGATCTGCGCCGCCTCGACTGGCGCGTCCTCGGCCGCACCGACAAGCTCTATCTCCGCCAGCACGAACAGGAATGCAACCTCCGCGTCCACCTCCTGGTCGATGCCTCCCGTTCCATGGCCTATACTGGCGACCCCAACCGGCCCACCAAGTACCGGCACGCCGCCCGCCTCGCCGCCGCCTTGGCCTATCTGACGGTGCTCCAGCAGGACAGCGTCGCCCTCACCCTCTTCGACACCCGCATCCGCCACCAGATCCCCCTCGGCGGCGGCGCCGAGCACCTGCGCATCCTCGCCAACCGCCTCGCCGACACCGAACCCGCCGCCGCCACCGATATCCCCCAAACCCTCCACGGCATTGCCGGCAGCCTGCGCCGCCGCGCCCTCGTCGTCATCTTCAGCGATCTGCTCGACAATCTGGAAACGCTCCGCCACGCCCTCGCCCATTTCCGCCGCCGGCACCACGACGTCATTGTCTACCACCTGCTCGATCCCGCCGAACGCGAGTTCCCGTTCCGCGACGACGTCGCCTTCGAGGATCTCGAAACCGGCGCCACCCTCGCCGTCGACCCGCGCGAACTCCGCACCGCCTATCTCGCCCGCATGGCCCTCTTTCTCAAAGAGTGCCGCGCCCTCACCGCCGCCCTCAACGTCGACTACCAGTCGGTTGCCACCGACACCCCCCCCGAAACCACCCTCCGCCGCCACCTCGCCAGCCGCCGCAGACGGTAAAACTAGGCTGAAGACTGTTAGGCTGTAGGCTGTTAGCGTCTAACGAGCGAAATCTGTTGCAAAATACGCCCCGGATTTTACCACAGAGGGCACAGATAACACAGAGGAAAAATACCGGACACCAGCCCGGTTTTCCGGCACCATCCAGTCTCGCATCTCTGTGCTCTCTGTGTCCTCTGTGGTGAACTGAAATAAAGGCACAAACAGGTTTGACGGAGGGCTTGGGAACCGCCTTTCCTCAAAAGGGGGTTCCCAACATCGTCTGATAAAACGGTCACACACCCGAGTGACCGCGTTCCTTGTCTCCCCTGGCTTGGCACGGTACACTACACCGCGTCAACAAACCACAAGGAAGCCTATTTTATGCCGGATCACAGTCGAGTCGTGCTGGTGGACGGCTTCGGGCAGATTTACCGGCATTTCCATGCCATTCCCGTGCTGACCAACCCGCGGGGCGAACCGGTCAACGCGCTGTTCGGCGTCGCCCGGTTCCTGCTCAACCTGGACGCCGCGCTGCCCCTGGCCACCTATGGCGCCATGGTCATGGACGCCGGCCGGCCGGCGCGCCGCCTGGAATTGTTGCCGACCTACAAGGCCAACCGCCCGCCCATGCCCGACGAACTGCGCAGCCAGCTCCCCCTGATCACCGACTGGTCCACCGCCGCCGGCTGGCCGCTGCTGCGCGAAGAGGGACGCGAGGCCGACGACCTGATCGCCGCCGTCGCCCTGAACTGCCCCGGCCAGCCCGTCGCCGTGGTCACTTTTGACAAAGACCTGGCCCAGCTCGTCAGCCCCGGCGTCATCGAAATGCTCCAACCCGCCGCCAAGGGGCTCCTAGAATCCTTCGGCCCGGCCGAAATCGAGGCCAAGTTCGGGGTGCCCCCCAGCGCCATTGGCGATTTCCTGGCCCTGGTCGGCGACACCTCCGACAATATCAACGGCGTCCCCAGCGTCGGCCCCAAGACCGCCGCCGCCCTGCTCCGCCAGTTCGGCACCCTCGACGCCCTGCTGGCCAATATTGACGCCGTCGAAAAGCCCGCTTTGCGCGAAACCCTGCGCGGCCAGACCGCCCTGCTCCGCCGCAACCGGGAACTGGTCGCCCTCGACACCCGGCTGCCCATCGGCTGGACCGGGGTGGAGGGCATCCGCCGCCGCCCGCCCGACTTCGACCGCCTGTTCGCCATCGCCCGCGACCACGGCTTCCACTCCCTCGAAGCCGCCATCGCCAAAGCCCGCGAACGCTTCCGCCATCAAGACCTGTTTTCCTTCATGGCCTGACGGTTGGCAGTCCCGCCCGCGACCGGATCCTCACCGGCAAGCCCGCCCCGAATAAATGAAGCCCCCCCTGGGAACGCCGAGCCCCAGCTCAGCGCGATGCATTCATAACCGGTTCCGGCCGCAGCCGGAACCTTTCGAGTGGCGGTGGCTCGACACCGCTTTCATACTGCCTTTTTCCAGCGACGGCAGTCAATGCCGTACGATGCGGGTTTAACGTCAAAAATATTTTCTCGCCAAGCACGCCAAGATCGCAGAGAAATTTACCATTATTTATTGATGGATTCCGCGCCGGCCACCTCGGCCAAGCGCTGACGCAAGGCCGTCACTTCCGCCGCCAATTCGGCTTGTCGTGGCAGCAAGTCGCGGCACAGCAGCATCTGTTCAACAACCCAGGGGTTCTGCTCTTTTTCCTGGTTCTGATCGAGGTAGCGCAGGATCACCTCGTCACCGCTGCCGGCGGTGGCATCCCCGGCCCAGTTCCGGAACATGGCGGGGGTGCGCAGCCGGCACTCCGCCGCGTGCAGGGCCCGACTGGCGGCACGCAACGCCGGCGGCACGAGAACCGTGGGGCCTGGGCACAACGCGGCGGCAACCAGCGCGGTCATGGCGTCGTGCCCCGGATCACCCGGGTGGACGCGATCCTCGCCGACAAGCGGCTCACCGGCCGCGCAGCGCCGCCGCAGCGGCGTGTGCAGCTCCACCACCGGCAGGCGCCGGGCGGCCGCCAAACCGCGCACCATGCCGCCACAGACGGCCAAGGCGTCATCCACTCCCGGCAGGTTGGGGACCGGGCGCTCGATAGCGTATTGATCAAAAGGCGTCGGGGTCACCAGCACGACCCGGACACCGTCTGCGAGCAGTCGGTCGACCAGGGCACTGCTGGCGGCCAGAAAACGGTCCAGGGCCTCCGCGCGCCGCGTCAGCATCGCCTCCGTAGGCGAGGGAGCATAACAGTCCCGCCAAACGTCGTTCATCCCAAACATCACCAAGGCCAGAGTGGGACGATGGGGCGCAATGTCCCAGTTGTAGCCGCGCAGCGCGCCCTCGGCGCAGCCGCCGGCAATCCCGCAGTTGCGGAAATCGCAGTGCACCCCCGGCCGCCACGCCAGCAACTGTTCGCGCAGACTGACCCACCAGCGGCCGTCGTAGGTGATGCTGTCGCCGATCATGGCCACGACATCGCCATCAAGGAAAATACTGTCACTGGAATACGTCATAGTACAAAGTCCATTTCATGTGGTTGTCGGCGGACACCGGCTGCCAAGTCGATAAGGTACCCGTGCCGCACGGGCTCGCAAGCGCTACGGTATTCCCCCCTGCCGTTCTTGGGAACGGGAAGAACTATTGGGACGCATGAGACTCATGAGACAAATGTGCGGATTCCGCACCATCGCTCCCATAAGTCCTATCGGTCCCATTCGTCCCATCAGACCCGGACGATCTCGGGCGGGCAGGCGCGGAAGGTGGCGTGCAGGCAGGGGATGCCGGCGTCGCGCTCATCCAGGACAATAAAGCCCTCGGCCTCCAGCAGCCGGGTGAGGCAGGCGGCGTCCGCCAGCCCCTCCACCGCCAGATCCACGGCGGCGCCGTACAGGTGGCTGGAGATATAGCCGTCGCGGCGCGTGGCGAGAACGTCATAGACCGCCGCCGGGTCCGGCGGACCGCCGGCCGCCGCCCACAGCGCCTTGAGCGGTGGCAGGTAGCCGGGCTCGCCGTGCCGGCCGTACAGCGCGTCCAGTTGCGCGGGGGTCAAGGCGGCCATCAGTTCGGCCTGGCGCCGCAACGTGCGCCGGCCGCTGGTGACCGTCACCGGCGCCGGTCCGGTTGCGGCCTCATACGCCCCGACCGCCCGTTCCAGCGCCGCCACCAGCTCCGGCACCAGCCCGTCCGCCGAACCTGCCCAGTTGATCATCTTGGTTTTCTCACAGAGGCACAAAGGAACAACAAAAATGAAACCGCAGATTGCCGAATATTGAACCGCAGAATCTTGAAGTCCTTCGTGATTCGGACCGCAATCTCCGTCACTCTACGGTTTAATTGTGCAATGAACCATAGCCGGAACTCTAGACGGGGGAAAAGTAAAAACAACTTTGCGGATTCCGCAGGCCGACCTCGTGCGACAGGCCACGATTGGGACGGCACGGGCGGCCTGCGAAATCCGCAAAGATACAAAAAGGTTTGACGGAGGGTTTGGGAACCGCCGTTCCTCAAAAGGGGGTTCCCAACAGCGTCCGACCAAAATTCCGGCGGAGCCGGTGTAGCAAAGGGCTTGTAGCCCGTCGGAACGCCGCCGACGCGATACAATCGCTTTGCTACAAAAAAACACTTCAGTTCCTTTATGAATAATCCAAATTAGGGGGCGAGGCGTTGCGCGAGGAATTCGAGGAAGGCGGGCCGGTCGGTCCAGTCCACGGCCACCTCAATCGGGTGGCCGGCTGCGGATTCGCGGGTGAAACCGTCATCGGTGACCACGAGATTCAGCGTTTTGAACTCGAGCCATTGCCGGCTGAACGCCATGAACACGGCCACGGTGTCGAAGAGAACGGACGTGGTCCGGTCCGGCTGGTCGGGCAAGGCGCCGGGCGCATTCCGGCGGTAAAAGGCCAGCCAGTCCAGCCAGTTCTCGTACACGGCGCGGCACAACGGGTCGCGGCTGGCCTGCATGCGGGCGCAGAACGTACCGGCCAGGCGGATGTTGCCGCAGGTGTCCAGGGGCGTGATGGCGGCACTGCGCCAGGGGGCGCTGAAAACGCGCCGGGCGGCGGCCACATCGCGCACCACGTTCCACTCGGGACAGGTGCCGGGCTGGTCGTCGTATGCTTTGAACACAGCGCCCTGCATGCCAATGAAGTTGACCTTGGGCGCGATCGCCGGTTCCAGCGCCAGGGCGTCGCCGATAGTGGTCAGCGGCGCAATCGCGATCAGGGTCACCGGCTGCGGACTCCGCATGACCAGTTCCACGATGGCTTCCGCGGCGGCGGGCTTGAGGTTGGGATAGGCGGCCAGTTCATAGCCCTCCACCCAGGGCAGGATGGTCCGGTCGTAGGCGTAGTCGCCCGCGTCGCGGCCAGGGGCAAGGGCGACCTCACCGCGGCAGCCGCATTCCAGCAGGCGCGCGGCAATGGCGGACCGGTAACGGGTGTCGCCGGTGGCGGTGGTGACCAGCTTGAGGTCGATCTCGGGGCTCTTCAGAAGCATGGCGAGCGCCCAGGAATCGTCAATGTCGGTGCCGAGATCGGTGTCCAGGATGACGGGAATGAGAGTCATGGGGAGGGATGCAACCTTTCGGGGGTTACTCATGTTGAAAACAGAAATGGGGAAAGCTGAAATTCAATCGTTAATCAATTACGCACGTACGTCATCCCCTTTTCCCAATTAATTATTTTTCTCTCAATTCATCTTCCGGGATAAACTCAACCAGATCAAGATAGATGCCTTTTGCCGCAGAATTTACGGCCGGCATGACATAAAGGCATCCCGATTCACGCGGTATGCTGACGCCCGGAATTTCAAGCCAGTTGTAGCCTTTGTTCTTAAAGTCGGCAACCGAAAAGACTTTTTTGCCGATCAGCGTTGCTCGTACGTTTGAGTATAATCCCAGTTCCACAACACTTCCGGAGGGACGCACCAGGGAACCGAGCTTCGCCCGCATCCGAATGACATAACGGCCGCTTCGAAAACCGGTAAGTGCCTCTGGCCTGAACTGCCATTGCACCGACCACTCCGGTCGCAACGCCGCCGCAGGCTGAAGGACCGCACACCCGGCCTCTGCATCCGGGTCTTTGACGAGCAACGGCGATTCGCGGCCCAACGTGTTCGGCATCCAGACCGTATCCAGCCAGAACTGGAGGGTATTGGGTGTCGGCAGCTTCACGGGGGGCCGCTCTGCCGACAAGGTCCATGACGTAAACTGGTTTTCCAGGGCCGTATTCTCGCCAAAGCTCGTAATGTTCAGAAGAGTGCACTTTTCTCGAAGTTTGGTAATGTCGGCCAGATAAACGGCCCGATACTCTGGGGAACGAACGCCTTTTTGTACCCGTTGATACAGAAGGCAGGTCATTTCGCGGTCGACTTCGCGTGATAACGCCGGATGATTGGCGACGGTCGCGGCCGCCTGTTCAAGCAACCGCAACGCCTGTGGCGTGAATTCCGCGCTGACCGTGAGTTTTTTTCCGTCCTGCGGAGAAAAAGACCTGTTCCTGGCAGGACGGTAGGCCTTATGGTAGCGTTGCCATTCATTGCGGAGCAACTCATTGTAAGCCTGCATATCCTCTCCGGCCGCGCCATAATAGCCATAGCAAAAATCACGTTCCAAGGACTTCAGATCCCACTGCGGATTCCACAACAGTTTGCTCAGGATCCAATTTTTCATCGCGCCGCGAGAACTGTTCACACTGCAGTACGCATCCTGAAGCAAAATTCCATTAACCTTTTTATATTGCTGATAAAAACGCAGGTTGTGGGCGATGACATCAAAATTAGGCGCCGGATTCATCCAATGCGAATTGTCGGCGAACGTATAATCCCACAAATAGATTTCCGTTCCCGTTTCGTTCCAGGCGCGCAAGATCTGTTGGAACGTATCCGTCTCCTCGACAAAGTGATACGGGTTTTCCCAACTATGACTGTCGGTTGCCAGATTAATGAGTACATTATTTGCCGGACGGATCGTCTTTGGCGGCTTGGCATACTCCAAATAGGCCAGTGTCTCAATCTTCACCTTGGGATATTTATCCGCGATCAACGCGGCCGCCTTATTTACAAACCTAAGCAAGGGCGCGGCCTTTGATTCTTCTGCCAGGCAAAGCGCCTTGCATTCTTTACATTGACAGATCTGATTTTCCCCGTCGTTGGGCGAAATGCCGATAAATGCAGCCTCCGGTCGCTTGTCGAGCACGGCGATAATTTTATTTGCTACAATTTTTACTATCTCAGGATTCGACAGGCAGATATTAACGCGACTTCTATTGCCATCAAACTCGGCAAAGTATTCCGGATGATTCTTAAAGTCTTCATCTTTTATCAGGCGCTCAAAAGTATGCGCAAACCAGCAGCCTTCCGGATAAAAAGCGGTTCCCCCGACTTCATTGCTTATCTGTTGCCCGGTCGGATCGAGCATGGGGGTTGTACGATTCAACACCGTCCAGTGGGGATTCCACGCTTCCTGGATCAGCACTTCGCGCGAGTCCCAGGGCGGATTGTAGGCGCGTGGCACGGCTTGCAATGCTTTGCCTCGCCAGTCGGGAAAATGTTGCGGCAAGAAGATCGAGTAATCACGCCAGCCAAGGTCTTCCTCCAGCCACGCAAGTACCGCATTGATCGGACCGCGCCGCCGGCCGCCGTCAAAGTACCAGTTACCCTGATGTTCGCGGATCTGATAGCCGTCGGGTTTCAACTTTGCCTCGGAACCCAATGTCCTGGCTTGTTGCGTCGAACCGAGGCTCACGAAGTTTCCTTGTGGTAGTGCCGGTTCCCGCAGCATCGGCCAAACGGCACCGGTCATCTTCTTAATCGCGTCACTCAACAGATTGGCGGTGTATAACTCTTGTGAGGTCGGCGTTTGGGGCAGCAGAATTGTATATCCCGGCGTTTCAGTTGATATGTGTTTCCATGGTATTGGCGTCCCTTCAGGCGCCAAGGCGTTTTTCCATTCGGCGGCACTTGCGGTTGCCGCCACCAGTAGACCGCCGGCCAATAATAGTGTTCTTAATTTCATAATACGACGATTTATCAGTATGGCCATGGGTTGTCAAGCAACAGCGTGTAGAACCTCAGATAATCTTCATCCGGCAGTAGCTTAACGGAAGCAACATGGCCGTCAGCATAGAGCGTGTTGTTGGCAAGGTTGTGGCGGAAGGGAAAGGCGGAAATCGCGGACGATCGATCATAAACATCAAAAAGATGACCACCCCCATTGCGATCTAGTAACAGCACACATTGAGTCGGTTGACTACATTTGTAAAGTTGGCGGGGACTATAACTGGCAATGTCAAATGTCTTATAACAGACCTCATACCCAATTCGGGCATTCCATGCATAGCTGGAAAACTTATAGGTCACGCCGCCATTGGTATACGAATAGGTCTGGGCGTCGGTTGCCGAAGGACAGAAAAAAACCTTGGACGTTTTACTCCGTCCGCCATCCCACACCTGTCCGCCATTCAGATACGGATTGAGATAAGCGATCCAGATTTGTTCGTATGTGAACCCATCGACATGCACGGCTTCCCCATCGATTCCGCCATCGCGTTGAGCCAGCGGTACATATTCATTGAAGTCTCCTGCATAGACCATTACGCTCAGCCCGATCTGCCTGACATTGCCAAGACAGCTAATTGATTTGCCGCGATCCCTAGCGTTAGACAACGCCGGCAGCAACAATGCCGCCAGGATGGCAATAATCGCAATGACCACCAAGAGTTCTATCAGCGTGAACCCCTGACGTGTTACACTTATGGACATCTGGACATGGCCTATTTTGACGTTCAATGACCCGTTCCACTTGGTTAGATTGAAAATCGTGCCCGCCGTCGAATCGAGTGCGAAGGACGACGACGGGCACACCAAGCCGAGAGCTGTGACAAAATAGAACGCGTTACGGCATCAAACGTTGACTGGGGGGCGACGGCGGCGCAAGCTCAGGATACCACCGAGAGCCAACAAACTCATGGCGGCCGGTTCGGGAACCGCATTCAGACGAACATTGTCCAGAACCATTTGCTGCGCATACTCGCCGTTGTTCTGCGTATCGGTGATTCGCACCTGAATGGTCTTGCCGGCATCGGCCGCCACCGCCGTATAGTTCACGGAATAGTCCACCAGCGGGCCGCGGTCCACATATAGGAGCGTCCCCGTAGCGGTGGCAACTGGGGTGCCATCGGCATATTCTAGACTGAGCTTATATGGAACATTCCAAGTTGCGCTGGTCTCGCCACGAACACTCATTGCCACCGTCAGGGTATAGGTGTTACCCTCCACAAATGTGGCATTCGTTGCCTGGTAAAGCGATACGACAGTCGTATCGGCGCCCCAGGTCATATTGATGTAGGCGACATGACTTCCCGCCGTGGTGGTATTGCCGCTCAGGGATGCCAACATCACCCCGGTTCGTCCTTCCTCCGTCGAGCCGTTCATAGCCCAGTCAGTCGGCGTTGCCCAACGCGGATCATCGCCCATTCCGTTTTCAAAGGAGTAATTGTTGATCGTAACCGGCCCGGCCACAGCCAGACTCGAAACTACCGCCATCACCAGTGAGATCCATGTTATTTTAGTCATGCTCATTTCCTTTTTCTTACTGTGTTCAACTCGACAAGCCTGCTCTTCATGAAAGATCTGAACTGCACCCCGTGCTTGGCATTTTTTTTGTATTCCTCCATCTTGCCTTCGGATGTGGTTGGGCAACCAGGGGGGGGGCTGGTTATGGTATTGTACGTCTACGGAAGCATATTACTGTTTAAATTAATTAAATACAAGAACAATTGAATGGATAATAAGCACAAAACAATTGAAGTAGCGGTGCCAGCCCGGTTGTTGTATGCCGGCCGTTATGCGGGAACCCACGATGTCGGCTGGCATGTGCATGACGCGCCGGAACTGATTCTGGTGACGGCGGGCCGCTGCCGGATGTCCGCCGGCCGCGACCTGTGGTTTGATGGCCGCCCGGGAACGCTGTATGTGCTGCCGCGCGGTCTGGAGCAATACCATCGCAGTTACGAGTTCAGCCAGGATGTTTATCTGGTTTACCAGGCGCCGGAGCACCTATTCAACAGCAGCACGCCCCGGACACTGGAAATTCCCCTGAACGGCTTGGCGGCCCGGTTGTTTGATGCCATTGGGACGCTCTACCTGAGTCCCGCCACGGAGGATGCGGCCCCCGTCTTGAACGCCCTGTTGTTGGCGTTGCTGGAGGAGCTCAACCGGCAGGAGCGGCGGCAGTCCCTCCATTGCGCCCGGCATCCGTCACTGCAGCGGGCGGTCGCGTTTATGGAAGCGAATCTAAACCGCAATCTGACCATGGCGGAAGTGGCGCGGCGCGCGGCGCTGTCGTCCAGCCAGTTGACCGTCCTATTCCGGCGGGAGTTTGGCCGGGCGCCGCTCAAACAGCACATGGAATGGCGGATGAACCTGGCGGCCCGGCTGCTCGGCGGCCGCGTACAGGGGGTAAAGGAGGCCGCCGCCGCCGTGGGTTTTGCCGACACCAATTATTTCATCCGCCGGTTCCGCCAGCAGTTCGGCAAACCGCCGGCCGCCTGGCTGAAAACCGAAGACGGCATCCCGCCCCAAGCCCGCCCCGGTACCGCCAACGGCCATTGGCGGTTTTTGGAGTAACTGCTGTTGGGAACCCCCTTTTGAGGAAAGGCGGTTCCCAAACCCTCCGTCAAACCTTTTTGTGCCTTTTGCGGATTCCGCAGGCAGCCCCTGCTCCCAATCGTGGTCTATCGCACACGGGCTGCCTGCG
>CAITYL010000142.1 GCA_903896595.1 uncultured Lentisphaerota bacterium
ATTTGAAAATGAAAAGTATAAATCAAAATCTACAATAAATTATGTTTTTGAAAACCAAAACAAAAGTGAAGTGTTACAAACTAATTTCAGTTCTAGTAAAAAAATGAAAAATTAACTGAAAAATCAACAAGTAACAATATTAGCTGTATTATCCCAGTAACCATAATCCTAGCAGTGCTTGCCCTCTGCTTTGTACTTTAAGAGGTGTAGAAATGAACCAAGCATACAACCAATTCAAAGCAGACAACGCACTAGAACAATCATGGGCGAATAGTCCACTTGTCAGAGAAAGCTATCTTAGGTACTGTAGCGAGATCACACCGCCCATACAGGGCGAGAAAGAGCAGAAAGCAGGTATTGATAGGGTAGTTACAATTGACGGCGTTAAAAAGCTTATACAAGAAAAGTTTGATACTCACGAGACAAAGAATTTAATTTATGAACTTGAAATAGATTACGGCTGTAAAGGTCGCTTTGTTAATTCATGGGGTAAGAAAGCTTCAGAGCAAGATTTAATCAACTATATCTATATTTCACCGTCTGCTATCTACAGTGAGTTAAAGAGCGTGAATCTGACTATCTTGTTTAACTGGTCAAAGTTCAAAGCCTGGGCACTGTTGCAAGTGCATAATGATGTCTGGAAAGTCTGGGAGGAGAAAATTAAAGGAAATATGGTTAGGTTCGTTAAAATACCTCTCTTTATAGTTGCAGACGAAAACACCGGACTAATCAGAATTGACGGCACAAAGATAGAGATTACACCTTATTATGACAAGGCAATCAGAATTAACAGCACAACGATAGATTATGATTTTTGCCTTACGCAATCTAAAATCGACTATCTGAAACAACTAGAAAAACATTCCAAGATTGAACAGAAAATGCGAGCAAATATTAAGGTCTTGGAGTTTTTGAAAGATAGCATGGTTAAAAAATATGGTTGATTGTGTGCCAGAGCTGTTTGTGAGTTTATTATTTCTCATAGACAGCAAAAGGGCGGGGCGATCTTAATCGCCCCGCCCTTTCTTTTGTGCGGGATTGGTTAGGCTTCGGCTTCCGGCGTTGCTTCGGCTTCGGCTTTGTCTTCGGCTTCAAGTTTTGCCAAGGCGGCTCTAATTACCGCAATGTTTGCCGGGTTTTTGTCTAGCCCAATAATCAAGCTTGCGGCTTTGGTTGCTTGCTCTGTTTTCTTGGCGGTAATAACCTCATTCGCCGTAGCGTCTGCAACCTCTTTAAACGTGCGCAGAGCTTCGAGTGATAACTTGTTTAGGAGTGCGGTTAAAACCTCTTTGTCTTCAAGCTTGACAATCTTTTCAACCGTTACAACGGCGGCGGTTTGGTTGCCTCTACTAGCCCTTGGTTTACGCTCTGCAAGTTTTTCCGGCAAAGCTTCCAGCTTGCAAAAGCTGGCGTCTAGTGGGACAATGTTTGTTTTGAAAGCATAGAGTTTATCTTCGCCGGTTCCTTTTACCCAAACTTTACGATTTTTTGTTTCGTTAGGTAGGGTAATGCTGTCAGTCGTGATACCCCGTGCCTTGGCTTTTTCCGCTTGCCCTTTGAGGCGTTCGCTATTTGTTTGCGCTACCGATTGCGCAGCCTTTGCCGCCTCTGCTGCCGCCTTAGCTGCTGCTTTTTCCGCCCTTGTAGCCATTTTCTTAACCCCTAGCCTTGCCCCGGCTTAACTGCCGGAACTAAGACGGGATTAACCTACCGGGGTTAGTTTGGTTGTCAAACTGGATAGCTAGAGGGGTAACTATGGCGGTAGGTTCCAGGGTTCCAGGTAGCGCCGTTCCGGCGCGATCTGGAACCGCTACCCCTTCACCAGGGCAACACCTGGGCGGGGTGATTTGTGCTTAAAGTGGGGACTTTGTGCGTAGCTTTGGCACTAGTTTTTAAATTTTGTACCGGACGGCACGCCGTGGCTGGTCTTCTGCCACGAATGGGTCCAGATCGGCGACGGCGGCATGTGCGCCCTGCGACTGACCCCCGACCTCAAGGCGGCGGCCGGTGCCCCCGTCACCCTGTTCCACGCCTCCGCCGCGCCGTGGGCCGTCCGTTTTGAAAACCGGGACGCCGGACAATTGGGCTACGGCATTGTCACCGACGGCCCGTTCCTCTTCCGCGCCCAGGACGGCGCCCTGCTCATGCTGTGGTCCAGCCTCGGCAAAGAGGGCTACGCCATGGGCGTGGCCCGGGCGGCCTCCGGCCAGGTCACCGGCCCGTGGGAACAACAGGCCGAGCCCGTGTTTGCCAAGGACGGCGGCCACGGCATGCTGTTCCGCACCTTCGACGGCCGCCTGCTGATGAGCCTGCACTGCCCCAACCGCGCCCCCGACGAGCGCCCCGTCTTCCTCCCCGTGGCGGAAGCCGGCACCACCCTGCGCCGACTGTAATAACCGCTTGAGAGGCGGGGCAGGAAAAACCTTTTAAGGAAGGGTTATTTCCTTCCCCGCCACCCCTTCCTTTCCCAAACCTTTTTGTCTCCGGCCAATTGCGCGCAATTGGCCGGAGACAAAAAGAGCAAAAATCGCAGCCGGTCCGGAAAACGTGAGACAGGCAATCTTGCCTGTCCGCGACCCTCCCAACGCGAAGGACACTGACATGGCGGACCACTCTCCCAAAAAGGTCTCGCCGATCTGGCATTCAGATGTTCCCGGCATCGGCAGAAGCGCTTCTTCTGCTTCGGCCCCCGCCTGCTCGATGCGCCGCACCGGCGCTGCTACCGCGCGGCCTACGTCCTGATCATCGCGGCCATTCTCTTGCTGCTGCTCGTCAACGCTATTTTCCCATAACCGGGAGCCGCCCGTCCTCGGGCGGACGAACCTGTCATCGTCGGAGACGCGCATCATTGGTTTGACGTGATGGCGGCCCCATAAAAAAGGCGGAAATGGGGGTGACGCCGTCGTTGTCCGCCCGAGGACGGGCGGCTCCCGGTCTTGAAATAACGCCGACATGAAAAAACAGCAGAGGTCACAGAAACATTGTTCTCCGTTCTCTCCGGATTTCTCCTGTTCAAATTCATGAATAATAGTTTATTTCTCTGTGCCTCCGTGCTTCTGCGAGAAAATGGGTTTTAAGAAGACGTGGCGTCACCGCCCCTGGGCTTGCACCCGCTCAATGAACGCCAGCAGGTTGGCCAGCGGCACATCCCCCTCCACCGCATGGGCCGGGGCGAAGATGTAGCCGCCGTTGCGCCCCATCGCCAGCAGGCTGTCCGTCTCGCGCTGCACGTCGGCAACGCTGCCATAGGGCAGGGTCCGCTGCGTCGACAACCCGCCATGGAACGCCAGGCGCCCCCGGTAGCGTGCATGCAGCGCGTGAACGTCCATCACTTCCGGCTGGAACGGATTGAAGCAGTTCAGGCCGATCCCAATCAAGTCGTCAAACAGTTCATCAACATCGCCGCAGGAATGGATCATCACGAACTTGCCGGCGCCGCGCACCGCCGCGTACATGCGCCGGAGCCGGGGATAAATGAACTCCGTCCATAACGCGGGCCCCATCTGCAGGCCGTGCTGCGAGCCCCAGTCGTCGCCGAAATAGACGGCGTCAATGTCCTGCCTCACCGCGTTGCGGACCATGGCGATATTGAAATCGGCAATGGCGTCCAGCAATTCATGGACAAAGGCGGGATGCTCATAAAAATCCATCATCAGGTTTTCCATGCCGCGCAGAGTCCACGCCCGCTCGTACAGGGAGAAGCCAATGGGGTAAACCCGGAACTTGCCGGGCTGCTGCCCGGGAAGGTCGCGGAACAGCGCCTCCCCCTGGGCATCGGGGAACGTGTAATGGGTCAGGGTCGGCTCCGGTAGGACCAGCCCGTCAAGGACGCCGATATCCTTGTCCTGGCGGCGGTCCCAGACCACGCCGAAATAGTCGCGCACCCGGTCATGGCCCAGGTCGGTAAAGCGCCCGCAGGGACTGCCCAGCCAAAGCTGGTGATTATTTAGGATCGGGTCAAGATCGGCGGTGCCGTAATGCGCCACCAATTTTGCCCGCGCCTCATGGGTGAAACTAAAATCCCAGGGCACATAGGGCGGCGTCTTGCCTTCCAGCACCAACCGCATCACCTCGCGCTGCGTCATAAGTCACCTCCTCTGTTGGTGCGGAATCCGCACCCCGTTGCCAAACGATAAACTTCACCTCAAACATCGAGCCGTGTTTTCTCTCGCAAAGACGCAAAGAGCGCCAAGGAATTCAAGTTTTTATGTTCAAATACAAATAATTGTGACTTTCTTTGCGATCTTGGCGTGTTTGGCGAGATATCAAACAAACGTTTCACCCTGTTACGCAGACAAATTAGCGTGCCCACACTGACAGGGGAATACCGTTCGCCGCCGAAAGCATGCACTTTCATGCATTTAATTGCGTTATATGGTATGGCATGGCCAAACCGTCCAGGCTTTCCCCAACCGCGACCGGGGGCGGCACGCGCGCCCTCCGGCGGCCCAGGCGACACGCCCTGGAACTGGCCACCGGCCCCGAGCTGCAGGCGCTGCTGGACCATTTCGCCGCCTGCTTCGGCATCCGCATCGCCTTCTTCACCCCCACCGGCGAGCCGCTCCAGATCGGCCTGCGCCAGCCCAATTGCGCGTTCTGCCAGTATCTCCGCCAGGAGCTGAAATTGGAACCGCGCTGCCGCGCCCAGGACCGCGAGCAATTCGCCGCGGCGGCCGCCGCCGGCACCCTCACCGCCTACACCTGCCACGCGGGGCTGCGGGAGGCCATCCAGGCCGTCCGCCTCGGCGACGGCACCCTGGCCGGCTTCATCATGATCGGCCAGTTCCGGGTGGAGGGTACCGCCTACTCCGGATCGTTGCAGACCGCCACTCGCCACCGGCCCGCCGCCCGGCGGGAACTGGACCGGTTGTTCGCCGGCGTCCCCGCCCTTTCCGCCGTCCGCCTGCCCCATCTGCTGGCGCTGTTTTCCCTGCTGGTCGACACCGTCTCGGCCCGGCACCTGGTCCGGCTCCGCGGCGACCTGCTGCTCAACCGGATCGAGCAACTGATCCAGGAAAAACTCGACCGTCCGCTGCCGCTCGCCGAGGCGGCGCGGGCCGTGGGGCGCAGCCCGTCCACCGTGTCCCACCTCTTCACGCAACGGCTGGAAAAATCATTCAAGCGCACCGTGCTCGACGCCAAAATGACCGCGGCGGAGCAACTGCTGCGCACCGTGCCCGGCCTGACCGTCGCCGAAGCCGCCGCCCGCGTCGGCTACTCCAACCCGTTCCACTTCTCCCGCATCTTCCACAAACTCAAAGGCCAGCCCCCGTCCGCCCTCAAGCACCGGTAAATACGGTTCAGACAACGTCTATTTCAAAACCATTCTCTCACGGAGACACAAAGGCGCGGAGAAATAATACCAATTTTACATCAAATTAGGCATGAGCCGGCTTTTGGGTGTCCACATACGCCTTGAGCACGGCGTTCATGCGGGTCTGGTAGCCGGGCCCTTGCTTCCTGAACCACTCGACCACGACGGGATCAAGGCGAAGCGAGAGCGATGTTTTTCGTTCCGGCATCCGAACCACCATCGTCTTCAAGAGATCGGGCTTGATCTCCGGAATGTCGGAACAGTCAATCGCATCGTCCCGCATGGCACGCAGGCGATTCCAATCAGTTCGGGATTTCCTGGCGGTAGATTTCTCTTTCATAAGCCGTTGCCTTGATAATGTATATACGTATCGTGTATACGTCAAGCGCTCCGGGCACACACCAGGCGCAACTCGGACATTTTAAGCTTGGCGGGCAACCCCCGTTGCGCCCCGCCGCGCTCACCGCATCCGTCCCCCAGATTCAGCAACGGCTCCTGTTTCGGGCGCAGCAGCCGTGGCAAAATCTGGAATGACGGCCGGTAACTCATACCCTAACCGCACTATCAGTCAAGTATAAGTCAAGTAATCAGTCAAGCAATTGTTGCACCCTGTCGTTTTAATTAGGCGCAGGAGGAGTACTCACCCCATCCGTTGGCACTATTTTATCAAGGTTGCAACGCAACGGGAGAAATGCCAAAATAATTTCCCGACACGCTTTGACCTTGCGGCCTTCCCGCAGAATCAGGCCGGCTTCCGCAAGCGCGTTCAAATCACGTTGAATGGTTTTGGGTGTTTTTCCTGCATAGGCCTTCGCCATTCGCGGCGTGAGTTCCGCGATGTCACCAACCGCAACCCAGTCGCGCTTGTCCCCCACGTCAAGCACAAGATGCCGTTGCCGAACCTCGCTTGCGCTGTTCTTGCTTTGGAATTTTTCGTGGACAAAATTCTGCCAGGCGACATCCCACTGCTGATCCCAGATGTACTCAAGCTGGCCGCGCAACCCGTCAACAAAACCCCGTGCCGCATATTTCAGAAAGGGAACAACGTCGCCCCCGGATTTGCTCGCGTAATCCAACTGGCGATAATATTCCGTGCGGGTTTGGTTGTAGTGATTGCTCAGGAGATGCGCCGCCGGTGATGGTACGCCCGCGGAAAGCAGGATGTGAAACTCACACAATCGTGCCGAACGTCCGTTGCCATCGCCGAACGGATGAATCCACGCCATGTAGAGGTGGGCGACGACCGCCCGAATGATGGCGTAGACGGTCTCCATTCCCGGCGCTGATTTTTCCGGTGCCTGAAAGTCAGCCCCGTTCAACCATGCGCACAGGCGATCCAGCAGATACGGACAGTCTTCCGCAGGCGCACCACGATACACCTCGCCGACCAGCACGGAATGGCTGCGCAGCGCACCGGGCGTCACATCTTCATTGAGCGGTAACTGCTCCAGCACCTGTCGGTTGTAGGCACACAAAAGTTCCGCGGACGGCACCGGCAGGCTTCCCCCCGCCAGTCGCTGGCCGATCTGGTTGCAGGCCGCAATGATGTTCTCCACTTCCTGCTTCAGGTACTGCTTGGATGGCGGCACGACTAATTTGCCTTCGACCGCCTGGCGCACCTCCGCCTCCGAAAGTGTATTCCCCTCAATGGCCGTCGTTGCCGCCACCCCCTTGGCAAGATAGAGCTGATGCAGCACCTGCGCCGTGGCCGGGCGCAAGGGCACGCGGCACAAATGCTCGCACTTGGACGCCGCTTCCCCCAAGGCTATCCACAGATCCGGCCCCGCCGTTTTCAAGTCACAGCGAAAAGAAATCCATGGATGTGTCCGCTCGTATGTCCGCATAAATGTCCATTATTCTTAAGCCGCTTTCTTCTTAATATAAAAGAATTACGACATCTTGCAAGATTTATTGTCCAATATTTTGTCCACATCCATGTCCACAGGCATTGCGCACTCCGCATGGCTCCGCGCCAGCTCTCGGGAGCGATGACTGCCAAGCCGGACACCGAAGCCCCAGCTCGGGGCAATTGAAGTGCTTCGATCAAACGTCGTGTCCGTCGTGCCTTCGTGGTGAATGCATTCGCCTGTGCGGCTCGGCATCGGTTTTTTTTGCTGCATCCCGCCCCGCTATTTTGACGGAATGTGCCTGTTTGCGGAGGTACGACCCCGGATTTTACGTCCGCAGTTGAGAAATCAGGAGAGCCAGTCCGGAAATCAGCAGGCTTGCGGCGCAGGCTATCCTAAACAGTATTGACCTTTCTCGCCGGTAGGTCCACGTAACCAAGGCCGACCCGAACAGTGCTAGGACTGCAATGAAACCGGCCAGTTGGTGGTAACCCTCCACCTCCACCATGATAGGTTCGCGATGTGGTGGCGGTCGTCCCTCTTTCTGTGCTGCCCGCATCTCCCTCATGGCCTCGTGCCCCACCTGATGGTTCCGAACATATATGCCGAAAGCCCAGATCGAAGCGAGCCCAAAAGCAATCATCAACGATATCAGCAAGGTCGGTGTTTTCATTTCACGTCGTAACGCTCCGCCTGAATGCCACCCGTCCCAAATCGTTCGCCGAACTTCGTCAGCATAGCGCGGGCGGGACGAGCCACTCGGCGTTTTCGCTTGCCCGTCTTGAAGGCAACCCACTCACCCAGTTTCGCGATTTCCCAGTCGCTCGCCTTCATAACCGTTCGCCCCTTTTTTTTCCTTTGGCGGGGGGCGGGGGCGATAGTTGCTTGACGGCCAGGTCAAAGTCGCTGCCGGCGGCGTCCGTTTCGGCGATGCGGCGGCGGTTGAACTTGTCGTACTCCGACTCGGCGAGCTCCGTGGCCATTTGGTGGGAGATTTTGCCGGCGTGGCCCAGGATGTCGCGGTCATTGATGGTGAGAAAGGCGTGGAGCTTGGTGATCCAGTCGCGCATGTGCATGGGCACGCGGCGCATGGCTTGGCCTTCGGCAAAAACGAGGTATTGCTCGACCAGGTTGTTCAGCGCGGCGAGCTCCTCCGCGGCGAGGTAGTTCTTGGCGATGGCGACATCGTCCTTGCGCACCTTGGCGCCGCGCCAGTTGGTGAGCCCCATATTGGGCTTGGCGGCGTCCGCGCGGGCATGGATGATCTCCGCCGCAGTCTGGCCGGTGATGGCCCAATGCAGCTTGTTCTGCACGGCCTGGAAGAACTCGATGCTCTCCGGCTGAGTGGGATCGTAGTCAATGCTGGTGGCATAGATGTCGGTGATCTTCTGGTAGAAACGGCGCTCGGAGGTGCGGATGTCCTGAATGCGCCGGAGCAGTTCGTCGAAGTAGTCGAACGGCTGGTCGGGATTCTTCAGCCGTTCGTCGTCGAGGACGAACCCTTTGACGATGAACTCGCGAAGTTTCTGGGTGGCCCAGATCCGGAAGCGGGTGGCGACGACGCTCTTAACGCGGTAGCCGACGGAGATGATGGCGTCGAGGTTGTAATGGGTGATCCGTCGTTTGACCTCACGTCCCCCTTCCATTCGAACTACCGAATAATCCTCGGTAGTTGCTCCCGCCACCAGTTCACCTTCCTCATAGATGTTCTTAAGATGAACGGAGATATTGTCGGCGGAACAATGAAACAGCTCGGCCATCCCGGATTGCGTCAGCCAGACGGTTTCATTCTCCAGGCGGACGTCGATCTTCGTCTGCCCGTCTTCGGTGCGATAGACGAGAAACTGTCCTTGGGGCGGCGGGATCATGTCAGGTAAATCACTCATATCATACGTATCAGGCCGTCATGAATCGCTTATGGAAAGGGTTAGCGTAAACCCTAATGTAGACCATCGCCGTGCGGGGACAAGGAGGGCTATGGTAAAGGAGGACCAAACATCAGAGCCGGGAACGAAGCGCCACTCCTGGGCGCGAGAGTGACCGGTCAAAGGAACCCACCACCTTAAGGTATGGCGCAACCTCCGTGACCCGTCACTAACGTTCCGGGCTCTGATGCTCGCCGCTCCCAGTTCACACTCCTCATTGTTTTTTTCAAGCTTTTGAAATTACCTCCTCCGTTAAATCTGTTTGTGCCATTTTGCGGATTCCGCAGGCCGCCCCCTGCGGTACCAATCGTGGCCTGTCGCACAACGGCGGCCTGCGGAATCCGCAAAGGGAGCACCCTTTTTCAAAAGGGTGGCCCCAACATCGTCCGATAAAACTGTCATGCCCCCATGGTAAACCGGTGAGGGACGGCTACCTGTCCGCCCGAGGACGGGCGGCTCCCAATTGAATTAAGAATGGGGCTTTTTGCGGTTCCTCTGCGCCTCCGCGCCTCTGCGGGAAATATGCATATAATAGACTGGAGGAGTTATGCGCATCGGGTATCCATGCATCAACCGCAGTTTGGCGAGCCGTTGCGGCGGCGGGTTCCGGCTGGCCTCGTTCACCCCGGCGCGCTTCCGGGCGACGGTGGCGGCCAACCTGGCGGGCCTGGCGGAAATGGTCGCTTACAACCGCCAACACGGCATGCTGTTCCTGCGCATCAGTTCGGACCTGGTCCCGTTCGCCTCGCACCCGGTCTGCACGCTGGACTGGGCGCGCGAGTTCGCCGCGGATTTCGCAACCATCGGCCGGGCCATCCGCGACGGCGGGCTGCGCATCAGCATGCACCCCGACCAGTTCACCCTGCTCAACGCCGCCAATCTCGAGATCGTGGCCCGCAGCATTGCCGAACTGGACTACCACGCCCAAGTTTTGGAGTCACTCGGCCTCGATGCCACGGCGCGCATTCAGATCCATGTCGGCGGCGTCTATGGCGACCGGCCGGCCGCCATGGCCCGATTTATTCAAGTTTGGCCCACCCTGCCCCCGCGGGTCCGAGAACGGTTGGTGATCGAGAACGACGACCGGCAGTATCCGCTGGACGACTGCCTGACGCTGCACGCCGCCACCGGCGTGCCGGTGCTCTTCGACTTCTTCCACCACGCCCTGCTCAATCGTGGTGAGCCCATGCCGGCCGCCCTGCGCCAGGCGGCGGCCACCTGGACTGCCGCCGCCGACCTGCCGATGTGCGATTACAGTTCACAGGAGCCCGGCGGTCGCAAGGGCGCCCACGCCGAACAGCTGGACGCCACCGACTTCGCCGCCTTGCTGCTGGCAACCCGCCCCACCGATTTCGATCTGATGCTCGAAATCAAGGACAAGGAACAGAGCGCCGCCCGCGCCCTGACCATCGCCCGCCAAGCCCACGATCCCCGAGTGTGCATGACCGTTTTGTCGGATGATGTTGGGGCCACCCTTTTGAAAAAGGGTGCTCCCTTTGCGGATTTCGCAGGCCGCCGTTGTGCGACAAACCACACTTGGTACCGCACGGGGCGGCCTGCGGAATCCGCAAAAAGGCACAAAAAGGTTTGACGGAGGGTTTGGGAACCGCCTTTCCTCAAAAGGGGGTTCCCAACCGAATTATCTTGCGGACACCGCAAGGTCTTCCATGAAGGTGCCATCGGGGGCGGAGAGGCGGGCAAAAAAGCCGTAGGCGAGCGTGTCGTCACTGACGGTGAGTTTCAGGCGGTTCTCCCCCTGGTTGAGGGTGACCGGGACGGTGAATTCGTCACGCACGGCGATGGTCCGCGCTTTCGGTCCGAAGACGACGGCGCCGTTCAGTTCCGCGGTCAGCCGGTGGTCGAACCCGAGCCGGAGCACGGCCGGGCGCGCATCGGGCGAGGTGATGACGCATTCGGCGGTGGCGGTGCAGTGGTCGGGGGCGCCGAGGATGGCGTCGAGATTGACGTAGCGGTCGAAGAACCCACCGGTGTAGACAACGCCTGGCGACTGGCGGTCAGGAAGCTCCGCTTTCGCCCGGATGGAGGACGAAGGCGGAACGGTCAGGGTGATGCGCCATTGCTTGAGGTATTGCTGTTCGAAACGGACGGCTTCCAGCTCGTGCGCAACCACCGTTTGCTGGTGCGGGCACAACGTGGCGGCCCAGGCCTTGGCCACGGCGATGTAGCCCAGCGGGTCATGCTTTTGCTCCACGTATAGCGTGAAGAGATTTTGCATGGCCTGGCTGACCGGGTTGTCATAGAACGTATTTTCGGACATCTCAGACCTGTCGGACATGTCGGACAGGTCGGATTTGTCGGACAAAGCCGCACAACCGGCACAGGCCAGCGGCAGAAGGGCGCGAATGCGGGGAAGGCGGGCTTCGGCCCCGGCCACCTTCCGCTCCTCCAGCAGAACGGATGCTTGCCGGTTGAGAATGGCCAGCGCCCGCACGGCACAGGCTTTGGCCGGCAAGGCCCGGTTATACGATGACGAGATGGAGCCCCGCGAGGATGAGGATTCCGCCAGCCATTGCTCTTCTTCGGCGCCGGGTTTCAGGGCCGCCCCGCGTTCGTACAACGCCAGTTTTTTCCAGGTGGCGGCAGAAAAGAACGTCTTGCTTGACAGGGCGTTCCATGCCTCTGAGGCGAACGGTGTTCCCACCGTCGTGGCCGGTGGTTCGGCTTCGCACAACGTGAGCGTGGGCGAGTTGGGATACCGGGCCTGGAGTTCGGCCAATACCCGTTGCCATTGTTCAAGACAGGCCTTCCTCCAGCTTTCCTCGGCGGTGGCCGGGCGTTCCCCGACCCGGCACTGCCGATCAATTCTGAGGGTGAGCACCTGCAACCGTTCCATGCCGGTGCTAAAGCGCGGACGAAGCCGGTCGGACTCCGCCAGTTTTTGCAGGGCGGGGTCCCACTCGCCGAGATCCTGCCAGGCCCGGGCGATTTGACGGAGGGTATCCGGCCGGTCGGCACCGAGGGCCATGGCGTTCTCGAAATGCTTGACGGCAAGAGTGCGAAGGTTTTTGCGGACGGCATCTTCGCCGTTGCATCCGCCCTTGCCGCCGAGCGATTCAAGCGACGACGGGATGCTGGAACGAAGTTCCTTGCCGACTGCCCCGCCAGCGGCGTTCAGATAGGCGGTTGCGGCGGCGAGCTGGAAGGCGCGGTCCTCGGCACGAGCAGGCCCCGCCAGCGCGAACTCGATGGCGGAGCGGTCATAGCGGTTGTGGCGCAGGTAGTTGAGTGCGATGTCCGCATGCGCATCCCGGCGCGCCGCGGCCTCCGCCGCCGCGGGCGGACGGACCCGACCGGTGGGGATCGGAAGGTAGAGCAGACGGAAATAGGAACGGTCGCCACGGGTTTCGCCGCCGACCAGGCCGCCAAGGAATTTCCAGTAGCGGTCACCGTCTTCGCGGCTCTGCGCGGCATAGAACGGCATCAGTTCGTGCTCGGAAAACCAGCTTCGGGTGCGGCGGGTGAAAAGGCGGTAGAGGAGGCGTTGCTCGACAAAACCGTTGGCGTCCTGCTCGTAAAAATTGATCACGCCGCCGAGACCGCGAATGCGCGTCTCGCCGTTTTCCCATTCGCCGTTCCAGAACGGCCAAAGAATGGAGAGCTTGTGAACGTCGTGCTCCGGTGACTTCTCGGCGGAACGGTGGTAGAACGGGAACAGCCAGGAGTCACGGGTGGCAGAGTCCGCACCATCCGCACGGTCGCGGGTGCTGTAGACCGGCAGGAACGCAAACGGGATGGACAGCTCGGAGGAGCGGTGCGTGTCCGGAGCCTCACGGTTGCGCCAAGTTTCGTAGTAGAACGGCAGCAGGAATGACCAAATTTCGCGGCGGCCATAGCTGTTCTCGTAGGAAAAGAGCGGGAAGAAACGGCGGAGCGTGTATTGCTCGCCCCCACCCCAAGCAAGGATGGAGAGAAGGTAATCCTGGCGGGCATAGGTGGGCTGACCGTCGCGCTCGGTGGCGTCGAAATTGCCGAGCAGCAGGGGAATCCAAGTCTCGGTGGCAATAGTGCGGCCGGAGCGCCAGGTGTCCTGCCACCAGAAGGGGAGGAACCCGTTGTCCTGCCGGTCGGCCTGGCGCTGGTTCCAGGCGAACGGATAGAACGCGACGGTCCGACGCGGGCCGGCGACGCAATCGGTATTGTTCACGAATGGTTTGGCCTCCAACTCATGCAACGCCAACAGGCGCGGGGAGTGCGCCACGTGGTAACCGGCGCCATCCTGCGTTTCGCAGTCCCAGCCGAGCGGAAAAAGATACCACAGGTTGGCATAGTGGCCGTGCTGACTTTCCCAGCCGGTGACGGGAAAGACGCGGCCGCCGGAGCGGGTCTCACCGTCGGTCATGGAGAAAAGCGGAAAAAAGGCGTCATAGCGGACGTAGTGTTCCCGGACATTCTCAGTGCGGTTCAGGACGGGGCCGAGCAGGTTCCGCGTGTCATACACATGTTTCTTGAAGAAATGCGCACCGACCGGCACCCAAAATTCCGCGGACTCCGTAACCTTGCCGTTTTCGGTTTGGGCCGACGCCCACCAGAAGGGAAAAAGCAGATGCCCGGAGTCCACCGAGGCATCCTCCGTACTGCTCCAGCCCCACCATAGGGGAAAGAAAACGTGATGAGCTTCGGCGCTGTTCTGGGAGCAGCCGGGACCGGGTTTATCGTAGGTCGCGCGGTCGTGCGACTGCCAGTAGGGAAAAATCCAGAGCGTGTCATCGGCGCTGACAACGGAAGCTCCAGCAACGTTCATGTTACGAGTGGTGCTGGAACGATAAAAAATGGGGAAAAGAGTATTACTGGAATCGGTGGTTTGGTCGGTGGAGCTTTTGGAATGGGAACGGCTCCACCAATTGAGCAGCAGGATACCGCCGGAATGGGAGGCGGAACGGGTGTTGCCATTATCGTAATTCCCCGTCGATAGCCAAAACAGCGGCAAGAGACCGGAGTGAAGATTGTCCCGGGTATTGCCGGTGGCGTCATTCCAGTCGTGCCAATACCAGAACAGCGGCCACAGCGCATGGAGCCGTTCCGTGTCGTCCCAGTGATTGTGCTGAAGAAGGGCGAGATTGAGGGAATGGCCGCCACTCCCCCAGCCGTAGTAAAACGCGGGAAACAGGGTGAAGTAATCGTCGCCGCTCCACAAGCATGGGAAGAACCAGGCGTCATGGCCGTTGCCGGTGCGGAGTCCGCTGAGCGGCCAGAACAGATAGAGCTGGTTTGGGTATTTTCCGGGATAACGCTGCGGAAAGCTGAGGATCTGATTGGCGGTGTAGGCGGGCGTGCTTTCGCGGACATAGAGCGGCCAGAAGACCTCGGTGCGGGTTTCATTGGTGACCAGGTCGGACGCGTGATAAAAGACCGGCCAGACCTTGACATCTGAGGCGGGGGTTTCCCCGGCACCCACGACAGCCGCCAGAAGAAGGCCGAACGCCAAGAACAGACCATTGAATAAACGGCGGACGGCCACATGACGAAACAGCGGGTATTGCATGTCAGATCCCTCCACGTTGCGGGTAATCCATACCGTTTCCGGCCATGGTCGGAACCTTTATCCTGGATTATTATGAGACCGGATCAGTGTGTGCTGTAGCTGAGCGCTTGTAGCGCGGTTTTCCCATAACCGGGAGCCGCCCGTCCTCGGGCGGACGAACCCGTCATCGTCGGAGACGCGCGAGGGAATTGCAAAAGTAGCCAGAATTCAGTAGCCAGTAGCCAGAAGATTCGGAAGGCGTGGGGAAAGTGCGTTTGCATTTCATTAAAAGGGGCGGAACTGGTGTGACGCCGTCGCTGTCCGCCCGAGGAC
>CAITYL010000143.1 GCA_903896595.1 uncultured Lentisphaerota bacterium
CGCTGGGCGTACCAACCGCCGAGTATGCCGACGCTGACGGCGCCCTCACCCCCAGTCAACTCAATGTCCCGTGCGCCGCCCGAGCGGCCCTGGACGCCAAACTGGCACTGTAACGAAAGGGTCGTCAATATGTCGCGGCGCGAAGACTTTGAAACATTTACCGCTCGTTCACAACACCATCACTGCAAAGAACTCTATCTGGGCGGAAACCCGGTGACCGGAACCCCCGGCATCTTACATCCGTCCATTTGTCCGTTCATCCAGGGCGGTGTCGGCGGGCCGGGCGAATACGCCTTCCTGTTCAACCTGCCGACCGACCCGGACGGCGACGCCTTGCACTTCCAGTTACAAGTGTCGGCCCTGGCCGATTTTTCTACCACCATCATCGACCAGGATTCGCGGGCGGCCGAAGACGGCGTTGCCAACTGCAAGATTTTCGACGGCACCGTTTGGGTGGCCTATCCGGAAGCCGGCGCCGGCGCCGGTTACTACGGCAAGCGCGTGGCCTTCCTGTTCACTTCGTCTGTCCTGGAACGCGGCAAGATCTACTACAGCCGGTTCCGGGTCCACGATGGCACTTCCTTCAGCGACTGGACCGGGGAGGTCCGCTCATGGTGAAATACCTACTCTTGATTGTCGTTGGCCTGGCCCTGGCCGTATCACCGGCCCAGGCGTGGTTCTCCCAGCCGGAGAATTGGAACGCCGTCTACATCGCCAAGGTCAACGACTTTGACTGCACCCCGACCGCCAGCAATACCGCCCCGGACGGCGGCACTGTCAGCCTGCCCGCCACCTTTTATGTCAAAACCAGCCCCACGGTGAACGGCTCCCCGGTCACCGTTAAACTTCAGTATCGGAACGGGAGCGGGGTTTGGGTGGACCTGGCCCCCTCCTATACCAGTACCGCCCATGGCGTAAAAACGTTCGCGGTCACGCACACGGCATTCTGGGACGCCCTCACCACCGCCCATTATACCAAGGGGGCCGCATGCCGCGTGCGAATCTATGTCTCTGACGGCGTGGTGCAGAACGCCTCCACTGCCCTTGATACCACGGAAGACGGAACCAACGGCTGGCAAGACCAATGGGTGGTTGGCTTTACCGCGGCCGCCGGAAACCTAAAACCCGCCGCACCCGGGAACTGACATGAATCACGTGAACATCCACTTTGCCCGCCGGCCGCGGTTGGTCCAGCCGGAAACCGTCCGCTGCAAGGAGAAAACCATGATCTTCGTGGTTGTCCTCATCCTCTTGGTTACACTGGGCCTGGCCGTGCGCTCTGCCCATGCCGCCGACAATCCGTACCCAGAAATGGAATGGGCCATGTTCGGCGGCACTCCGCCGCCCGTCGCCTACGCTGAAACCCCGATTGCCCTGGACAGTGTTACCGGCGTCGTCATTCCGATTGTCCGGCTGAAGATCGCCAAGGTTGTCGTTGCCGACCTGGCCGCCACGCCGCTGCCGGTTGCCGCCGTCCCCGGCCTGACTCTGGACATTGCGGAGATCGCACACCTTCGCACCGTCCTGGCCGTGCCGGTAGGAATATCGATTGATACCGTTGGCCTGGCCACCTCCATCATCGGCATTGCCAATACCTCCGGCTTTCGGGTGGTAACGCAAGCCATGGCCACCACCGACATCCAGACCGCCAGCAAGATCGTGGACGCCTGGCGGCACCTGTACGGCGCGAAGTTCGACAGCTTCCAGCAGGCCGCCTACACCAAGCCCGGTGACATGGCCGTCCTGGTCAAGTCCGCCCGCTTCGCCTGGTGGGAAACGCAAGTCAAGACCGCCGTTGGCGTGCCCGCCGTCGCCCTGCCGGAAAGCCTGCGCGGCGTCCGCTGGGTGGCCGAGGTCAATGTGCCCGCGTCCATGGCTGAATACCAGAACGTGCTGGCCGAGCTCGCCTGGTTCCGGGCGCGCGGCTATGGCGGGCTCCTGTTCGTATGGTCTGGCGAGACCGCGAACCTGGCCCTGTGGCATGACCTGGCCGCCCGCGCCCAGGCCGCCGGCTGGAAAATCGCCTTTGCCTTCGGCCCGCCCGAAGCCGCCACCGAAACCGGCGCGTACTTCGATCCCGGCGCGTTCCAGGTCGCCGCCGCCGGCGTTCTGCCGTTCGCGGATTGCGCCCTGCTCGGGTGGCGCGCCGCCAGCCAACCGCATTGGGCCGATGGTAACGCCGCCTTCGTCCGCGTCCTGGCCAGCGAACTCCGCCGGATCAAGCCGGGCTTTCCGCTGGTGGGCGAAGCGTACATGCACGCCGACCGGCACATGACCGTCACCGCTCCGCCGTGCGTAGCCGCCAGCCTGGTCGTCAATGCCGGGGCGGAACAGTTCATCCCGGCCGGCGTCGCGGGCCTGGCCGTGGCCGCTGGCGCGCGGGAGCCCCTATTGTGCCTCGTCACCGGCGTTGCGCCCTACTGGAAGATCCATCCCCGCGCCATCACCCTTTCCGAAGTCACCGCCGCCTGCCGGCGGACCGAAAACAATTTCCTGGCCGCGAACTGGTTCGGTACCGTTACCCTGGCGGGCGACGGGGCCGGTGAGCGGCTGGGAAACACGGACAGCCTGTGCAAAACGCACTGGCGTGATGTCCACACGGAGTAAAGAGACAATGAAGCGATTCCTATGCGTGGTGGCCATTCTCGCCGGCCTGGTGGCGGGAAGTGTGTATGCCGGGGTGGTCGAGGACATCGCGGCGATGAAGGCACTCAAGACGGGTGGGTACGGCGCGGCCGACTACGGCCCGGCCATTGCGGCCAAGGCCCAGACCATCCTGGACACTTACGCCGCTGACCTGACGGCCGCCCAGAAGTTGGACATTTACAATTTCGTCGGCTGGTCGTATTGGGAAACCGCCGGCAGTAAAGCGCCTGGCGTTGAGTGGTACGGCAAGGTGCTGACCAATACGTCCACCGCCGCGGCTGATTATGACACCCGGCGAAACGCCAAGTGGATGCAGGGCGTCATTACCGGTGTCACCGACCGGGCCGCCGGTGTTGCGCTCATGGAAGATGCTTGGGGTATGCCCAAGAAGGATTCCACTGTCGCGGATAGTCTGGACTGGGCTATCACGGTCTGGATCGGAAATTACACGGACGGGGCCGGGGCGATTGCCGCCGTGTACGAATCCAAGCTTATCAACAACCCGCAATTCACCGTCAGGAATTACCAGTATAACCAGGCGGTGCGGACGGTTATTAGTGGCAAGTTCTATGCCGCCGGCAAATGGAACGCCGCTGGAGCTACGGCCTATCTCGCCGCGCATCCGTTCGGTGTGACGGACACGTGGACTGACGATTATTCCCTTGCCGCCCAGATCAAGCAGGCCGGGGGCGACCTCGCCGGGGCGCGGGAAGGCTTCCTGGAATGCTTCCGCACCTTGAAGCGCGGCGGCAACCCGGACGTGGCCATTGCCGCGTTCCAGGCCATCGACAACGAGACCATGTTCAAGGACGCCGCCGAGCAGACCGCGTTCTATAACTTGCTGCTCCGCGTTGTCCCGGCCACCGAAGGCAACGCCAAGTTCCTCGGCCTGGTCAAGTCCCAGATCGAAGCGATGAAGTAACCCCGGCGCGGGGGCCGGACCGCCACGGCCCCCGTCGCCACCAGGAGCCGCCCATGAACTGGAACCCGTTTTCGTCTTTTGCCGATGCCGTCGCCAATGTCGCCGGGGCCGTCAAGGCCAAGTGGGAATTGACGATGGATAAGTGGTATCAGGCCCGGATCGACAAGGAAGAGGCCGCGAAAGCAGCCAAGGCCACCGCCGCGCAAATCCAGGCCGACCAGCACGCTGTCATGGACGATGACGCCGAAGCCGTGGCCAAACGGATCAAGGCTCACCGAGCCCTGCTGGCCGTGCCCCTGGCCGCGGGCCTGTGCCTGGCCGTCTCGGGCTGCTCCATGTTCCGCCAGCCCATCGTGGTTGTGCCCCAAGAGGACGTGCCCGTTGCCATGGTCCACGATGGCCAGGCCGGGTACTGGGTCAGCAAGCCCGTACTGATGATGTACCTGGAGATCGCCGATCGCTACGAAGCGGCCAAGAAAGCGGGGAAGTTATGAAAGACACCACGCCCAACACGCACGGCATTCCGAAACGGCTCTGGTCGAAGTTCGGTCCGGTTGGCCGCCTGGTTTACAACAACGTCATGGATGCCATGGGCGACCAAGAGGTAATCAAACACCCGGACACGCCCACAATGCCCGCCGAGCAGTGGCAGACGATCCGGCACAATGCGGCGTTCTGTGCAGCCTTCGCCGCGAAGGGAGCACTGCCATGAACCGGTTCGCCGACAAGATGGGCAGCATCCGCGCCGTGAGCCTTCTGGCCATGGTCGTCACCCTCTGTGCGGCCGTCTTCTTGCTCCGGCAGGAACCCGCCTGGCCGCGCCTGTTTGAAGCCGCCCTAATGTTTCTCCTGGGCAATTACTCCGGGAGGACGCAAACACCCCAAAACCCTACCCAAGCCAATGGAGTAAAAGTATCATGAGCATCATCGCCAAAACCCTCCTGTCCTACGTCGCCAAGCTGCTGCCCGTCCGCCAGATTGTGGCCGCCCTGCTGTCCCAGACCGTAAACACGGCCCTGGCCAGCAAGTCGCCCGAGAAAGTGGCCGATCTTGCGAACACCGCCAACTGCGTCCTGGAAGTGGGTGCGGTCCTGGTTGCCGTGTCGCAGAAGCTCGCCGCCGCGCTGGCCGATGGCACCATCAGCCAGGCCGAAGCCGACGACATCATCAAAACGGCAACGGATGCCCTGAACGCCTGGGCCGCCGGCACCGCCACCCCGCAGGCATTCAAAGACCTGTGGCGCGTTGCCGTCACCATTACCCAGGGCTCCACCGCCACGCCCGCCCCGTCCGTCTAAGCAACAACACCGCCGGGGTGTCTCTGGGAAGGGGCGCCCCGGCCAGTACCGCAGGGAAGAGGAATTACGCCATGGCACAGCATTGCAGCCAAGAAGAACGCCCGAAGACCGGAGACGGCCACGAATCTCCATGCGCGTGGAGCAAAGCAATTATGTGGGCGGCTATAATCCTCGTCGGCCTGGGTGGATTGACCCTTTCCGTGGGTGCCTACGCACTGGGAAGTGTGAACAGTCGGGTTGCCGTCATGGAGCAACAGGCTGGGAATAGCCGCGAAGCACTGGCTGGGCTGAAGGCATCCATGGATTACGTCGTGCGTGACGTGTCCGACATCAAGGCGACATTGCGCAAGGCGACGGGTCCGTGACCAAGCGCGAAAAAGCCATCAAGATCGCCAGTGATGCATTTTCTCTTGCCGTCAAGTATCCGCATGGTCCGGACGTAGTGGCCGAACTCGAAATTAAACATCGCCAACTATTCCGCGCGGTCGGCTTCGTTCGCCGGGGTAAGTGGTTGTGTCCCCTGCCGCACGGGGGCATGGCGCAATGGAAAACCCGATGGTTCGCCGTGTGGTGTTGGGCTCGCACGGGCGGCCAGTGCGGCATAGGATAGGCTGCATTGCTGGGCTGGCTGTTGGTATCCGATCCGGGGTTATCCCGGCCCCCGCTACCAATTTCAAATCACGCAACAGCTTGTTTCTCCGGTCCTTGTGATGGTTATCTTAAATCCGGGATGGTCCACCATCCTTCGCTTGCAGCGGAGCGCCAAGCGAAGGATGTCCCGCCGGAGTCGTCCCGCAGGGACGCGCAGGCGGACGTTTTCCCTTTGGCGCTCCCCTGCAAGACTCCGGCTTGGCATGCCAACCTCCGGTTTCCATTACGTGTATGTCCTGGCCAGCGAGGCCGATCCCGCCTGCCACTAC
>CAITYL010000144.1 GCA_903896595.1 uncultured Lentisphaerota bacterium
AACGGCGGCCTGCGAAATCCGCAAAATGAAACAAAAGTTTTAGGAAGGGGTTTGGGGAGCACCCTTTTCCAAAAGGGTGGCCCCAACATGGTCTATGACACCTCACCGGGGCGGCGGGGTGCCGGCCGCGGACGCGGCATCACGATCATACCAATTGGTCCGACGGGTGACCAGCATGATGGCGGCCAGCAGCACAAACAGGCCGGCCGTGCCGATGAGCAGCGAGTAGTCCTCGAGTTGGAGCACCACATAAAGAAACCCATAAATGCCGCCCAGCGCGCCGGCCGTCAGCACCCCGCGCCCAACGCCTCTCAACACACCGGCCGCATAACCGCCGATGAGCAGCGAGGAGGCCGCCGCCGCCGTGAGATAGGCCGCGCCAAACCCGATGAACTCGGACAGCGCCAGCAACACCAGGTAGAACAGGCAAAGGGTCGCCCCCACCAGGATATACTGAACGGGGTGGATGCGGGCACGCCCCATGGTTTCAAACAGGAAAAAGCCGGCAAAGGCCAGCACGACAAACAGGATGGCGTATTTGAGAGCGCGCTCGACCGTGCGGTACTGGTCCACCAGCGCCAGAAGGCTGGTTCCGAACATCGATTCGCGAATCTTGTCGGCAGTGGGTCCACCGCCGAGACTCGTCCATTGCTGCGGATAACCGCGGCCGTAATAAGACACCTTCCACTGGGCGGTAAAACCGGTGGCGTCCACCGCGCGTTGCGTCGGCAGGAAGGCGCCATAAAAGCTGGGATCGGGCCAGGCCGCCGCCAACCGGACCTCGGTTTCCACCCCGACCGGCGCAAAGCTGATGAGCTTGCTGCCATTGAAGGTCAGATCCATCTTGAATGGAATGGCGGCGGGCTTGGTCGCCCCGGACATGGCGCCGCGCAAACTGGCGATCACGCCGGTGTCAAAGCCCGGCAAGCGGCAGCCGGGTATGAGCGGCACGGTTTTGCCGGCCCACTCCAGTGACAGGGCGCCCGCCACGCCGCGCAGGTCGGTGACGGCCAGGCAAAACACCGCATCGTCCCACAGGATGCGTTCCGGTTCGACGCCCAAATCATCAAACACCGGCGGCTGAAACTCACCGGAGATAGCCAGTTCGCCGCTGTACACCACCGCCTTATAGATGCCGCGATGCCGTTCCTGCGGCGCCAGCCGGGCCGCCATTTTGAGCTTGGCCGGCAGGAAATATGCCTGCGCGACCGGATGCTCCACCGTCTCCACCAGGGTGGGTTTGCCGTTGACCGTCTCCGTCCGCTGCACCTTGACCGCATAGCGAAAGGGCACCACCAGGACGGGGCCGATGATCTCCTGTCCCTTGCCCCACGCCTCCGTAATATTGCTCACGGCCGCATCGCGCCGCTGCTGCCGCTCACTCAATAAAAACCAGATTTTGGCAATGGGAATCAACATGATCAGGGTCAGCACCCCGATGACAAACAGCTTGAAGGTGACGCCGGACAGAACCCCCCGGCCTTTCTCCAATAATGGGGTTCCAATCGCCAATGCCGGGGCGGGCACGACGGCGGGTGGGGTCAGAGGCGACAACGGCGGCGGCACAGGGGACTGGTTGGCGTTCATGGAGACGTTCCTTTTTGTTGAGGACTGGCGTGGATTATTCATGACTATTGAGGCATGTTCAAAAGCTGCACAAGGTCTTCAGTGCCACGACGGAATGCCGATGGTCATCCGCGGCGACGGCAGGCCGGTTTCCGGCGGCAGCTCCGGCGCCACCCGCGCCAGCGGCAGGCGGATGCGGCCGTCCGCATACCGGCACTCAAAACGGCTGAGGGCCGAATTGAAAACGAGTTGGGCCGTTTCCCTCCCCCGGCCCCAGACAAACCCCAGCCAGCCGGACAACGGTTTAGCCACCACCTTTTCAGGCTGCAGCGCGGACCATGTCCTGTCCGACTGGGCCACTTGCACCGCCACCTGCCAGACCGCGCCCTCCTTGCGCACCATCCAGCGGAGACCGGGCAGCCAGACCGGCTGGTAGCAGCCAATGAAATCGTCCAGATTTTTTGGTGCCGCGGCCGTGGCCTCCAGCAGGCCGGCGGGCCGCGCGGTCCGGAACATGAACTGCCGTTCGCCGCTGGTCGAGTTGCCGCCCTCATACTGGGCGTTGCTGTCCTCAATGATGATGTAAGGCTCCTTGGTGACCGCATCCAGGCCGATCGTCGTCCCCTCCATGCTGGACGGCAGCAACCCCCATTCCAGGCCGGCGGGACACACCTTGAATGGCGTTTCAATCCCGCGAGTGACGGAATAATAGGCGCCGTCGTGCTTGAACACCGGAATCAGGGTGCCGGAGCCCGGCATGATTTCACGCGTCCGGTAATGGCGGTTCGGCAGCGTGTACCAGCCGATAAGATCGTCACGAGGCCCCGGCGCCGCCACGACGGTGCCGCCGGTGCGGCACCCCGCCCCGGCCAGCATCACGGCAACCACGCAGATTGTGAAGCCCGCCCTAACGAGTGACTCAGTAGTTGCATTCATTTTGAGTATTTTTCCCATTTTCTTTTAAACGGCCACTGGAGGTCCTATCAGGCTCCGTGCCTGGCCTACCCCCCCCAACTTACACCAAACAAAGAACTTTGCAATACAAAGCAAAAAAATGCACGGACCAGCACGGACATACACGGACTCAGAAGCTCCACCGGCAGGGAATTCGCTTTTTTTACAAAACGGCCCGCCGACGCCCAACCAGCCTGTCATACATCCGGTCACGGCGTCGCCCCGGCATCGCCGATATGCCCGTCATCGAACAGAATGTTGACCGCAAGCCCGCTGCCCGCCGGGCCGTGATAGGTGCCGGCGTCCAGCATGACCGGAAACTTTCCGGGGCCGACCACGCCATAGGGGGCGATGTCGTAGCTGTCCTGGCCGAGGCGGCCGTTCCCGGGAAGCTCAATCTGCATCCAGTTCCAGAGGTAGCTGGTGCCCTCGCTCTCGAACAGCCCTTCGTCCTCATTGGGACATTTGAAGAGGGCGTGGTTCAAATCCAGGACATCGACGATGGGCGTCCGTTCCGGCATCGCCCGCTTTTGGGACGTGCAATTCCACGGGAGCCACTCGTTGTTCGACTGGGCATAAGCGTGCACCGCAATCCCGATCTGTTTTAAATTGGACACACACGCCACCCGCGTCCCCGCCTTCTTCGCCTTCTGGAGCGCCGGCATGAGCATCGCGGCAATCAACCCGATAATCGCGATGACCACCAGCAGTTCGATGAGCGTAAAGTTGCGTTTAATGTTCATTTCCGCGGCTTCCTTTCCGCCTGTTTTTTTATTACCTCATGCATTGCCTGCGTGATCGGTGACGCCTCCGCCTTCTCCCGCCCGCTCAGTTCCAGCAGAAAAAACCGCGATGAGCCCTGCAGCGCCGCATTGCCCGCCGGGCTGTCGAAGAACGCATCAACCCGCTCGGGGTTGGCCGCCACCTTGCGCCGCAGATCCTCAGCCGACTCCAAAATCAACCGTTCCCTTAGCGGTTTGGGGAGCTGGAACAGGATCTTGAACGACTTCGCCAATTCCCGGCGGGTCGCCTCGGAAACGCGCGCATGCGTTGCCTTGGGATCATCCAGGATCTTCTGCTTTTCCGCCGCGCCAAGACGGCTGAACGACGCATCGATGTCGTTCAGCAGTTTTGCCGTGTCGATGTTCCGGGGATTGGCGATCGCCTCCTGGATCGCCGCGGCGTTTTGACGCCTCTCCGCCATCCACTGCCACGACCACACCGCCAGCGCCACCAGCAGGCCCGACAGGCCGAAGAGGATAAAAACCGTTTGCTTTTTCATGGGGATTTTCTTGCGATGACAACCGTGAAACTGATGACGGGCCCCATCAGATTGCAACCTCCGCGCCTCCGGCGGGTTTTGCCAGTTTGATTTTGGCCCTGGCCTCCAGGGCAGCCTGGGCGCACCGGGCCTGTTCCAGCACCGCTTCCAGCGCGGTCAGATAATCATTGAAGCGGTCCAGGCCGGCCTCGGTGATGAAGACGGTGGTGCGCGGTTTGACGCCGACAAAGCTTTTCCGCGCCCGAACCGCCCCGGCCTCCTCCAGCACCGCGAGGTGCCGGCTGAGATTGCCGTCGGTCAGCTTGCAGGCGGCTTTGAGGTCGTTAAAGGTCAGCCCTCCCGGCGCGGCGCACAGGGCGGACATGATGGCAAGCCGGTTCGGCTCGTGGAAAATCTTTCCCAGTGCCTCGCCAGGAGTGGTGATATCAGATGCCATGATGACAGTTCCTCTACAAAGAAAATCAGAGATATAACGTTTGATTAAGGACGCGATGAGTGCGAACTGGGAGCGGCGGGCATCAGAGCCCGGAACGTTAGTGACGGGTCACGAGGTTGCACTATACCTAAAAAGCGGATTCCTTTTGACCGGTCACTCTCGCGCCCAGGAGTGGCGCTTCGTTCCCGGCTCTGATGGTTGGGCGGGTGACGAGTTTGAAAGCTGATCTTACGGTAATGCTATTTAGTACCTCACCAGTAAAATCAGTTGCAAGATGCGCAAGATTTTACCACAGAGGGCACAGAGAACACAGAGGAAAAATATCGGACACCTGCCCGGTTTTTCGGCACCATCCAGTCTTGCATCTCTGTGCTCTCTGTGTCCTCTGTGGTGAAATGAAATTATTTTGGTTCCGGCTACGCCGGGTTAGGTTATAGGGCTGAGATGGCGGATGCGGTTGTGGTAAAGAATGAGGCCGCCGGCGGTCTCGCCGATGAAAAAAACCAGGCCCAGTGGCCACGGATTGAAAAAACTCACCCCCGGCCAAAACAGACAGGCCACGCCGGCGGCGATGTAACCCAGACCGACGACATAATTGCCCCGCGGCAGCGTGCCGCGATACGGGATATGCACCAACCCGTAGGCACACATCCACAGCGGAAACAGCCAGTCGTAACGCCCCTGAAGCACACAGGCCAGACTGAAGGCGCCACCCACGATCAGGGGCGGCAGGGCGTCGATGGCGGGCCGGAGCTGTCGCGGATCGCGGGCCACCTGCGGGTCGAACCAAAACCAGTAGGCCAGAGCCCCGTAATTCAGCAGCAAGGCCATAACCACCACACCGCTCCAGCCCAGCAAGTGCCCAGTCGGGGTGGCGGGGGAAAGCCACGCAAGCAGGCTGGCGCCGGCCAGCGCGACGGTGCCGCCCAGCAGGCGGGCAGGACCGGAATAGCCGCGGAACTGCCGTTTGTCGAGCACGGCTTCGCGCAACTGTCGGACCTGCTTAAGCGCGTCGTGAATATGGGGTGCGATCATGGTCGGCGGGGTTCTCCTTGCCACCCCCAATCTACACTAAACAAAGAACTTTGCAAGACAAAGCAAATACATGCACGGACCAGCACGGACCTTCACGGACGCACACGGACCGCGAAATATCCGTTGGACGTGTCCGTTGGACGTGTCCGTGGACGTCCGTGCTGGTCCGTGTGCGTCCGTGTACGTCCGTGCCGGGGTGGCCCCAACCCCCATGCGCGGCAACGTTCCGGCACCGCTCCACGGCGACACCAAAGCGGCAAATGAATTGCCGCACTCCAAAACTGTGGTTCACGTTTCACGCATCATGTCTTTACCGGCTCCGCCCACTTGCCGTGGCGACTTGGCCGGCTATATTCCCCTGCTTCGCGTCGCCCGGGACCTGCCGATGGTTTTCACCCTCCGGTCACGCCGCGCCTCTCTCCTCATGGCCGCTCCCGAATTCATTCGCAATTTCGCCATTATCGCCCATATCGACCACGGGAAATCCACCCTGGCCGACCGGTTGCTCCTGCACACCCACACCATCGAGGAACGCAAGTTCCAAGACCAGGTGCTGGACGCCATGGACCTGGAACGCGAGCGTGGCATCACCATCAAGTCCCATCCGGTGCGCATGGAATACACCGCCGCCAACGGCCAGGTGTACCAGCTCAATCTGATCGACACGCCCGGACACGTGGATTTCGCCTACGAGGTCAGCCGCAGCCTGGCCGCCTGTGACGGCGGCCTGCTGGTCATCGATGCCGTGCAGGGTGTGCAGGCCCAAACCGTGGCCAATTACAACCTGGCCGTGCGGCAAAAACTGGCCATCATCCCCCTGATCAACAAAATCGACCTGCCGGCGGCCGACATCGACATGTGCACGGAGCAGATGGAGGAAATCCTCACCATCCCCGCCGACGAAGCCCTGCTGGTCAGCGCCAAGATGGACATCGGCATCAACGAACTGCTGGAAGCGGTGATCACCCGCGTGCCGCCGCCCAACGTCCCCGCGGATGGCGTGCTGCGCGCCCTGGTGTTCGACTCGGTCTACGACACCTACCGCGGCGTGGTCAGCTACATCCGCGTGGTCAGCGGCAATCTCAAGAAGGGCGACAAGGTCAAACTGCTCAGCAACGGCCAGGAGACCGAGGTCAAGGACCTGGGGTTCTTCCGGCCAGCCATGACCGCCGTTGAATTTCTCGGCCCCGGCGAAGTGGGGTTCATCGTCACCACCATCCGCAGCCCCGCCGACATCCTGATCGGCGACACGCTCACCACGGTCATGGCCCCCTGCCCCGTGGCGCTGCCCGGGTTTCAGCGGATTCATCCCATGGTGTTCAGCGGCATCTACCCGTGCGACACCCGCGATTACGAGCAGCTCAAGTACAGCCTGGCCAAATTCCAGCTCAACGATTCCGCCCTGCAAGTCCAGTCGGAAAATTCCCCGGCCTTGGGCGCCGGTTTCCGCTGCGGCTTCCTCGGCCTGCTGCACATGGAAATCGTCCAGGAGCGCCTGCACCGCGAATATGACATGGAAGTGATCATGACCTATCCGAGCGTGATCTACCATGTCTACCTGACCGACGGCAAGATGATCGCCATCGACAATCCCATGCATTTGCCCGATCCGACCGCGATCGGACATATTGAGGAACCGATCATCATCGCCCGGATCATCTCCCCCAGCCAGTATCTCGGCGCCATCCTCAACATGGTCAAAGAAAAGCGCGGCGAGGACATTGAAACCGCCACCGTTGACCATCTCCATATCATGATCACCACCAAGCTGCCCCTGCACGAGATCGTGGTGGACTTCTATGACCGCCTCAAGACCATCACCCGCGGCTATGGCAGCATGGATTATGAACCGTCCGGCTACCGCTCCGGGCCGCTGGTCAAACTGGAAATGCTGGTCAACGGCGACCCCATTGACGCCTTCTCCTGCATCGTCCACCGCGACTGCGCCGAGTTCCGCGGCCGGCGGCTGGCGGAACGGCTCCGGGACGTCATCCCGCAACACATGTTCCAGATTGCCATCCAAGCCGCCATCGGCGGCAAGGTGGTCGCCCGCGAAACCGTGCGCGCCATGCGCAAGGACGTGCTTTCCAAGTGCTATGGCGGCGACATCACCCGCAAGCGCAAGCTGCTGGAAAAGCAGAAGGAAGGCAAGAAGAAGATGAAGGAATTCGGGAACGTCACCATCCCGCAATCCGCCTTCGTCGAGATCCTGAAGACCAAGCAGGAATAAAATCCGCCTTGGCGGATTTTATTTGGCAGACGATGCCCCAATAAAAAGGACGGAACTGGTGTGACGCCAGCGAGTTCCGCCCGAGGACGGGCGGCTCCCGGTCTTGAAATAACGCCGACTTTGCCTTGCGGATTTCACTCGTCGAGTATTAAAAAGCGGCAAAGGAATTGCCGCACTCCCAAAACGGTGCCACCTTGCTTATTTCGCGTACTCGACCGAGCGGGTTTCGCGGATCACCGTCACTTTTATCTGGCCCGGGTAGCGCATTTCCTTCTCAATGGTGTTGGCAATATCGCGGGCCAGCGCGGCGCTGCGGTTCTCGTCCAGCTTGCCCGGCTCCACAATGATGCGGAGTTCGCGGCCGGCCTGGACGGCGTAGCAGCCTTCCACGCCGGGAAAGTGGCGGCCGATGGTTTCGAGCTGCTCCAGACGCTTGAGATAGAGCTCCGTGGTCTCGCAGCGGGCGCCGGGCCGGGATGCGCTGAGCTTGTCGCAGAGGATCGCCAAAATGCCGTACGGGGTATGGCATTCCTGCTCCTCATGATGGCAGGCCACGGCGTTGATCACATCCTCGTCTTCGCCATTACGTTTGAGCAGATCCGCGCCGATGATGGCGTGGGATCCCTCCACTTCGTGATCCACCGCCTTGCCCAAGTCATGGAAGAGACCGGCGCGCCGGGCCTTGCGTTCGTCCAAGCCGAGCTGGGCGGCGATGGCCCCCATCATGTACGCCACTTCTTCGCTGTGGGCCAGGACGTTTTGGGAATAGCTGAACCGATACTTGAGGCGGCCCAGCAGTTTGACCAGGCCGGGCTTGATCCCGATCAGCCCGAGCCGGTCCACGGCCTCCTGGCCGGCCTTGAGCATTTCCACGTCGACTTCGCGGGTCACCTTTTCCACCATCTCCTCGACGCGGGTGGGATGAATGCGGCCGTCGGCGATCAGCCGTTCCATGGTGATGCGGGCGATTTCGCGGCGAACGGGGTCGAAACAGGAGATCACCACGGCTTCGGGGGTGTCGTCGATGAGCACGCTGACGCCGGTGGCGGCCTCAATGGCGCGAATATTGCGCCCTTCGCGGCCAATGATGCGCCCCTTCATCTCGTCGCTCGGCAGGGGAATGGTCGAGGTGGTGCGCTCATAGGCACAGTCGCCGGCATACCGTTCCATGGCGGAAATCATGATTTCCCGGGCTTCGCGCTCCAATTGCTGACGGCCTTCCTCCTGGGACCGGCGGACCATGGCACCCCGCTCGCTTTCCAGTTCGTTCGACAGCCCCGCCAGCACCTGCTGCCGCGCCTCTTCCTTGGACAAACCGGCGACCCGTTCCAGTTCCTGAACCTGCTTGGCGCGCAACTGGGCGACCCGCTCCACTTCCTGCCGGTTCTGATCCTCCTGGGTGTGCAGGCGCTGTTCGCGCTTGTCCAGCTCGGCGGAACGGTTGTCGAGCTGATCCGCCTTGCGTTCAAGCACGGTTTCACGCCCGCCGACCCGTTCCTCTAATTTCTGAATCTCGCTCCGGCGCTCGCGGGTGTCACGCTCAAACTCGTCCTTGGCCTTGAGCATTTCTTCCTTGGCGCTCAGCCGGGCTTCCTTGACCATGGATTCGGCATCCCGCGCGGCCTTTTTGGTGATGTCACTGGCATCACGCGTCGCCTTGCGATCAATCAAAGTCCGCATGAAATAGCCGAGCAAAAAACACACACCGGCAATCAGCAACTGGGACACGATCATGTTAATATTAATGTCCATGGACTAGGCGACCTCTGGGATGGGGGTTGACAACGGCAAACACGAAACTACGCCGGCCTCGGTGGCCAGCCAATCCATCGGCTGGTCAAAGGCGGCAACGGGAACTACAGGAACAATGCGCCAGGAAAAGGCGACGCCCACCCGGAGACCGCGGGCACCGGCCAGCAGCCGGTCGTAAAACCCGCGGCCATGCCCCAGGCGCCGGCCGTTCCGGTCAAAGGCGACGCCGGGCACGAGCCACAGCAAGTCGGGAGCGCACCGGTCGTCTTCGGTGAGCGCGGGCTGTTCGGGAAGCGGTTCCCGGACGCCGAACCGGCCAAGCCGGGTCTGACCGTCCACCTCATCCACGACGGCCAGTTCATAAGCGCCATCGTCCGCACGGTAGCGGGGAAGGGCCAGGACCTTGCCCATGGCGCCACAGACCCGAAACAGGGAAGCCAAGGCGAGTTCGCCCGGCAGGGCGGCATAAAGCGCCACCCGCTTCGCCTGGCGCAATGGCTCCCAAGCGGCCAGCCAACCCGCGCCGATAATCGACGCGCGTGCCTGCTCGGCCGCCGGAACCTCCGCACTCCGAACCGCCAAGGCACGGCGCAAGACAGCCTTGGCAGCCGTCAAATCAGCCGTAGTGGACTCGGCATGGAGGTGAATCATGCGCGGTTTCCGGTTTCTCTTCCCGTCCGGAACGCGCGTCAGCGGAGATGAAAAAAACACCTGGCACCACAAATTCAGACCATGATTCCAGATCGAGTGCCGGCGCCAACGGCCGCCATTTTCTTCACGATCCGAAACCCGCAATCAGACAAACCGTGTGCCGGTGAAATACATTCCCGAAGACCCGCGCGTCCCGCAACCAAAAGCTTTTTTGAACACAACTATATGAAGAGGCGCCAAACCAAAATAGCGCCATCGGACAGGCAATATAACGCGCCCCGCCGGGGACGCCAATTCCCGAACGAGCACACGAGTCGGGAAGGTAATTATACTGCGTTAGGGTAAAAACGTAACTTTTCTCATCGTCGTCCCATGGGGCAGTATCAAAAAAAACCGTCTTAACGAACATCCAAGGTGGATGATTCTGTTTGGTTTTGCAAAAGCCTCACTCGTTCTGTTGTCCGCAACGCGAACCGTTTTTTCCCGGCGCAGTCCGGGAAAAAAGGTAGTACCTTGCCAGTGAAATCAGTGGCAAGATGCGCATGATTTCACCACAGAGGGCACAGAGAACACAGAGGAAAAAATGCCGGATGGAGGTTTGGTTTTTCGGCACCATCCAGTCTCGTATCTCTGTGCCCTCTGTGTCCTCTGTGGTGAAATGA
>CAITYL010000145.1 GCA_903896595.1 uncultured Lentisphaerota bacterium
CGATTATGTGCTGATGTTCTTCGCCATCACCGGCGCCATTTACCTCGGCGGCGCTGGCGCGGTGATCATCGGCGGTCTCTATTGGAAAAAGGGCACGGCGGCGGCGGCCTGGACGGCCATGACGGTCGGCTCCAGCCTGGCCGTCGGCGGCATTCTGGTCGGCCAGTTCTGGAAGCCGCTGCGCGCCGCGCTGCTGGAGCTCCTGCCCAACGCGCAATGGCTGTTGCAAAACCCGGACAAATTCCCCATCAATGGCCAGGTGCTGTTCTTCTGGTCGATGATCGCGGCCATCCTCCTTTATGTCGCGGTGTCCCTGCTGACCTGCCGTGAAGATTTCGATATGGACGCCATGCTGCACCGCGGCCGGCATGCCGCCGCGCCGCAGCCCGGGGACGCGCCGGCCCTGGTCGCGCCCGTCGGGTTCAAGGCGAAAATGCTCGGCATTATCGGCATCGATTCCAATTTCACGTTTGGCGACAAAGTGCTCTCGATCAGCGTCTTTTCCTGGGGCATGTTCTGGTTCTTTGTGTTCCTGATCGTCACCGCCTGGAACCTGCTGGTCTCGCGGTGGTCGGGACAGCTGTGGTCGGATTACTACCACGTCACCGGCGTGCTGATTCCCTTCGGCATTGCCGTCGTCACCTGCGTCTGGTTCACCTGGGGTGGCATCCGCGACCTGCGCCGGATGTTCGCCAGCCTGCGCACCGTGCGGCGCAACGCCCACGACGACGGCACCGTGGTCGGCCACCGCAACCTCGACGAGGCCGAAGCGGACGCCACCAAGCACTAAGTTGCGCGTGCCCGCCCGGCCATATAGATTGACCGGACGCATCTTACAATGGCGCAGTCTCATCCGAACGCCGCCCGGCTCTGCCGTTTCAGAGTCCGGCGGCGTGTGGCATTTATACCGCCAGAAGTTTTCCCCTTATGACCCAAGTCCACGCCACCCTCCAGGGCCTGACTGAAGCCGAAGCCGCGACACGCTTGCGGCAGGACGGCTTCAATGAACTGCCGACCGCCAAGCCGCGGAACCTCCTGGCCATCGCCCTGGACGTAGTCAAGGAACCGATGTTCCTGCTGCTGCTGGCCTGCGGTGTCATTTACCTGATTGCCGGCGACGTCGAGGAAGCATTGCTGCTGCTCGGCTTCGTCTTCGTAGTCATGAGCATCACCTTTTATCAAGAGCGCAAGACCGAACGTGCCCTGGAAGCCCTGCGCGACCTCTCCAGCCCGCGCGCCCTGGTGGTGCGGGACGGCCAGAAACGGCGCATTGCCGGCCGCGAGGTGGTCCGCGGCGACGTCATGCTGCTCGCGGAAGGCGACCGTGTCCCGGCGGATGCCATGCTGCTGGATGCCGTCAATCTCACCGTGGACGAATCGCTGCTGACCGGCGAGTCCGTGCCGGTGCGCAAAAGCGCCCCGGCCGCCCAGCCGGCAGGCGGCCCGGCCCCGGCCGAGGCCATGGCGCGCCCGGGCGGCGACGACACCCCCTTCGTCTACTCCGGCACCCTGGTGGTTCAGGGGCAGGGCATTGCCGAAGTCAAGGGCACCGGCGCCAACACCGAAATCGGCCTGATCGGCAAGGCGCTAAAAGAACTGGAAACGGACCGCACCCCATTGCAACGCGAGACCGCCGCCCTGGTGCGCACCTTCGGGATCATCGGCGTTTCCTTGTGCGTGCTGGTGGTCATCGTGTTCGGCTTGACCCGGCATGACTGGCTGGGCGGGTTCCTGGCGGGGCTGTCCCTCGCCATGGCCATGTTGCCGGAAGAATTTCCGGTGGTGCTCACCATTTTCCTGGCGCTCGGGGCCTGGCGCATCTCCAAGCACCGGGTGCTGACCCGCCGGGTGCCGGCGGTGGAGACGCTCGGCTCCGCCACTTGCCTGTGCGTCGACAAGACTGGCACGCTCACCCTCAATCGCATGACGGTCAGCGACCTGGTGGCCGGGGACCAGGTCATGGAGGCGCCCCGGCAGGCCGGCGCCGTCCTGCCCGAGACGTTCCACCGCGTGGTCGAGTACAGCATCCTGGCCAGCCCGGCCGACCCGTTCGACCCCATGGAAAAGGCCATGAAGAGTTTGGGCGAGAATACGTTGTCGCACACCGAGCATTTGCACCACGACTGGGAGCTGCTGCGGGAATATCCGTTGTCGCGCGAGTTGCTGGCCATGTCCCGCGTCTGGCATTCCACCCGGGACGCCGCCCACCATGTCATCGCCGCCAAGGGAGCGCCGGAAGCGATCGCCGATCTCTGTCACTTCACGCCGGAACAGGCCGCTGCCTTGGCCAAGCAGATCGCCGCCTTGGCGGACCGCGGCCGCCGGGTCATTGGCGTGGCCAGTGCGCACTTCACCGCCGCCGCCGGCGCCCTGCCTGGCCAGCAACATGACTACGACTTCCAGTTTGAGGGATTGCTGGGACTGGAGGACCCGGTGCGCCCCGGCGTGACCGAGGCGGTCGCCGAATGTTACACGGCCGGCATCCGCACCATCATGATCACCGGCGATTATCCCGGCACCGCCAAGAACATCGCCCGGACCATCGGCCTGCGAAATGCGGAAGCGGTGATCACCGGTTCCGAGCTGGCGGCCATGCCGGAGGAAACGCTCCGGCAACACATCGCCACCGTCAATGTCTTCGCTCGCATGGTGCCCGAACAAAAGCTGCGCCTGGTCCAGGCGCTCAAGGCCAATGGCGAGGTCGTGGCCATGACCGGTGACGGCGTCAACGACGCCCCGGCGTTGAAGGCCGCCCACATCGGCATCGCCATGGGCGGCCGCGGCACCGACGTGGCCCGCGAGGCGGCGTCACTCGTGTTGCTCGACGATGACTTCGGCTCCATTGTGCGCGCGGTCGCCATGGGCCGCCGCATTTTCGATAATCTCAAAAAGGCGATGATGTACATTTTTTCCGTGCATGTGCCGATCGCCGGCATGGCGCTCCTGCCGGTGCTGTTCCAGTGGCCGGTGGTGCTCTTCCCGGTGCATATCGTGTTTTTAGAACTGATCATCGACCCGGCCTGCTCGGTGGTGTTTGAAGCGGAGGAAGCGGAGGCGGATGTCATGCGCCGGCCGCCGCGCCGTTTGGGCGAGGCGTTGTTCGGCCGCCAGGCCATTATCAAGAGCCTGGTGCAGGGGCTACTGGTGCTGTTCGCCACCGTGGGGGTGTTTGTCTGGGCAATGAAGACAGACCATGACGACCCCACCGCCCGCGCCCTGGCGTTCACCACCCTGGTCATCGGCAATCTCGGCCTGATCCTGACCAACCGTTCCCGCTGTTCCATTCTCGCCTCCCTGCGCATCCCGAACCGGGCGCTGTGGTGGGTGCTGGGTGGCACCACCCTCTTGCTGGGCACAGTCCTGCTGGTGCCCTTCTGCCACAACCTATTCAAGTTCACGGTGATTTCCACCGGGGATCTGGCGGCCGCCATCGGCGCCAGCGTCGGCGTGGTCGCGATCATGGAGCTCATGAAACTCCTGCCCGGCCGCGGACGTCGTCAGCCAAACCGCGAGTTAGACGAATAATGCATTTTCTCTCGCCAAGCGCGCCAAGATCGCAAAGAAAAATCACAATTATTTGAGCCGCTTTTTAAAATCGACGTTATTTCAAGACCGGGAGCCGCCCGGCCTCGGGCGGACAGCGATGGCGTCACACCATTTCCTCACTGTTTTATTGGGCTACCGTTCGCCTAACCAAGTATGCGCGTCTCCGACGATGAC
>CAITYL010000146.1 GCA_903896595.1 uncultured Lentisphaerota bacterium
CGCCACCGGAACGCGGTGCCAGCAACCGCGGCGGCGGAATCGCCCTCCTCGTTTAAGAACATAAAATGCTTGGAAGAAAGGTTGGCACCGGTGTGGAGTGCGGCAATTCCTTTGCCGCTTTTTGATCTCGGCGTCAGTTCACGCCCGAAAGCCGCCCGGCCCCGGACGGACAACAACAGCGTCACCCCAGCTCCGTCCTTGTTAGGGGGGCATTTACCGGTTCCGGCGCGCCGCCGGAACCTTTTGAGTGGCGGTGGCTCGACACCGCTTTCATACTGTATTTTCTTGTGACTTTTGTGCCTCTTGTGGCCATAAAACCAACAGCTATTTCGCGCTCAGCGCAGCGGCGCTCGCGCCCGCCTCTCGCCACGCGACCTGTTTGGTGTTTCAATGGCCACTACAGCTCAAAAAAAACTTCGATTTAGCTTCGTGCCTTCGTGGTGAATCCGAAGTTTTAACTTTACCAAAGTCCCACGCCCCGCCCCAGTTCGGATTGCCGCTTTCAGGCGGCCAAAGCCTTGCCGTCCCCCGAAACCGGTGCACCCCTCTCCGCCCGCGGCCAGGCGCCGCCCAATGCTCTCCGTCATGGGGGGGCGTCCTCCCCGTCCTCATGGTCCTCATTTCATTAGCTTTTGTCCTCAATGTCCTCGCCCCCCCCGTTCCCGCCCAATGCGCCATGGCCGCCGAGGACGGAGAGGACAGGGAAAACCAGAGGACCTTGAGGACCAGGAGGACGCGGCAAAGCCAACCGCCAATAACAAGGGGGTTGCCATCCGGGCGCCACCGGGCTAAAGTCACCAACCGTTATGCCGGTTGCATTGCGGAGATCGCAAACAGCACAAAGAATCAAGATCATTTATGTAAAGTTGACTAAAATTTAACCCGAACAGCGTGCTAACGATATTATAAAAATTGCGATCCAGGAGAGACGAAAAATGACCGAACGAGAAAAAATGCTGCTCGGAAAGATTTATGATCCTTTCACCGAAGGATTGCCTGAGGAACGTTCAAAAGCGCACCGCCTTTGCAAACTGTATAATGATACCTTTGAAACCGATCTAGAGAAACGCAAAGAAATACTGGATGAACTGATTCCCAATCGCGGGAAAAATGTTTATCTGCAAGGGCCGATTTATTTTGACTTCGGAACCAATACGGCCATTGGGGAAGGCAGTTATGCCAACTTCAATTTTACCGTGCTGGATATTTGCCCGGTCACCATAGGAAAATTTGTCTTTATCGGACCGAATGTTTCTTTATTGACCCCCAAGCACCCGCTTTGCCATCAGGATAGAAACCCGTATTTTAATAAAAAAACGGGAACCGTCACGGATATGGAATATGGCGCCCCGATCACCATCGGTGACAACTGTTGGATTGCCGGAAATGTGACCATTTGTGCCGGCGTGACGATTGGGGAAGGATGCGTCATCGGTGCCGGTGCCGTCGTAACCCGGGATATTCCGGCTGGCAGTCTTGCCTTTGGCAATCCCTGCCGCGTGGTCCGTGCCATCACAGAGGCTGACTGCCTTTCCGCTCATCCAGAGCTTTTTACTGAATAAAACTGGGCTCGGCGTTCCCAGGCGAGGGGAGATCCCTGCATTTATCCCGCCAATCCGCGAAATGACGATTAGCCGGCTTGACATCCACTTGCCGGCATGATAAAGTCCCCGACCGTTTCACGGAGGTATGAGTGGGGCCGCCATGCCGCGCCGGAGAACGGGCAAAGCGGACGGAGCGATGCCAGAACGCCAGCCCCATCGGCATGCCATCAATGTAACTGGGAGGGAGCCATGAATTCGTCCAGCCGCCGTCTGCAAAAGACCCCCAGCTTCAATCGCCTTGTTCCTCTGATCATTGCCCTGTTGCTCTGCTGGCAGAATGCCGATGCCAGCAATATGCAAAGCTGGTCGGTGCCATGGGCCGACTGGCTCAGCGATGAGGAGACCCAGCAGAATCATGATGATGAAACTTGGGACTTCATGGCCAACAGTGGCATTGCGAACTGCGGCGCCACCTATATTTACCGGCATTATGGCGCCATAGACGCCTATCCGTACAAGTTTGAGCTTCCCCCGTCCAAGTCAGCCAAGCCCCATCGCATCGGCTATCCGACCCGGGTTCTGGAAAGCTCGCAATACACCTATTTCCTTGGCGTCTGCGAGATCGGCGGCGGCCACCCTGACATCCTGGCGTTTTATCTGAAAGAGGATCCCGCCACCGCCCAATATGTCTATTACAGGCGCCACAGCCAGCAATACAAAACTGAGGAAAAGTTTGAATTCCCCAATTTGTCCAACATCATTTCATTCGAATCAAACAATTACAACCGAATGACAGGGAAAATTGTATTTTTCAATGGCAACATTGTGTTTCTGACGGCAAAAAACAACAAGGGTTTTCTCACCTCGGTCGATCTTCTGAACACCGGCAAGATTATTGTCCAAAAAGAATTTATCAGCAAGTATTGGGAATATGTCATTTCCATGGACGCCTGCCTGCTTGATATTTCGGAGAAGCCCTATCTTGCGGTTGCGGTGCTGGGGGGCGACTACAACAAAGACCACGACCCTGCGCCTAAATGTTTCGGGACCTGGACCGTTTGCGACGGATTTTTGCTGATCATGGATCAGAATTTCGGTCAGCAGAGCCATGTCATTCCGGTTCGGAACGAGGAAGCGCGCTTCCAAGACATTGCCAGGGGAAACTGGTACGGGACACGGAATATTCAAGTGGTCAGGGGAGGCGTATACCAAGGCGGAAAAGGAGACCGGCTGCAGATCATCACCCGCGGCATTTCCGGGCTTTTTTATGACAAAGGCACCAATTACAGTTTTATGACAAGATATGAGTTTGACGCACAGGCACTAACCCTGAAATATGCGGATCTTTACTATAATGAGGAGATGGGCGTCAAGGGCACCAGTAACATCAGGGAGCAGAGTTTTTCCCTCTTTCCGATTGTTTCCGAAAAGGCGGGAGCCGGCAACGGTGATTACAAGGGCTTTGACCAGTATATCTTCTATATCAACGCGGTGGGCGTTGAAGGCAGGAAATATGCCTGGTCAACCGTCGGCTGTTTCCGCTCCGACTATCTCGTGCCGGTCAAGTCCGAGACGGTTGAAGGCAACAAAATCGAATATCCAGCCCGTCCCGAGATGTCCAATGACCCCGCCACCTGGACCCTGATCGGAGTAATTTACGGTCCTCCGCCATATTCCATGCAGGGCTACACGTATAAGGATGCTTACGAAAGCGACAAAGAGTTTTCAAGGTTTTCCTTTGTCAACAAACATGGGGATTCGCTGGCAACCAAAATGTCAATCACCGGCAGTATGAAGTTTGGCGCCAAAGACGACGATGTGGGGGGAAGCATTGAATTCGGCGCTGAAAGATCGGTCGTGCATACCGATGAGAGCAGAAGTGAATTAAAATATTTCTGGACGCACAATTCGGATGACACGTCGCAGATCGGCTGGATGGTGGTCAACACGCCGCATTTCGAGGTGCAGGCGTATGACCGATATGACTGGAATGGCACCATTATTACGGGTTCCAGAGTGTGGGCAAGCAACTGCACGGACAAGAATGACTCCACGGTAAGCTATGTCCCGTTCAACATGTCCAATCCCGATGCCGAGAGTTTCTCCGCCGGGATGCGGCCCTACCCTCTCTCGTCACGCTATTCGGACACCAAATGGAAAATTGATCCGACGGTCAGCGGCGGCGCAGGGGTGGAAAAGATCGCTTCGGTTGACATGACCGCGGGAAATGGCGGCTCATGCGTTGCGAATTTCGCCAAGGGAACGAACGATTGCAGAACATGGTCCGCCTATGTCCGGGGGAAAGCAAAATGGGGGTTTGCCGCCGCCTCACTGAGCCTGTCCTATGGGCATGAAAGCGTCGCGTCATCCGAGGATAACGTCACCTTTTCGATGTACCTGCTGCCGGCAAAAGAACATGCCAAAGACGTTCTTTCCAGCCTGACGGCAACGGCCTACTGGTTGAATGCGAACAGCACGGACTGCTTCTGGATACCCACGGCGTTCAAGACCAATGGCAACATTCAGAAGCCATGGTGCGTGGTGTACAGGGTCCAAGCCTGGAAACCCAAGCCAGGCACGTCCGAACTGACCACCTGTGACGTGGCCGCCATTGCCGAGCCCGCCGAAGGGGGCGTGGTTACCCTGACAGCCTTGGACGGCCCCTTTGACGTGATTGACAACGAGGTGGTTGTCACAAAGGGACGGACGTTGAAAATCACGGCAGAGGCAAATGACGGATGGCGTTTTGCCGGCTGGAAGCCCTATGGTCCGCAAGTGAGCGTGGACACGCCGAAACGGCCAGAGACTGAGGTGGACGTGCAGGATGTCGGCTCCGCCACCATCGCCGCCCAGTTTGTTCCGGTGCTGGCGAAAAAGTTTAAAGTCGCTAAAAAGGACGGAGACACCTGCGATTTCGTCATAAGCGGCGCGGATCTGCCTGACGCCTTTGACAACGACGCCAGTCCCGCCGACATGAGGGTCGCGCTTATCATCGGCGACATGTCCATTTCCTGCCCGAAAGAGAGTTGGCAGGAGGATGGCGATACCAGCACTTCATCGTTCACCCCTTCCGGCTGGACAGATCCTGATGCGAACTGCACCCTGCGTCTCGACCGAAAACGCGACACCTGGGAGCTTTCCGTGACCGGGGCTGAAAACGTCAACGACTTTATGCTCTCGTGCGCGTCAGGGACCGCCATTGTGGGACTTTCAAGCAATTCAGAGACGATGACCCTAGTCAAAATACCCGTGCAATCGAGATCAAGCATCGCCTTTGCTCCGATTCCGGAGAATGACTATTCCGAGGCGACGGCCGAATCAGGCAATTCCTCCGAGGCTTATCGTATTGACCTGAGCGAGGCAATCGTGAAAACCCACTCTGCCGGCAGCCGGTCCGGAAGGGGAAGCGCAAGCCTTTCTATTTCAAACCTCAAATGCGATCCGGGCCTGGTAGACAGTGAAAGCATCACCTTGAAGGTCAACAACCGCTCTTTCGAACTGGCAAGGAGACAGCATGCCGGCAGGGGAAAAAGCGTATACAGAGGCAAAGACCAGGACGGCATAAAGGTCAGCTTGTCCTATGACAATAAAAAACAGGTCATGACACTTGCCTTCTACGGAAACGGCAGAGCGTATCAGGGGGTCAGCGAAATATTCGGGCGGAATATCACAATTGCAATATCGGACGATGCAGACTCGGGAGAAGGAAATCTAATCTCAGAAGTTCAGTCAATGTCAGCATCACTGGGGAAAAGATAAAGCCATTGTGGTCACACCTACTATTTGCGTTTGGGTAGGCAGTGCGGCCAGATTGCTTCATGTGCTTCATGCTCTTAATGGTGGAAAATGGCGGGGCCTTATCCGCCCGAGGCCGGGCGGCTCCCCCGAACACACAAGAAACGAAAAGCGACGAATGGCAAGGGGCGGACCGGGCCAAATTGGGCTGGAATGTCCGACGATTGCCGCGACGTCAACGGTTGCGGAACAGCAACGGTTTGTTATGGTAAACGCATGCCAAACTACAGCGACCTTGAAATGGCGTTTTACTATGTGGGTGACGCCCCGTATGGAACCAACCGCGCCGTATACGACAAGTCGGCGGACCGGTTTCTTTACGCCTCCGCCATAACCGGCGAAAGTGAGATTACGGACGACCTTGACTGGCCACACTGTTACGAGGTGCCGCACAAGAACACGTTAGACCTTGGCCGCGACCTGGTTTTCCGGTTCATTGAGGAGCAGTTGCCGGACGAAGCGGCAACCGTTCAGCGGATATTCCAACGTGCCGGTGCCTACGGGCGTTTCAAGGAATTTCTTGAAGACCGGCGCCAGCTTCAAGCGTGGTACGATTTTGAAGCGGCGGCGCGACGCAGCGCCATTGAGCAGTGGTGCCGAGACAACGGGCTAGACATCATCGACGACGAGTAAGGATCTCGTGAAATTGGGAGTGCACCCGTCCCTAATATTCCTCCCACCCTAACAGCGCGTCCCTGACAGACACGCAGGCAGGATTGCCTGCTTGACGTTTTCACAGGCAAGAGTGCCTGTGTCACGTTTAGCGTTCGCACGGGGGCGGGCGGCGACCAAACGAGGTGCGTTCATGCGACGGATGCAACTGAGCAAGGCGTTTACCTTGATGGAATCCGGGCCGGTGGTCCTGGTGACGACCCGTGACGGGGACCGGGACAACGTCATGACCATTTCCTGGACCATGGTGCTGGATTTCACGCCGGTCTTCGCCATCACCACGGGCGCGTGGAATCACTCGTTCGCGGCGTTGCAGAAAAACCGGGAGTGCGTCATCGCCATTCCCACCGTGGAGCTGCTGGACACGGTGGTCGGCATCGGGACCTGCTCCGGGGCGGACACGGACAAATTCGCCAAGTTCAAGCTCACGCCGATGAAGGGCAAACACGTCCAGGCGCCGTTGATCAAGGAGTGCGTCGCCAATATTGAGTGCCGGGTAGCCGACATTGTCAGCAAGCACAACATCGTCGTGCTGGCGGCGGTGGCCGCCTACCTGGACACCGCGCGCCAGGAGACGCGCCGGGTCCATGCCGTTGGCGACGGCACGTTCATTGTTGACGGGCGCGTGCTCGACCGCAAAAAGATGATGGCCTCCAAACTCCCCGCCGGCATGGGGGCATGACCTTCTTGTCGGTTGGGAACCCCCTTTTGAGGAAAGGTGGTTCCCAAGCCCTCCGTCAAACCTTTTTGTGCCCCTTTGCGGATTTCGCAGGCCGCCTACAGTCCCTAGCCTGTTTTATCGCCAGAGACGGCCTGCGGAATCCGCAAAATGAGACAACCATTTTAGCGTCTTACGAGTGAAATCTGTTGCAAGACGCGCAAGATTTTAGATTGAACATTCAACATTGAACATTCAACGTCCAACGTCGAAATCATCCACGTTGGATGTTGAACGTTGAATGTTCGATGTTCGTTTGGGGGAGCGGGGGGGCAATACCTCCGCAATCAGCCTCACTTCATCTCACTGCCCCGATTCTCCCAGTCCCCATTCTCCCACCATAAATAACCGTGCGTTCCTGCCAGACACGCAGGCAGGATTGCCTGCTTGACGTTTTCACAGGCAAGAGTGCCTGTGTCACGTTTTAAGCCAAAGCCAGTTTCAGCGGAGCCGCGCCAGAGGCGATGATCACGTCTTGGGCGTCGCGGATTTCCAGGATGTGACCTCGCTGGGCAAAGGTCAATTCACGGCCGGCCACGGGGACCGACGCCAGTTCGAAATCCGCCGGCTGGAACGGATCGAACGCCAACGTTTTCAGGTCGTCGGCAATCGTGATGCCGCAAGCGTAGCGGATGAAGGGGTCGATCCAGGAGCTGTGGAAGTAGTCGGTGGTGTTGGCGCAACGGCCGCCGTCCTCGGGCCGGTGGTGTTCGCAGGCGCGCGGCGTCGTGCGGTCGCCGTACTGGAAATGCATTTCCGTCCAGGCGCGGAAGAATTCCATCCACTTGGTCCGCCACTCGGGGGCGGCCAGCGCGGCCTGGCCGAAGGCTTCGGCGGCGAGGCTGTTCGAATAATGCCAGGTGGGGCCGTTCCAGCTGCAATTGTAATAATGCGGTTTGGCCGGAGACGCGAAAGCGGGGCCGACCAGGGCCGCGCCGCCGAAATACATCGGGCAGGTCTTGGCGGCAGTGCAGAGGGGAAAGTCGTCCCAGAACCAGGCCGGATCGGTGAATTTCTTGAAGGCTTCCAAGTATTTCTTGTCTTGGATCATGCCCCACATGTAGGGGACAAAACTGTCGTAGCAGGCGGCCTGGTCGGCGAGGCGGCCGGACTCGGGATCGGCGGCGAGAAACAACTGCAGTTTGTCGTCCCAGTGTTTCGTCTTGACGATCTCCAGCATGGCCGCCGCGCCGCCCGCGAGCGTTGCCGCCGCTTCGCCATCCCCGAGGAAACCGGCGATTTTGGCGCTTCCGAGGAGGTTGCCAATGGCGTAGCCGGCGGTATCGAGGCGGACCAGCCTGGCGATCTCGAAACCCTGGTTGGCGAACTGGCAGTCGTGACGATAATCCCAGGGAGGATCGGTGAACTGATAGAAATTGGGCTGGTATTCGGCGCCGGTGCCCCAACTGCTGGTTTGGACGGGCAGGCGGTCGAAGCGTTGGTCGGCGCAGCAAAGGGCAAACTCACGGGCCTTGGGGAAGGCGCTTTGGGCCAGCTCGCGGTCGGGATGGCATTGGAGAAAACGCCAGATCGACATGGGGGTGAACTGGATGTAATACTTGTGGTAGTCGGGGAGTCCGTCGCACCAGTTGAGGATGTGGTCTTTGCCCGGATGGGGGTCGCGCAGCCAAGCGGCTTCCTGGACCTGCATCGGCACCGGGAGGCCGATGACGGCGCTGTAGCCGTTGCCGCTGGGCGATTCGTACATGGCCGGACGCGGGTAATGATGTCCGGGTAACAGGCGGCGGGGGAAGTGCAGGCTGCGGTAGAGCACGAAACAGCGGTAATAATACAGTTTCAGGATATCCTGGTCCTCGCTCCGCAGGGCCGGGACTTTTTCCGCGAACCAGTCATTGAAGCATTTGACGTTTTGGGCGAAGACATCCGCTTCGCCGAGGCTGGCGCGGGTGCGGGCAAGCGCGGCGGCGGCGGAATGGGCGTCGACGACGAAGGCGTAGCGGAACTTCAGTTCGCCGTAAGGCGGGAGTTCGAAACGGTGGACGAGGCCGGGCAGCGTGGAGCTCACGGCGGCAAACACCTGATATTCCGTGTCGCCCCAAGCCGTGGTCACGAAGGTGAAGGAGCCGGAATTTTCGGGGTGGGAGGGGCTTGCCGCAAAGGGACCGTTGATCTTCAGTTCATAGCGGCGCGGGGTATTGCCGGTGTTTTTGAGGACGCATTCCGCCACGAAAACATTGTCGGCGCTGATGCACTTGCTTTCTTTCAGGGAAAGGGCGCCGAGTTCGGGGGTGTCGCCTCCGAACGCATTGGGCCGGCTGCGGTACCAGCTTTTCAGGAGGGCCGGGGTCCATTCGTTGCGGGCAAGAAAAAGTTCCACGGCGACATTTTCCGTGCCGGCAATCTCGCGGAGTTCCAGCCCAACGACGTCGACCAGCTCTTTGGTGTTATGGGCCAGATAGAGTTTGCCGGAGAGGCCGGGCTTGGGGGCATCCCAGGCGTAATAAGGCAACTGAGCAGAGATCAAGACTCCGGCTTGGTTCTCGGGGCCGCCGCGCTGTTCCTCCCAAAGTTCGGGAGCGGTCCACATTTCGGGTCCGATCAGGTCACCCCTGACGCTGTTGCCGAGAAACGCATTGACATCGAGCATGATTTTATTTCCTTCAATCGAATCAAGAGTGTTTTCCCAAGGCCCGCTGTCAGATTAATGTATTGGCGATAAGCAGGTTTCCCATCGCCAAGGTCGGAATAGTCTTTTAAAAAGCTAGAAAATATTAATCCAACCAAGGGTACTTTAAATTTGTGCGTCGGAATCGTAATCATGAAGTCGGAAAAGTATTTTTATAACCAGGTTTTCAGGGGACTGGCTTCATGCCGGCCGACTTGAGCCAGGCGATGACTTGATCGAAGTCGCTGAAAAGGCGGGGCCGGTAGGCGGCATTACTGGCACGGCGCGGCTTTGTTTGCCCGAGGCCGGGCGACTCCAAAAGGCGAAGCTCAACACGCCGGTGATCCTTCCCTGCATGGAGATGGAGGCTGGGGCGTGAAAAAAATGGACCGCGTTCCAAAAACGCGTGAGCGCGACGGCCTGTCCGTCCTTGCTTGAACAGATAGTATCGGACTTGGCCCGGTACACCTCGTCCCTGTTCAACCGTATTTCGTCGGAATCAAGCTCGTCGAAAGGTTGACCATGCCAGGGCATCGCCGTTTTTGATTGTAACCAAAAAGCCCTAACTCTTGACAACACTAAAATTCAGCAACACAGCCACAAGTTATTTAAAATTAAAGTAGTTAAGATGGAGCCAGCGACCGGGATCGAACCGGTGACCTCATGATTACAAATCAAGTGCTCTACCAACTGAGCTACGCTGGCCCGGGGGCGCGCCGTGAAAGGGGCACGTCAGCGGAACGGCCGTTAATGTAGCCGCCCGACGCGCACATTCATCCGCGCCACTTGCTTTTCGGCGACGGCGGCTTAAATTGGCCAATGTAAACGTTTGCCGTCAGTCGATTGCATAACGCCCGACCGCCGCTGCGGGGGCGGGTAAAACCACGTCACCGGCGACGGCAGGGAACGATCGCGAGGGTTGTCACATGATCCGCTTGGGCGTTATCGGGTTCGGCACCAGAATTCAGGGGTTGCTGGAGATTTTTCCGCTCTTTGCCCCCGAGGTCAAGCTGGCCGCCATCACCGATCTCAAAAGTCCAGCCGAATTGGCCGCGCTGACCGCCGGAAAGGCTTATGCAGCGGAGGATCTGCGCTATTTTTCCGACGCCGACGCCATGCTCGACGCGGGCCAACTTGACGGCATTCTCATTGGCACCCGCTGTTCGCTGCATACCCAGTTCGCTCTCAAAGTTTATCAACTGGGCCTGCCGCTTTTTTTGGAAAAACCGGTGGCTACCGACCTGGCCGACCTGCGCCGCCTCCGTGACGCCGGGATGAAGCACCGAGACCGCACCGTGGTATCGTTTCCCCTCCGGCTCACCAACCTCTGCCAGGAGACCAAGGCGATCATTGACTCCGGCATCCTCGGCCCCATTGAGCATGCCCAGGCGTGGAACAACGTGCCATACGGCCGGGTGTATTTCTTCGAGTGGTACCGCGACGAACAGGAAACCGGCGGGCTGTTCCTGCAGAAAGCCACCCACGACTTTGACTACCTAAACTTTCTTCTGGATCGGGAACCGGTGTGGATCGCTGCTATGAAATCCAAGCAGATCTACCGGGGCGACCATCCGGCGGGCCGGCGGTGTGACGGCTGCCCCGAAACCGGCGCCTGCCCCGAAAGTCCCCGCAACCTTTACACCCTCGGCGGGGAATGGGAACGGCTGCCGGCGGAAACCCCCTATCAGTGCGGGTTTGCCACCGACACCGGCAACGAGGACTCAGGCAGCGCCCTGGTGGAATATGAAGGCGGCATGCACCTGGCCTATTCCCAGAACTTTTTTGTCCGCAAAACGGCGGGGCGACGCGGGGCGCGGCTGATGGGACATCGGGGCACGGTCGAGTTCGACTGGTACACCAATGAAGTGAAAGTCATGATGCATTTCCAGGCCAAGACGGAGGTTCGGACCTTTGCCCCCGCCAAGGCAGGCCATGGCGGGGGCGATCTCGCCCTGGCCATGAACTTCATTGACGTCATCCGCGGCGTGGCGCCGTCCCTGGCCCCGCTGGACGCCGGGCTCCGCAGCGTTTACATGTGCCTGGCCGCCAAAGCCTCCGCCGAAAACCACACCTTTCGCCCGCTGGACTTCGGCACGTTCCTGGCGGGAGGGGAATAAGGCTACGTTACCGTTGGCTTCGGCAAAACCACCTTTTCCCGGCGTTCCAATTTACCTCAAAGATCAAGCCTTGTTTTCTCTCGCAAAGACGCAAAGAGCGCCAAGGAATTCAAGTTTTTAGGTTCAATTACAAAGAATGGTGATTCTCTTTGCGGTCTTGGCGTGCTTGGCGAGAGAAAATTTTCTTCGTAATTTCGTGTCTTCGTGTGAGAATCTCATTTCTCATGAATAATCCAGGTTAAGCGCGTCTCCGACGATAACTGGTTCGTCCGCCCGAGGACGGGCGGCTCCCAAGGCACATCGAACGAACACCGAACATCTTCATGCGGTCTAACGTGAAAAAAAACCTGACATTTCCGGGCATTCCCGTCATCTTGGGCACGGCCGAGATGGGATCGGCCATCCCGCTCCGTGATTCGGTTGCGGTTCTGGACGCCTATGCCAGCCTGGGCGGCAGGATGCTTGACACCGCCAACAACTACGCCTTCTGGCATCCCGGGGCCACCGGCGGTGAGAGCGAGACGGTGCTTGGCAACTGGCTCGAACAGCGTGACCGCCACGCCGTTACGGTCATAACCAAGATCGGCTCCCTGCCAGTGCGGACAGCCGCCGGTTTTGGTGACGTTGAAGGCCTCGCTCCCGAAGTCGTACGACGGGCCGCCCAAGAGTCCCTGCTCCGACTCAAAACGGCGTGCCTGGACATCTTGCTGGCGCACCATGACGACCCCAAGACGCCACTCTTGGACACGTGGGCCGCCTTTACCGCCCTGGTCGCGGCCGGCCGCGTCAAGAAAGTCGGCATCTCCAATTTTCAGCCGCACCGGGTCATTGAATTGGCGGAACTCATCCGCAAGCATTCCCTGGCCCCCGTTGCGGTGGTGCAGCTGCAATATTCCCTGATTCATCCGACAACGACGGCGGGTCTGGGAAAACTGGTCTTGCTTGATCAGGAGATGATGGCCACCCTGAAAGCCCATCTTCCCGACGCGACGGTCGTGGGCTATTCGCCACTCTTGAACGGATTATTTGAAAAAGATACGGCGGCCCCCTGGCCTCCGGCTTACGATTCACCGGAAAACCGGCGAGCGGTGAACCGGTTGCAACAGGAAGCGAAGGCCGGGGGCATTTCCCCTTCCGCCCAAGTTTTAAAGTCGATTGTCGCGCAAGGCGTGTTCCCAATCACCGCGACGGGAAAGGTCGAGCGGTTGCGGGAAAATTTGGCGCCATTTGCTTTTTGACGGCACCCGACTAGGTTAATAATGTAAACGTTTACTGTCATGCGATTGCACCATCACTTATGACCACGCTCAAAACATTGGCGGACCGGTTGGGGCTGTCAACGGCCACCGTTTCACGCGTGCTCAATGCGCGCACCAGCGCCATGGTCTCCAAAGCGACCCAGGACCGCGTTGTGGCGCTGGCAACCGAGCTGGGATATCGGCCCAATCCGGCGGCGCGGGCGCTGGTGACCGGGCGCACCCACACCATCGGCCTGCTCACCTTCGCCATGCATCCCGCCTTCTACAGCCAGGTGATCCAGGAACTGCACGACATCCTGGCCCGCGATCATTACCGGCTGGCGATCATGGAAACCCCGCGAAATGTGGAGTCCGACGCCGATCTGGCCAAGACGATGGCAGTGGCGGTGGATGGTCTATTGGCCTTTGACAGTCCGGAAATCGTCAACATGCTGGTCACGCAGGGCAATCAGATGCGGATCCCCATGGTCGGCTTGGGCACGGCCCCGGTGACGGGCATCGATGCGGTCCAAGTGGACAACAGCAAAGGCACGGCGGCGATCCTCGATCATTGGCACGCCGCCGGGCGGCGCCGGATTGCCTATTTGGGCGAATCGGGAGATGTGCAGCGCCCGCAGCGCCAAGTCTATGCCGCCCATCGGCAGGCGGCGGGGTTGGCGGAAACTTATATCCTGGCCGAAAATGGGCCACCGGCCACCCAGCGGGACCGGGCACGGGACGCGGTCCAACGCCATGTCAAGGGCGTCGAACGGCCGGAGGCGATTTTTGCCGCCAACGACGAAGGCGCCATCGGTGTCCTGCGCGGCTTGCATGATCTGGGCATCCGGGTTCCCCAGGAAACCGCGGTGGCCGGCTGTGACGGCATTCTGGAGGGGGCCTATCAACGTCCGCCCCTGACCACGATCCAATTCCCCTTGCGCGACGTCTGCCGGGAGGCGTGGCGGATGCTGAAATTGCGGTTGGCTGAAGGCAGCGCCGCCACGCCGCCACAAACCCGGGTGTTCACCGCCAAACTGGTGCTGCGCGAATCCGCCTGAGTTAGAGATTAACGAAAGGAAATCGTGATTCGGTTTTAAACTTGCGCGAACCCAGATGAATGAAGGCGCAGGGCTATGGCCTGGCCATGCCGATCAGTTACAACAATGGTGACCTGCTGTTCCGCTGGCCCGGCCGTTTCGCCACCCAAAAGAAAACCGCCGATGACGTGGTGCGCAAGTTCAAGACCGCGCTGGAAGCCAACGGCATCCCGTTCGGCATGTACATGGGCAATCTGAACGTCGGCGATCCCCAGTTAACCGTCAACCAGTCAATCCCCATGGTGAATGAGGCGCTGGTCACCTATCACCCCAAGGCGTTGTGGTTTGACTGGAGCGGCGTGGACGGCGAATCGCTCGACGCGCTGTACAGCATGATCCGCAGCCAGGAGCCGGACCTGGTGATCATTCTCAACGGTCATATCCGCGGCAACAACGGCGACTGGGATATTGTGGATTTCGAGGGGTGGACCGCGTGGGGCAAAGGGGGCATGTGGGACGTTTGGCCGGTGGCCATTCCCTGGCCCAAGGCGCACACGCCGGAAAGCTGGCGCCTGCTCGTCCAGCCCGAGTTTTCGCTGGCCAAGGGCATCTCTTCCGACTGGCAGGAGTATCTGCGGGTCCAGTTGTCGTTGATCGGCGAGGGTTTTATCGCCAACCTTGATCATACCGTCACGCTGGACATCACGAAAAAAGTCAAGGACTTCCGCGACACGCACTTGATGCAATGCCATCAGAAAATGGCGGACTGGGCCAATCCCAAGGGGCTGGAACCGTTGTATCACGCCTACACCAAGGTCTATCCCGGCCCCCTGGAAAACGCCTTCTGGGGTTATAACACCATCAACTTGGCGCGGGACACCCTCTACCTACATATCCTCCGCAATGGTCGCGGCAAAACCGGGTTGCCGGCGGATCCCAGCCTGACGGTATGGCCGCTGCGGGAAAAAGTGCGGCGGGTCACCTGCATGAATACCGGCAAAGAACTCACCTTTGAGCAGCGTGGCACCACATCGGATACCACGCTGACCGTGGATATCCGTGGCCTCCAGGCGGACCCGGTGGACACCATCCTCAAGATCGAGCTGGCCACCCCCGTGCCCGATCCGCTCCGAACGCCGCCGCCGGCGCCCAAGAAAACCGACAACTTGGCGCTGAACAAACCGGCGCGTCTGCTGTCGGTTGACGGCACCCGCGCCCTGGTGGCCAGTGCCCGCCAATTCGCCTACAAGGGTGTGGACGGCAATCCCGACAGCTCGGCGGCCGGCGCCTGGGAATGGGCCTGGACCTACGAGGTCGACCTGGAACGCGTGACCTTGATTGACCGGGTCATCGTGACCTTCAATGACAACGGATTCGCCACGGAATACAATCTTCTGGTGTCGGATGACGGCGAGATCTGGAAGACGGTGGCCCATGCCACCACCGACCGGGGCGGCGTCCATGAGCACCGCATCACCCCGGTCGAGGCCCAGTTCATCCGGGTCCAGGCCGTCACCCCCAATGCGGAAGGGCAAAAAGGCGGCCAGATGAGCATCTGCGAGCTGCAGGTGTTTGCCAGCCGGTAACCTGACATTCGCGGCAAACGGAGGTTGTGGTAACGATTTCAGACAGGATGCAGTTGGTTTGTTGTACCGACTTTAGTCGGGGCTGTTTGTCCCGGTCATGCCCTCGCCGGCTGAAGCCGGGACAACAAACAGAAATTAAACTCAACCATGAACACCTCTCGTCCCATCAAAAAGTTCACGTTGATTGAGCTGCTGGTGGTGATCGCCATCATCGCCATCCTGGCGTCCATGCTGTTGCCGGCTTTGGGCAATGCCCGGCGCTCCTCGCGCCAGGCCGCCTGTCTGGGACAGCTGCGGCAGATCGGGATCGCCCTGAACATGTACAGCCAGGATTTCGGCGGCTTCATTCCCGCCGGCGTGATCAACCAGACTATACCAACGGAAATCGTTAGCTGGGACGCCGCCTTGGATCCGTATACGGGCAATCCAGTGACCATCACGGGTGGCGGTACGGGAAGCATTCGTGTGACCGGTTCCACCCGCACAAATCTCTATCGCTGCCCGGAAGACCAAATCGAGCGTTACAACCAATGTGTCCCTCGCAGTTACAGCCGCATTTTGTTCACTGATGGGCCCTATGGCATTTATGACGACTACACCCAACCCATCAATACCAGCCAACTCGGAAACCTGAGCACTATCTTCATGGTCGCGGAATATCACCACATCGAAAACATCCGCGCCAACAACTGGTACAATTATATTCCGTACCACGTGTTCAGGGACGCCCCCTTCGTTCCCAACGACCCCTGTTATTCCGCCAACATGGGCAACGTCCATCCCGGCGGCAGCAACTTCCTCTTCTTTGACGGCCACGTCCAAGGTCTCCGCAAGACGGAGGCGGAAAAGTTCGATCCCTATTGGCGGAAAAACTAGCCATCACCGAAAAGAACCGCCACGAACCGTCACCACCCTTCCATTCGGCATGCACGGAAAAGTGTTACTATGACCAGCCACGATTCCCCTGTCGCCACGGACAATCAAACAAAACCCTTTCTCGGCATGTATGTGCACATGCACTGGGGGTATAACCACCCATATGCCGCCAGAACGTGGAGCCTGGCCGACTGGACCGGCTATGCCAACGGCTTAAAAGCCTTGGGCTATAATCTGATCATGATCTGGCCCATGACCGAAACCATGCCGTATCCGCCCACTCCCAGCGACCTCGCGCATCTCACCAAAATACAGGGTGTGATCGAGATGCTTCACGGTATCGGGATGCAAGCCATCATCTGTGTCGCCCCCAATACCGTCGCCAATGCACAAGCGGCCCACTACCCATTTGAAAGCAGACCGTTCTTTAAATGTGACGCGCGCCTGGATCCAGCCAATTCGCAGGAAATGGATCGTATGATGGAGATCCGGCATGGGCTGCTCAGTTACCTGCGCAACGCGGACGGGATCGCGGTGATCGACAGCGACCCCGGCGGTTACATCGGTTCAACCAACGCCGAATTCACGGCGTTGCTCTGGCGATATGTGGAGCTGGTGAAGGAGTTAAATCCCCAAGCCAAACTCTATTATTGGCAATGGGTTGGTTGGGAGAGTTATAACCGGTTTTGGGCCGCCAGCCAGAAAAGCAGCGCTCCGGTTCAGATTGAGTTCAGCAAGAACGACTGTTTGGAAGTGGTCAAGGCGCTGCTGGCCAAACCGCAGGAACCCTGGGCGTTGTTTCGGGGCATTCACCTGCACCAGGAAGTAATCAATGAGACCGGCACGGCGGCACGTTCGGTGTTTTTCCAATATTCCGTGGTCGAGGGAGAGCCCACCTATCCGCTGACCAATTACAATCCAAAACACGTTGAAGATGCCTTGCGCAACTACCGCCTGGAAACGACCGGACTGGGAGCGATGACCAACGCCCAGTCCCATGCCTTGCAGCAACCCAACACCTATGCCTATGCCCACTTCGCCCAAGGCAAGGCCGCCGGAAACCTAGATTTTGCATGGCTCGCCAATCAAATGATTCCGGGAAGCGGCAGGCTGCTGGCCCGGGCGTGGGATGCGATTGGCGCCCGGGACACCACGCGGATGCGGCGGCTGGCCGGCGACGTGACGGCGGCGGCCAAGGAGGATTACCCTGCGGGGCCGCTGGGCGGACTGCTCTTTGGTTCCGCCGCCCGATATTTGGACGATTTGGCCCTGCAGCTCAACTTCCGCGCCGCCTTGCTGGATTTCCGTACCGCAGTTGAAACCCACAGTGATGTTCATGCGGCTCGCCTGACGCTTGCTCAAGACTGGACGTTGTGGAAGCAGCGAACCGGGTTTGTTGATGGTTTTTGCGGGCCCGTATATGATGAGTTTAGCCAGGCGGCGAAAGCGTTGCACGAACCTGAAATGGACAAGGTCTTGGCTGACTTTGACAATTGGCAGGATCCCTCCATCCGTCACGGCATCGTCAACCGACTAATCAACGCGCTCACGGCAGCGGCATAACAGGACAAATACCTCATCAATGAACTATCTGACCTTAATCTTAATCACGGCTTCCGTGTGTACCCTGGCGTTAGGCGAACAAGGGGGGCTGGCGGTTGCGGCGGACGGCAATGAATACGTCAAAGCCGCCCCACGGACCACCATTCCCTCCCCCACGCCCACGATGGCCAAGGAATACCTCAACACCTGGCTGGTGGCCGGCACCTTTGACAATGACGCCGCCAACCGCGGCTTTGTCAGGGACTGGATCGGCGAAACCACCGTCACCCCGCGGGAAGGGCAGCGTTCCGGCGGCCGGACCTGGCGCTATTTTGACGACCGCCTGTTCTCGCGCAATTACGATGATTATCAGGATCTCTACAGCTATTTCAAGATCAAGCAGGGGCAATCCATCGCCGCCAAGGTGGTGTATGCCCATGTTTATGCGTACACGCCGACGGCGGTCAAGGCCGAGTTGCGGGTGGGCGACGACAATGAATTCAAGGCGTGGCTCAATGGCGTCTTGGTGGGCGAAAGCATTCAGGGGCATCCCCGGCGTGATGCGGTGCGGTTGCCGGTGAGCCTGGCCGCCGGCTGGAACCGGCTGCTGATCAAGGTCGCCAACCAGGAAGAGGGACGCCTGGGCTTTTACGCCCGGCTGTGCGATGACCAAGGCGAGTCACTGAAGGGGCTGACCCTCTCGGTCAACGGCCCCGACGGCAAGCTGGCCGTGAGCACCCGGGAGATGCCGGAAGCCAAGACCGGCGTCCTGCCGGCGGGGTTCCGGGAATGGCCGTATGTGGGCGCCATGCCGCAACTGGATCAGATCAAGAGCCCGCCCGGTTCCGACGGCGCGCTCGACCAGTTCATGTTCACCCCGGAAATTATGATGCAAGCCGCCAATCTGGCCCTGCAAGCCCAGGGCGGCACGCCCCCCTACCGCTGGATTTTCCGGGACGGGGAACTGCCGCCCGGGCTCAAACTGCGGGCCGACGGCCAGTTCACCGGCACCATTGCCGGGTATGCGGCCCTCAAAGACTATGCGTTCTCCGTGCGGGTGCGCGACGCCAAGGGCGACCAGGCGGAAAAAAGGTTAACCATCACCGTACGAGAACGGCCCAATAAATGGGTTGAAGAACGGCGGCTGACCGCGCTGATCCACGGCCCGGAATGCCTGCCGGACGGCCAGCATGACGCCTTCGCCAAACTGATGAAGGCACAAGGGTATGGCCTGGCCATGCCGATCACTTACAACAACGGCGACCTGCGGTTCCGCTGGCCCGGCCGTTATGCCACGCAAACCAAAACCGCCGACGACGTGGTGGCCAAATACAAAACCGCGTTCGAAGCCAACGGCATCCCGTTCGGCATGTACATGGGCAACCTGAATGTGGGCGACCCCCAGTTCACCGTCAACCAGTCGCTGCCGATGCTGAACGAAGCACTGGTCAACTACCATCCCCGGGCGCTGTGGTTTGACTGGACCGGGGTGGACGGCGAATCACTCGACGCCCTCTACAGCATGATCCGCAGCCAGGAACCGGACTTGGTCATTATCCTCAACGGCCACATCCGCGGCAACAACGGCGACTGGGACATCGTCAGTTTCGAGGGGTTCTGCTGGGACAAGCAGGCTTGGGAGGTTTGGCCGGTGAACATTCCCTGGCCCAAAGCGCACGCCTCCGAAGCCTGGCGCCTGCTCGTCCAGCCCGAGTGGGAGCTGTCCAAGGGCTTGTCCTCCGACTGGCAGGAATACCTGCGCATTCAGCTCTCGTTGATCGGTGAAGGCTTCATCGCCAACCTGGACCATACCGTCATGCTGGGCACCACCGAAAAAGTCAAGGATTTCCGCGACACCCACCTGACGCAGTGCCATCAAAAAATGGCGGACTGGGCCAATCCCAAGGGGCTGGAGCCATTGTACCATGCCTACACCAATGTCTATCCCGGCCCCCTGAAAAATGCCTTTTGGGGCTATAGTACCCTCAATCTGGCGCGGGACACCATTTACCTGCACATCCTCCACAACGCCCGCGGCAAGACCGGCCTGCCGGCGGATCCCAGCCTGACCGTGTGGCCGATCCGGGAAAAGGTGCGGCGGATCACCTGCATGAACACCGGCCGGGAGATCACGTTTGAGCAGCGCGGCACCAACTCCGATCCCACCGTGACCTTGGACATCCGGGGCCTTCAGGCGGACCCGGTGGACACCATTTTCAAGATTGAACTGGCCGCCCCCCTGCCCGACCCGGTCCGGACGCCCCCCCGGGCCGCCAAGAAAACCGATAACTTGGCGCTAAACAAACCGGCGCGCCTGCTGTCGGCCGACGGCACTCGCACCCCGATGGCCAGCGCCCGCCAAGTCGCCTACAAAGGCGTGGACGGCAACCTTGACAGCTCGGCGGCCGCCGCCGAATGGGCCTGGACTTACGAGGTCGATCTGGAACAGGTCACCCTGATTGACCGGATCGTGGTCATCTTCCGCCCCGACGGTTTCGCCACGCAATACAACCTGCTGGTCTCGGACGACGGCGAGACGTGGAAGACCGTCGCCCATGCCACCACCAACCGGGGCGGCGTCCATGAGCACCGCCTCACTCCCGTCGAGGCCCAATTCGTCCGGGTCCAGGCCGTCTCCCCCGATGCCCCTGGCCAACCAGGGATCCAAATGAGCATCGCCGAACTGCAGATTTTTGCCGCCCGCTAAAACCACCCGAGGATATCAATGAAACGCACCTCCGTTTTAATCATGTTCATGCTCCTGCTGGTGCCGGCCATCAGGGCGGTGGCGGCATCTTCAACCGGAAATGCGCCGTTTATTAATACCTGGCTGCTGCTCGGCACCTTCGACAATTCAGGAAATAAAAACTTTGCCACCGACCTGATTGGTGAGCCCCAAGCACAGCCCGCCATGGGAGAACACGTTGCGGGAAAAACGTGGAACTACTTTGATGACCGCCTCTTTTCCCGCAATCAGGATGATTACCAGGACTTTTTCAGTTATTATGTCGTGAAACAGGGCCAATCCGCCGCCGCCAAAATGGCGTACGCCCATGTCTACGTCTACTCCCCCACCGACAGCGAGGCCCAGCTCCGCCTGCTGGCGGACTATGAATACACGGCCTGGGTAAACGGCGTGCGTGTCGCATCCGGAACCCTGCCGGTGGCATCGGGATGGGTCGACCGGGGATTTTGGAGCAGTGCCAAAGATGGCGATGGGTTGACCCCCTATTACGGTAAAGACACCGTCCGCGTTCCCGTCCGTTTGAAGGCCGGCTGGAACCGGCTCCTGCTCAAAGTCGCCAATCAGGCGGAGGGGCTCTTCGGGTTTTATGCCCGGATCACGGATGCCGCCGGCAATGCGGTGCCTGGCTTGACTTACTCCGTCAACGGCGGCCATGGAAAACTGGCGGTCGCCACCTCTGGACTCACTGAGTTCACCACCCCAAACCTGCCGGTCGGATTCCGCGGCTGGCCTTATGTCGCCATGAAAGTGCCCTACCTTGACGCCGTGGGCAAACGCTGGCCGGAGATGAAAACCTACGTCCCCTATTGGCCGGAAGCGTCCCCGTTCACGCTGCATGCCCAAGGCGGCACGGCACCTTACACTTGGCGCCTCGCCAAGGGCAAACTGCCCAATGGCCTGAGCCTAAGGCCGGACGGAACCCTGATCGGAACCGTTTCTCCGGCAGCCCCCATCGGGGATTACAACCTCGAAGTTGCGGTCACCGATGCGGCAGGCGGGAACGCCGTGAAAAACCTTTGCCTGACCGTCCGTGAACGCCCCAACAAGTGGTACGAAGAAGATCGGTTGACCGCCCTCATCCATTCTCCGGAAGACACCCCCGGCGGTGACTTTGACGGCCTGGCCAAACTCATGAAACGGCAGGGCTACGGCATCGGCATGCCCATCTCCTACGGCAATGGCGACTTTGTCTTCCGCTGGCCGTCCAGATTTGACCCGAACAACGCGCTCGGCGATGTCGATGGAAAAATAAAAACCGCATTGGAAGCCAATGGCATCAAGTTCGGCATGTACATTGGCAACGTCTTTGGTTGTCCCCAGTTCAATTACGGTCAACTGATCCTGATGCTGGAAGATGCCATCAAAAAATACCACCCGGCGGCGTTCTGGTTCGATTGGGCCGCCATCAACAACCCGTCACTGGACGCGATCTATAGCATGATCAAAAGCTATGATCCGAACACGGTCATTGTGGTCAACGGCATGATGCACCCAATCCACGGCGATTGGGACATTTTGTGCATCGAAGACATGAGTTACGGCGACTACGCCAAGATTTGGGGCTATTGGCCCGGCGAGTATAACCGCTATGAATTTCCCATGGCCTATGCCTGGCCAAAAGCCGGCGCGCTGGAAACCTGGCGCCTGATGCTGAATCCGGCGGCGTCACCCAAGGAACTGAGTCTCAGCGGGGTAAACATCAAAGGTCCGCCAGACTGGCGGGAGATGTTGCGTCTGCAAATTACACTGATCGGCATGGGCTTTGTCGCCAACATGGACCACAGCCCCACTGCCGGCGCCCCGGCGGGAAGCATAAAAACGCTGGCGGATTCGGTTATCCTGGAAACCCATCGCAAAATGGGCGATTGGGCCAATCCTCCAGGCCTGACGCCGCTCTATACGTCCTACACCAAGGTTAATCCGGGTCCGCTGGCCCCGGCCGCCTGGGGCTACAATACCATCAATCAAAAACGGGATGCGATTTATCTTCATTTGCTGAAGAATCCCAAGGGCAAGACCGGCATGCCCGAAACCCCCAATCTGGCGGTTGAGATTCCGAACCGTGCCGTAACCGCCGTGGAGTGGATGAATACCGGCAAGACGTTGCCCCATACGCAGCAAGGAAACCAGATTAGCATTTCCCTGGCTGGGGTTACCGCCGATCCCGTGGACACGATTTTCAAACTCACCCTTGCCTCACCCTTGCCGGAAACCGCGCTTCCCGTCCCGCCCGCAATGGAGTATCAAGTTCCACAAGCCAAACCCGGAAACCTGGCCAGCGGCAAACCGGCCAAACTGCTCTCACTGGACGGCACCCATGAACTGATGCCCTCCGCCAACACCGGGTTTGCCTCACGAGGCAACGATGACGATCCCAACACCGCCGCGCAGGCGGCGTGGGAATATCCCTGGACCTACCAAATTGACCTGGAGAACGCCTCGACCCTCAGCAAAATCGTGGTCGTCTTTTCCGAGATCTGCTATCCCACCGACTTTGAAGTGCTGGTCTCGGCCGACGGCAGCAACTGGCGCTCCATCACCCGCGAGGCCGCCACCAGCGGCGGAGCGAGAAGCTACACCGTTTCCGCCCCCGGCATCCGCTATCTCCGAGTCAAGGGCTACAAACCGGACGGCCCCAACCAGGCCGGCCTTCAAATGGGCGTCGCCGAACTGGAAGCCTATTAAAATAGCAATCACATCGCCTTACTAACCTTACCACCCGATCTTGCCAGGAAGACCACTGGAGCCGATGACTCACCCCCCCCCCCCCGCCGCCACCGAAACCGTTGCCGAAGCTGTTGCCGCGCCGACCCCCGGCGTTTATCAGGTCGGGACCATTACCTATGACCGGCCGCGCCTGGCCAAGCTATTTTTCTGGCTGTTGCTGGGCGATTTCTGTTGGAACGTCATGGAAACGGCACTGCCCAAGCTGTTGCCGCTGCAAATGGACTCGCAGGGCGTCAAGGCTTCAGGGATCGCCTGGATGATGTCAACCGGATCCTTGGCGGCCCTGATCTTTTCCCCCTTCATCGGAGTGTGGAGCGACCGCTTGCGCACCCGCTGGGGCCGGCGCCGGCCGTTCCTGTTCATCAGCACCCCCATCATGGCGGCGGGACTGCTCATCATCCCCCATGTCCACAACTTTTGGGTGCTCAATCTGGTCGTCATGGTCATCCAGGTGATGAACGTCCTGCAGACGGTCATGCTTTACCTTTACGCCGACATCATGCCGGCGTCGCTGATGGGACGTTTCATGGCCGCCTTCCGCCTGGTCGGCTTCTCCGGCGGCCTGGCCTTCCAATACTTCCTCTTCCCTCATTTCGGCACCTCGCCGGTGATGGTCTGGACTGTCTGCGCGGTGGTCTATCTGGTGGTGTTCCAACTTTCCCTGCACATGATCAAAGAAGGCGAGTACCCGGCGCCGGAACCCGTTGATCTCCGCAAGATGATCGTGGGCTATGTCAAGGAAGGCCTGACCGGGCGTTACATGTGGATGCTGTGGCTGACCATGGGGATGAGCGCCATCGCCGCCCCCGGCGGTTATTTCACCGACCTGTTCGGCAAAAACCAACTGCACATGACGATCCCGGAAATCGCCCGGATGAACACTTGGGCCATGATCCCCACCATTCTGCTGACCATGCCGTGCGGCTGGCTGATCGACAAGTACGGACCGCGCCTGATCTGGGCCTCGTCCCTGTTCATCAACGGCGCGGTCGGAGTGTTCGCCTATTTCGCCATTGAGACCAAAGTTGGCCTGCAATGGCTGTATATGGTCAATTCCTGCACCGGCACCCTGGCCGCCGTGGCGCTCATGCCAATGCTGTACGCCCATCTGCCGCGGGACAAGTTCGGCCAGTTCACCAGCACCCAGTCCCTGGTGGTGCATTCGATCATCTTCAGCAGCGCCAACCTGCTCGGCCAGTTGATCAGCGCCCAAGGCGACAATTACCGCTTCGCCATTCTCTACGGCAGCTCCTTCCTGCTGCTGACCCCGATCTTTGCCCTGCTGCTCAAGCGTACCCCCTGCCCCTTCGGCAAACACGAAATGGCCATGACCCACAAGCAGGGGTGATAACTTATGATGTGGGGCGCTGCCCCAAGCCCCGCTCAAGGAACCAGTTCCTTGAGAGCCGAACTTGCGAGGCTGGGCAACCTCCTGGTTGCCAGCGTAGCGGCCATCCTTGATAGCTGATTTTGCGCGGGCCGGTACTGGGGGCCGCTACGGGTCGCGACGTGTGGCCATTGTCGCTGAATGCGGCGCCCATTACCGGTCCGAAGCAAAATGAAACGTCTCGGGGATTCCAACGGGACAGGTCCCTTTGGCGGGGGCGTGGGGGCGGCACCCCCACATAAGCCTTACCAAAGACGGCGCGCCCCCCTCAACCCCTCAACCCCAGCACCTCGGCTCTCACCATGCCACCCTCGTTTGGCCAGCACCGCATTTATTACAACAACTTTGCGGCGCACCTGCTCAACGCCTACAACCCGAATATGTTCTACCCGGACCTGCCATACCGCTGGTCCGACACGGACTGGTGCCACTGTCTCGACATGATCGCCGAGTTCGGCTTCACCACCTTCCAATACTGGCTGGAACCGCGGTTGTTCTGCCGCGAGGGGTTGGCCTCGGCCGTCGGCCATGAGTTCACCCGGCAGCTCGGGGTCATCACCGAACACGCCCACCGCCGCGGCCTGCGGGTCCACGGCCTGTGCAGCCTGGCCACCGTCGGCGCCCATTGGCATACCCTCTGCCCCAACGTTCCGGCGGAATGGGATGAAATCCGCTTTCTCTGGGACGCCTGGTCCAGGCGGCTTGCCGGCCAGGACGTCTTCGGCATCGGCCCCGGCGACCCCGGCGCCTGTTCGCGCCACGGCTGCACCGCCCTCACCTTCATTGACCAGTCCATTGCCATCGCCAACCTAATCCGCCGCAACTGTCCGCGCGCCGCCATCGAACTCAACACGTGGGGGCCACCGATCTTTGGCTGGGGCACTCTCCAAGGCCCGCCGGGATGGCAAGGCGAATTTGTCGCCCAATACCAGCACACGGCGTGGACCTTTGACCGCCGCCGGGCCGAGGAGGCCATGACGCATCTGGTGAAACGGCTGCCCGACTTTCCTCCGGGCACCCTCATTTCCCAAAACATGGGTTTCAACCCCGATGGCAACCCGGCCGGCGAGCAGGACGCCCGCTCCTGGGTCCGCGAGATCGCCAAGACCAACCCGGTCTGTACCTGGGATTTCAGCCTTACGGAAGGCGAAAACAATGTTGTCCCGCACTGGCGGTTCGACCGGCTGTTCCAGCGCCGGCGTGAGGAACGCGATGTCGGCGCTTATTCGGGCGGCATCTGTTTCAGCATGACGCCCCTCCTGAACCCGTTGTCGCTCTATCTGTCGGCCCAGTCCTTCCTGCGTCCGGACGCGGAACCGGAAAGCGTGGCGGCCGAGTTCTGCGTGCGCCTCTACGGTCCCGAAGGCGCCAGACTGGTGCCGTACCTGAAGCTGTTCGAGGTGGTCAAGGACTGGGGCAACTACATCGACATCCTGCTGTCGCGCAAGGACTATCATGAACGCCTGCGGGAACTGGTGACGCTCCTGCATGACCTGCGGCCAACCTTGCGCGAGGACGCGGTGCTGCACCCGCCGCCGGCGGCCTGGCACGCGGAACTGCGGTTTTTCGCGGAACTCTGCCGCGACCTCTCGGGGCCGGCCCCCGATTACCCGGCCTTGCGCCAGCGATACTGGAACCGGGTGTACGCGATCTACGACCGTCTCCCGGCCCACGTGGACCCGCGCCCCCACCAAGCCACCGACAACCTGATCGCCGCCTTCCAGCCGGAAAACTGGCGCGGCCAGCCCCGGCACGCCATCCCCGGCAAATGGACGTCCTAACTAACGGTCAGGCTTTTGGCGGCTTCATCTTCCCGCACCCCTTATCCGCCGTGAACATCCCCGATCAGGCGCCGGATCAGGACAGCGGCGTTGGGCGTGTCAGTGTCTTCTAGATGGTCAATGGCCGAAGCGGTTTTCCCGTCCAGGGTGACCACGGGGTTATGGCATGCGAGGGCGGCCAAAGCGGGACGGCCGATCCCCGATCCAGCCAAAGCCTGCCACAGCGGGTCGGCGGCCGGATCAAAGCCGGGCATCCAGATGGCACGTTCCATCATGGCCTCAAAGGGGGAGGCGCTGGCGTGAATCACGTTGTCCCGCGCGTCCATGGCCAGCCCGAATTCGTCGCGGCGGCGGAACAGGGTTCCGCGAATGGAACTGGTGATCGCCCTGGCCGGGTCGGTGGCGCCGATCACCTCCGCGCGGAACCGCTTCCAGGGCAGAACGTCGCCGTCGAACTCCAGCAAAAAACAACGGATCCTGCCGTCTTCCGTGGTGTAAATCTCACGAATGGAGGGGTAAAAGCCGTTCAACACGAGAATGCCTTGAATGGCGCCAATATAGAAACCCGGACCAATTTTTGCTGTCTTGGCCGCTGACCACAATCTCATCAGAGCCGCCGGGGTGACGTTCAGCTTTTCCAGTGCCGCCATGCCGCTGAACAGAAGGTTCCGGTCGATCGCTTGACTCCAGGACAAGCCAAAGGCGCTCTGGAACGCCGCCAGCGCCGTGTCGTTCAGCTCCAGGGTTTGAGGCTGCGGACACCCGCCGACCCGGGCAATGACCGTGTAATGGCGGTCAATCAGCCCTTTTTCACGGATCTCCAGACCGGTCACGATCATCTCGGCGGAGACATGAATGCCCCGCTGTTCGAGGGCGGCGCGAAGCCAAGTCCACAAGGAATCCGACATGGCCGCGTGCGGCTTGATAAACCCCAATGCTAAATTCGTTGTCATGAAGCCCCGGTTGTAGATGCCGCTGATTACGTTCACCAGCGTACCGTCGGCAACTTATCCCGCCGCCATGGGATGTCAACCGGCGGTCAAAACGCACATCTCCACCGATGTGATCTTTCTTGTTCTATCGTGGTGAACAGGTGCCCACGGTCGCCAAAAACTTGTAACCGATGCTACGCGTACGTATTTTGTCAGCGTTTGGTTTTTGCTTTTGATGAGGACCGCTTCATGGCATCTTTTTCAAACCCGCCGCGGAGTTCGCACCGCCTGTTCCGGCCGCCGGCCGAAGGCGACAGCCTGATTCTGCGGGTGGCCGACGGCTGCCCGCACAACGCCTGCGCCTTCTGCGCCATGTACAAAGGGGTGCCCTACCGGGTACTGACGCCGCCGGAAATGGCCCGGGAAGTGGCGCAGGCGCAAGCGGAATGGCCGGAGGCCGGCCGGATCTTCCTGGCCGACGGCGATGTCATGGCGCTGCCGTTCGCCACCTTGTGCGGACTATTGGACGAGCTGAACGCCCGCTTCCCCCGCCTGGCCCGCATCGGAACGTACGCGAACGGATCCTCGATCCTGGCCAAATCCGAGGCTGAACTGCGGGCGTTGCGGGAACGCAAGCTGCATACGCTCTATCTCGGACTGGAAAGCGGCGACGACGCGACCCTGCAGCGCATGCACAAGGCGGAAACCGCCACCGGCATGACGGACGCGGTCCGGCGCGCCCAGGCCTGCGGACTCCGCCTGTCGGTGATGATCCTGATCGGCGTGGCCGGGCGGGAACAATCGGCGGTGCATGCCACAGCCACCGCCACCGTGCTCAACCGGATGCAGCCCAGACTGTTGTCCGCCCTGCGCTGCGTGCCCATTCCCGGCACCGCGCTACACGCGGAGATCGCCGCCGGGCGCTTCCAGCCGCTGACCGAGCATGAGGCGGTGGCCGAGCTGCGGGCCGTCCTGGCCGGGCTGGAGCTGGCGGGCACGGTGTTCCGGGCCAATCATGCCTCCAACAGCGTGCCGCTGGAAGGGCGCCTGCCCAAAGACCGCGACATGCTGCTGGCCGGCCTGGACCTGCTACTGGCCTCCAACGCCCTCGACCGCCGCACCTCCGGCCCCGTGCCGTGGAGCTTGTAGCTCAGGGCTGGTACCGTTTTCGCAGTGCCCGCATCTCCCGATCCTGGAACTCCTGGGCGACCGTCAACAACACGCCGGTGGACCAGGCAAAGGTCATCAGTCCGGCAATGGCGATCATGCCTTCCAGCAGCCGCCAATTGCGCGGCAAATTATAGATGCTCCCCAAAGTAGTGTAATCCATCAGGGAGAAGTAGAAGGAAATGCTGAAGTTCGGCATCGCCCCTTTCCACACAAAAAAGCCCGCCCAGACCAGCACCTCGAAAAGATGGAGCACAATGATGATCCAACTCACGAGAATGAGCACGGCCACGCCCCGGATAAACGAGTGGGAGGAACTGTGGTCCAGCCGCGGCTTGAACGCATTGTTGACCTGGAGGGTCAGAATCATGCCGAACCCGTGCATGACCATGGTGGCCGCCACCAGCAGGATGCCCCAGCCCAATTCACGAAAGGACGTGATGTAAAGTACTTCGTCAGGAGAGATATTCATCCGCATGGCCTCGTTTCCATCCCCGGAAAGCACCGGGCCATTCCCTCGTCGCTGGAAATGATTGGCGCATACCCAAAATCGGCTTCGGCACGGGTATGCCGGAAGAAATGATCCATGCCGAGCTGAGCGGCGGTAAACCGCGTCAGCCAAGGTTCACCCAGGCACGGCAGCGCCCGATGCAGTTTCTCCAAAGCACCGCCCAAACGCAAAGCGGTGGTCAGGGACAAGTGGCGGTACACGGGCGGCAACTGCGCCCGCGCCAACATGCTGCCGGCCCAGTCCCACAGGCGGACGGGCGCGGCGTCACCGATGAAGTAGGCGCGGCCGGCCGGCGGCGACCCGGAATTATCAAGATGCTCCAGGGCCAAAACATGCGCCCACGCGGCATTATCCACATAGGTGACATCCACCCGGTTGGCGCCATCCCCGATGCGCCAAAGCCGGCGCCGCCGGGCGAGATCGCACAGGCGCGGTAGCAAATGGGGATCCTCCGGACCGTAAATCAAATGCGGCCGCAACGCGCAAGCTGCCAGCCGCCGGCCCGGCTGCCCGGGCAGGGGCGTGCCATTGGCGGCCAACACGCGTTGCTCCGCCGCCGCCTTGGATTCAGGATACGACGCCAGATAGCGCGCCGGGTAGGCCAGCGTCTCGTCCCCGCCGGAAATCGGCTGGTTGCCAAACACCACGCTGGGCGAACTGGTAAAAACCAGCCGGGAAATCCCCTGCTGCAAACAGGCGCGAACCACCTCCTCCGTCCCTTGGGAATTGACCCGGAAGTAGGTGCGCGCATCACCCCATACTCCGGCCAGCGCGGCGGCATGCACCACGGCGTCGCGGCCGGCGCAAACCGTCTCCAGCGCCGCCGGCGCCAGCAGATCGCCCGTGTGACAGACAATCCCCTGACGTTCCAGTTCGGGGTAACGGTGCCGGCCGAAAACGGCGACTTCATGGCCGCGCCCGCGCAGCATGACCGCCACGCGGCGCCCCAAAAACCCGCCTCCTCCGGTGATCAGCACACGCATATCAAGCGCCATTCAACTCCAACAGGCCATTGAGCGCCGAAACCACGGCGCGCACGGCGGCTTGGTCAATATTAACCCCGAAGCCAAGACCATAACAGGATCGCCTCTGATCGTCCTGAAGACGGACAAAGGTGACCGCCTCGGCATCGGCCGTGTTGCCAATGGCGTCCTCTTCGTATTCCTCCAGCGTAAAGGAGAAGGGAATGGGCAGTTGGCGGATGGCGCGGACAAAGGCGGCAATCGGCCCGTCGGCCGCGGCGGTCAGCAGATGTGCCTTGCCCAAAAATTCGAGGCGCACCTCGCCTTCAATCCGGCTCGGGTCATCAGCGTCGGGCCGCGGCCAATATTTCTGCAACCGAATGGGGCCGTCGGCGCGAAGGTAATTCCGCCGCAACAGATCCCAAATCTCATCCGCCGTGACTTCCCGCGCCACCCGGTCGGCATACTTTTGGACAGCAGCGCTGAACTCAAGCAACAACGGCCGCGGCAGGCGGATGCCGTGTTCCTTCTGCAAGATGAAGGCGATGCCGCCCTTGCCCGACTGGCTGTTGATGCGGATGAATTTCTCGAACTGCCGCCCCAAATCGCCAGGATTGATGTGAAGATACGGAATCTTCCACCCCTTGAAATGCCGGGCCAACTGCTCACTCTCGTCCAACCCCTTGTGGATGGCGTCCTGATGGGACCCTGAAAAGGCGGTGAACACCAGTTCGCCGGCATATGGATGCCGGGGATGAACGGGCATGGCGGTCAACTCGGCCAATTCATCGCGCAAGGCCTCGATCGGGTCAAACCGCAAGCCGGTGGCCACCCCCCAATATTCGAGATTGAGCGCCAGGGTGATGAGATCGACATTGCCGCAGCGTTCGCCATGGCCAAACAGGGTGCCCTCGACGCGCTCGCCCCCCGCCAACAGCGCCAATTCCGTCGCGGCCACGGCCGTGCCCATGTCATTATGGGCGTGCAGGGAGATGGTGCTGCGCGCGCCGTGACGCTGGCGGCGGCGGAACTCCTCGATCAGGTCGGCATATTCGTTGGGCAACCGCCGCTCCACGGTGGCAGGGAGATTGAGAATGACCTTTTCGCCGGGCGCCGGGTCCCACGCCTCAACCACGGCGTCGCAGAGGGCGACCGTGAAATCCAGGTCGCTGTCGGTGAACTCCTCCGGCGAAAACTCCAAGAGAATCTGGCTGCCGGCCAGTTGCTCGCGGCAGAGCGTCCGGGTCAGCCGCACCGCTTCCAAGACCATGGCTTGGGTCTCAGCCGGCGACTTGCCAAAAACGTAGCGCATGTGCAATTCACTGGTGGCCGCGTAAATGTGAAAAATGGCACGGGGTGCCCCGGCCAGGGATTCAACGGTGCGACGAATCAGATGCTCCCGCGCCTGGGTGAGCACCGACACGGTGACGTCCGCCGGAATCAACTTTTCCTGGATCAACGCCCGGCAGAAATTAAAATCGTCCGCCGACGCCGAGGGAAAACCGATCTCAATTTCCTTGAAGCCGATGCCACAAAGCAGCTCGAAATAGCGGCGCTTGCGGGCCGGGGTCATGGGGTCGGGCAACGCCTGATTGCCATCGCGCAAATCCACCGCACACCAGTCCGGACAACGGGTGAGGGTTTTGCCGGGCCACTCGCGCTGGCGGATGGCGACTGGAGTCGGCGTGGCATAACGGGGGGCACTCATGGGAAACAATCTCCGCAATCTTAAGACAAAAACAAAACAGCCTGCAACCGTGGTCGCGGTTGCAGGCTGTTATCGGGCTATTCGTCCGTCGTTACCATCTTCGGCAACGCCACCTGTTACCGCACGCACTCCCGCAGCAGCGGGAGACACGGCAGTCGTAACAGCAGCATGGCGCGGAAGGTGTTCACGTCAAAAATCCTTATTTTACTCAATGCCCTACTACTATAACGGTACGCCGGAACCGCGCAAGCGCGGATGGACAGTCACCGCCTTTGCGATTATGGTACCCTCAATATCACGTCCGGGCCGCGATGGCCTCGGTGGACGGATCAAGCAGCGACCCACACATCAACTTCGGGAGGCACGACACCCTTATGGAAAAAAAGATTTTTAACTTTCACCCCGGCCCCGCCATCTTGCCGCATGAAGTCATGCTCAAGGCGCAGGCGGAGTTCGCCAACTTCCGCGGCATCGGCTACGGCCTGATGGAGGAAAGCCATCGCAGCCCCGTGTTCATGGACGTGATCAAACAGGCCGAAACCAACATCCGTGAGCTGATGGGCATTTCCGACAACTACGCCGTGCTGTTCCTGCAAGGCGGCGCCAGCCTCCAGTTCGCCATGGTCCCGATGAACATCGGCATCCCCGGCAAACCGATGCTCTACGCCGACACCGGCTACTGGGCCAGCCGCGCCATCAAGGAAGCCAAGCTGTTTGGCGATGTCAAACTGGTCTACGAAGGCAAAAAGAGCAACTACTCCCATATCGGCGACCCCCACGACTGGAGCTTTGACCCGGACGCCGCCTATGCCTTCGTCTGCTCCAACAACACCATTTACGGGTCCCAGTACCACTTCTTCCCTGAGACCGGCGCCCTGCCCCTCGTCGCCGACATGTCCAGCGACATCATGTCCCGCCCGGTGGACATGAACAAGTTCGCCATCATCTTTGCCGGCGCCCAGAAAAACCTCGGCCCCTCCGGCGTCACCCTGGCCATCGTCCGCAAAGACCTGATGGCCCGCTGCCCCGCCAACATCCCGACCATGCTCAAATACAGCACCCACATCGAGAACGACTCGATGTACAACACTCCGCCGACCTTCGGTATCTACATCATCGCCCTGGTCACCGAGTGGATCAAGGAACAAGGCGGCCTCGAAGGCATGAACCGCCTCAATACCGCCAAGTCCAACGCGCTCTACAACGCCATCGACAATTCCGCCGGCTACTTCCGCGGCACCGTCGATCCGGGCGACCGCTCCAAGATGAACGTCACCTTCCGCCTGCCCTCCGAAGAACTGGAAGGCAAGTTCTGCAAGGAAGCCACCGCCGCCAGCCTGATCGGCCTCAAGGGACACCGCGCCGTCGGCGGCGTCCGCGCCAGCATCTACAACGCCATGCCGCTGGAGGGCGTCGAACGTCTGGTGGACTTCATGCACAGCTTCCAAGCCGCCAACGGCTGAGCACAACCACCCCTGGTCCGTACAAACGCGCCGCCCGGCTCCTCATCAGAGCCGGGCGGCGTTCTTTTTGGGGTTAAGTCACCGTATCGAAATAACCTTATACTAATGGCGCATGCCGCTTTTTAATCTCGGCGTTATGTCAAGACCGGGAGCCGCCCGTCCTCGGGCGGACAGCGATGGCGTCACACCAGTTCCGCCCTTTTATTAAGAAAGCGGTGTCGAGCCACCGCCACTCAAAAGATTCCGGCCGCGGCCGGAACCGGTAAAGCGGAACCTCGCCGCCGCCCTACCAGCGCTCAACCACAGTAGACTTCATGATTCCGCGGTTCGATATTCGGCAATCTACGGTTCATCTTACCGTACCCCCACCCGGTAACCCCTGACTTTTTTACCGCCGCCCGGGTTGTGTCCACGGATTTCGCCGTTATCTTTCAGGGCTGTCTTTTCCCAATCACTGCCCAAGCGCGGAGAGGTGCCGGAGTGGTCGATCGGGGTAGTCTCGAAAACTATTGTACACGCAAGTGTACCCAGGGTTCGAATCCCTGCCTCTCCGCCATTTTTTAATCGTTTAGAGCTGCTTGCCGCCCAGTTCGACATAGGGGCGCAGGGCCGCCATGATGTCACCAAAGGTCTTGGAGTCCAACTGCTGCGCGGCATCGCTGAGGGCGTTCACCGGCTCGGGATGCGCCTCAATCACCACACCGTCGGCGCCAGCGGCAATGCCCGCCTTGGCCAGCGGCAGCACCAACCGTTGCACACCGGCGGCATGGCTCGGGTCAATCACCACCGGCAGATGCGTTTCCGCCTTGGCGACCGCCACGGCGCCCACGTCCAGCGTGTTGCGGGTGGCCTTCTCGAAGGTGCGGATGCCGCGCTCGCAGAGCACCACATTGGGGCAGCCGTTGACGATCAGGTATTCGGCCGCTGACAGCCATTCCTCAATGCTGGTGGCCATGCCGCGCTTGAGCAGCACCGGCAGGCCAACCCGCGCCGTCACCTCCAGCAGGCAATAGTTCTGGCAGTTGCGCGCGCCGATCTGCAGCATGTCGGCCACCGCCGCCACTTTGTCCAAATGATGGGCGCCCAACACCTCGGTGACCACCGCCACCCCGAACTCGCGCTTGATATGCACCAGATAATCCAACGCCTCGTCCCCCATGCCCTGGAAATCATAGGGCGAGGTGCGCGGCTTGTAGGCCATGCCGCGGATGATCCGGACGCCGGCGGCAACCAGGTCGCGCACCGAAGTCCGCAACTGGTCGAAGCTCTCAATCGAACAGGGGCCGGCAATCACCTGGAAGTGGCCACCGCCAATGGCGTAGTTGCCAATCTTCACCACCGTGTCGGCCGCATGATAGTCCCGGGTCGCCAGCTTGTACCGCTTTTGGATCGGCAGCACGTCCGCCACACTGGGCATGCTCTTGAGAATTTCCAGGGAACGGTGCGACAGTTCGTCGCCCACGGCGCCGATCACCGTGCGCTCGACACCGGTGATGACCCGCGGTTCATAGCCGAGTTCGACAATGTGCCGTTTGACGTCTTCGACTTCCGCCGGCGTCGCCTGGGGCTTGAATACAATGATCATGGGAATTGCTCCTTTTGAAACGTTGGGGATTGCGAATGAAAGCAGGAAGGGATGGGTTACGTTTATCAGTGTGGGTCACTGGTGTCAGGTTTCAGGTGTCAGGAAAGGAGGCTGAGGATTGAGACATCACGCGTCACGCATCACGTTTCACGATCTTTGCTGACACCTGAGACCTGGCAACCTGTCACTCGACACCCGAATTCACACCACAAAAAACGCGCCGCCGCATGTCGCGGGGCGCGTTGCCTGGGTCCGGTTCCGGGTAAAACGACTTACCCGACGCCGGGGCTGACGCGCCCCGCGCAGGTAAAGTAAAACCAAAATTGACCGGACGGCAGGTTCATATTTAATTTATCCCGGCAAGGGGCGGTTTGAGCCCGCTTGCGGGACCAACTACAGTATGACACACAAATCGCCTTTGACAAGCGCCGGTTGTTGGGAACCCCCTTTTGAGGAAAGGCGGTTCCCAAACCCTCCGTCAAACCTGTTTGTGCCTTTTGCGGATTTCGCAGGCAGCCCCAGCGGTCCCAATCGTGGCCTGTCGCCCGTGAGCTGCCTGCGAAATCCGCAAAACGAAACAAAAGTTTTAGGAAGGGGCTTGGGGAGCACCCTTTTTCAAAAGGGTGGCCCCAACAACCGATGCGCCAAACCGCTTCAAAAACAGCTTCCGCCACTCCCGCCGTTGCGGCGTTGGACTTGGGCACCAACTCGTTTCTGTTGTTGTTGTTGCGCGAGACGGCTGGCGGCGCCTTGGAACGGGTGTCCGAACCGTGCCGCATCGTGCGCCTGGGCCAGGGCGTGGACCGCACCGGCCGGCTGGCCCCAGAAGCCATTGCCCGCGGCCTGCGGGCGATCCGGGAACTGCTGGCGGAAACCGCCTGGGCCGGCACCGCCGGGGTCGGCATCGCCGCTGCCACCAGCGCCGTGCGCGACGCCGCCAACCGCGATGAGTTTCTCGCGCCGTGCGCCGAACTCCTCGGCGGCCGCCCCGTCCTGCTCAGTGGCGATAACGAGGCGCGCACCGTCTTCACCGGCGCCAGTTCCGAACTGGCCCCCGGCCAGGCCGGCGTCTGCGTGGACATCGGCGGCGGCTCCACCGAGCTCGCCGCCGGTTTTCCCGGCGATTACCGGGCCGGCCTCAGCGTCAATGTCGGCTGTGTGCGCCTGGCGGAGCGCTTCGGCCTGGAGAACGCCGCCGCGCCGGATGCCGTGGCCACCGCCCGCGCCGCCATTACCGCCGCCCTGGCCCCCGCCTGCGCCCAGGTTCTGCGCACCGCGTTTGCGGACTCCGCAACCCGCGCCGTCACGGGGCCGGCGCCCGCCGTGTGGGCCACCGGCGGCACCGCCAACACCGCCGCCTCGGCGCTCACCGCCGGGGCCTGCCGCGGTGTCTTCGATCATCACACCCGCCTCAGTTTGAAAGATGTGGAGGCCGCCGCCCTGCGCCTGCTGACGTTGGACGCGGCGGAGCGCACCCGCCAGCCCGGCGTCCCCGCCGACCGCGCCGCCGTCCTGCCCACCGGCATGCTGATCCTGGCCGCCGCCCTGCGCCTGCTCGGCGCGAACGCCGCCACCGTCTCCACCCGCGGCCTGCGCTACGGCCTGGCCCTGCGCCTGCGCGCCGGCACCCTGCCCCCGGTCTGGCACTGGTAACTCCGCCGGCGGGTTCAAAACGGCGGAAAAAGCAAGGGAAGCGGGGAAGGGAAAACCTTTTGAGGAAAGGTTATTCCCTTCCCCGCGCCCCATCCTTTTCCAAACCTGTGAGGTGTTTTCAAAAGTCGCCAGAATTAAAGATCCAGTAGTCCGACGTCGTATCTTCGGCAGCGCTGAAGGCGCAGGGCCAACGTAGCCCAGTGCATGCGCCCTGGGGTGTAAAAAACGATAACCGTTCAACCCTGAAGGGGTTGTACAACCAGGCACGATGAGCAAGGCCTTCCGCCTTGAACTGTTTTTTATCCAATTCCAGGGGCGTTGCCCCTGGCTACGATGCCGGTGCGCCTTCAGCGCGCCAAAATCAAGACTTTTGAAAACAGCTCCTGTTTTAAATGTCTTCACCGGTTCCGGCCGCGGCCGGAACCTTTTGAGTGGCGGTGGCTCGACACCGCTTTCATACTGCATTTTTTGAAACCGCGTTCCAATACCGTATAAAAGCGCCGTCAAGCCGGCGACACTCTAAGATGAGTTTCGCCACTCTCCGGTCTCGCGAGTCTCTCAAGTCCCTCGCGTCCTCCCCGTTGCAGGCCATTTCGGATAAGTTCAATCCTCGGAGCGTTGCGGTCAACAATGTCGCGCCGAGCTGGGGCTCAGCGTTCCCAGGCGAGCACAGTCAGTGCTTGTGTAAGGGGATGTTCTTTCTCCCGCGCCACAGCCGCCCATTTTTTATTGCCCGCCGATTTGCATTTCTTTACGTTAAGAATATAGTGTTTGCCAGTGAGCCTCAAAAGGACGCAAACCATGGTCTCGGTCGTTGATGTCGCCAAAGCCGCCGGGCTCTCCGCCGGCACCGTTTCCCAGATCCTGAACTGCCAGGACGCGCGCTACAGCCCGCGCACCCGGCAGCGGGTCCAGGACGTGGCGCGGCACCTGGGCTACCAGCCAAACCGCATGGCCCAGAAACTGGTCACCCAGACCAGCCGCACCATTGGCGTGTTGTTCCAGGACTTGACCTATTCGTCGGCCAATGAAATGTTGCTGGGCATGCTGCCGGTGTTCCAAAAGGCCGGCTATGACCATGAAATCAGTGTCAGTTTTTGGGACTTGGATTTGGAACGACGCGACGTCGAGGCCGCCCGGCAACTGCGCCTGGACGGCTTGATCGCCGTACCGCTGCCCGGCCCCGGCGCGGCTTATGCGGAGGCCATCGCCAATGGCATGCCGGTGGTCTTTGTTTCCGATCATCTGGCGGCAATTCCGGCCGACAGCGTTTGCGTTGACGGCGCCGATGCCGCCTGCCGGGTCACCCGGCACCTGCTGGAACGGGGTCATCGCCGCATCGCCTACCTGGGCGTAAAAAGCGAGTCCCTGCAATTGCTCGACCGGCATAGCGGATTCCGGCGTGCCATGGCCGAAGCCAATTTACCAGTGCCGAAGGAGTATGAGTTATGGGGCAAGGTCAACAACATTCCCAGCATCGAGAAACGGGTGCAACAGTTTCTGAAGTTGCCGGTACCGCCGACCGCCATTGTCGCCGTCTCGGATCCGGTGGCCACCCAGGGCTTGGGCATGCTGCACCGGCAGGGGGCCGCCGGCCAGATCGCGCTGGCGGGAATTGGCGATGTTCCGATGTCCGACCATGACTGCATCAGCCTGACCACGGTCAGCGAACCGGTCCGGGAGATGGGCCGGCGCGCGGCGGAACGGATACTGGAACGCTTGAACCACCACGAACTGGCGCCGGCCCCGATCCGCCTGCGCGGCAAGTTGATCGTCCGTGATTCCACTCCTGTGCCCCAATAATGTCATAAGGTTATTGCAAAGACCGCTGCACCTGAAAGGAGGGCAACAAGGTTAAGAGTTCTAGTCCTCTGTTAGCAGGATCAACCCGCTCTCGAAGGAAGGTGACGATCCACCCCGTTCCCGTTCTCTTCCTCGTCCGTAGCAAGTTCAACACTGGTTCAACGAAAGGAACCACTTCCATGCAAGCATCGACCAAGTTCATCCTCCTCAGTTTCCTCGTGGTGGCCGTCTCCGCCAAGGCCGCCGTCGTCTACACTCCCAACGTTGCAGCAAACTGGTCAAGCACCGACAGTTTGCAGGGGATTTATGCCAAGATGTCAGGTTCTCTTGGCGTGTGGACGCCGAACAACGGTTCGGGCAGTGGCTACTTCGGCAATGGTACCGATGTCTCCAATTTTACCGATGCGACGTCACCCACGGCACCGATCGAGGTGATCTGGGCTGGAGATACGAATGTTAGCTGGGACTTTAACGTCTCCTCCCTCGCCGGACCGGCCGCAACCAGGCAACTCGATTCATTGACGATCTGGCAGATGAATTGGGGCGCTCCCAGGACCGGGGCCAATTTCGAACTGTTCAAATCCCTCGATGGAAGCGCATGGACGGCCATCACGGGAGCAACTGCGTTCTACAATAACACGAGCCCGGTCGCTTCAACCTACGATGAAAACGGCGCTCTCCTGGAGGGTAGCTACAACAAGATCACGTTCACGTTTAACCCCAATGAAGTGACGAATTTCCAGTATCTGCGGGTTGGGGACAATACCTTCGGTGGAGTCAGCGTTCCGATCGGCGAGATTGATGCTAATATCACGGTTGTGCCGGAACCCGCGAGCCTGGCCCTGCTCGGCTTGGCTTCCGTCGCACTGCTACGTCGCCGCCGCTAACGCCCCCCCCGCCGCCCAGGCGAGGCTTGGCCAATCTGAGTGGTCTGATCTGTCCGACCTGTCTGACCGGTCGGACGGGTCAGACGATTGGCCCCCAGCGACTGGAGTTGCCTGCCCCATGAAAACCGCCCCTCCACCCCTGTCACGCATCACGCATCACGCATCACGTTTCACGTTAATCGAACTGTTGGTGGTGATTGCGATCATCGCGATTTTAGCGGCGCTACTGCTTCCCGCTCTGAGCAAAGCCAAGGAAACCGCCAAAAAAGCTTCATGCGCTGGCAACCTCAAACAGCTGGCTATAATTGCTCTCATGTATACCGGCGATGATTCCAGAGGGGTCTTCCCAACGGGGACATATTATTTCTCGGCATTCGGCGGTACAGATCAGTACGAAGACTTGAAGTCGTCTCTGGGTGTCGACAATAAACTTGTTTTCTGTCCTTCTCAACAAGGAGTCAACCATGAACCTTATCCGGTTTTTAACTGGGGAGGAGGATTGTTCCAATGGTCCAGCGGCTCGTATATGTATCTGGGGGGGATGAGCCATACGACTACATTATGGTTGCACAACTACACCAATGACGACACTCGGGACAATCATCCAATCCCCTATTCCATCAGCACATGCAACTCACCGACTAGTTCCCCGTTGTTCATTGATTGGGGTTGGGACGGAGTTTCCCTGCTCAACCCATACGGGTCTTCATTTCTTGCAAATCACACACGCTCTGGAAGTTTAATGTTCGCAGGGGAAAATGCCGCTTATGCAGATGGACATGTCACATGGATCAACCGCGACGAACTCATCAATAGAAACAGGGGAATCTACAATTACTTCAAATGGATTTATTATTGATATGAACATAACAAGATTTATTCCCCACCGGCAGCCTGTGTTCGCCCGCCTTTGCTTTCGCCCGCTTCTGCTGACGTTGGCCGCCGGGGTCTTGGCCCTGATTCCTACCGCCGGGGCGGCTCGGTTAGTCAGCGGCACGGACGCGGGCGTGCGCGCCACCACCCTGGCGACGTCCGCCGCCGGATCGGAAGTCGTGGTTTTCTGGGAAAGCACGCAATTCGCGAATCACGAGCATCTTCGTTTTAACCGATCTGGAGACGGTGGCGAGACTTGGCGCGTCAAACCGTTCGACTTTCCGTTTAATGTCGTCAACGGCTGGACATCGGATTACTTGCCCAAAGCCGTTTTTGACCAGGGAGGAGGCTTGCATCTGCTCTGGTCCCAGCGCAACGACACGGAGGGACCCGGTTATGTACGCTCCACGGATGTGGGCGACACCTGGACTAAAAAAGTGACGCTGGGCGGCGGCACGCTACCGCGCAAATTGGGCCTGGGGTTGGTGGTCGGAGAGAGCGGTAAGGAGATATGGGCGTTCTACCAAGATTATAGGTGGCACGGGTATGCCTGTCAATCCGCCGATGATGGCCAGTCTTGGACGGTCGTCAAGGATCTCGATGGCGGGCTCGGCACGGATCCGACCCAAAGTTTTTGCTCCAGTGCTGCCGGTCAAGGCACGCGGCGCTACGTCCTGCGCCAGAGTGCTGGCGTGCTGAACGTGCTGTGCTTTGACGGGAACGCCGTGACGTTGATGACGCCCCTGGCCGCCGCCGGGCCGTTGTCGCTCGCGGCAACCCACACGATGGGGTTGGATGCCAAGGGGCGGGTGTTCATCGTGTTTGGCACAGCGGGCCGCGTTTATCTGATGCGTTCCGACGATCACGGCGCGACCTTCGGCATGAAACGTGAAGTGGCGCCCGCTCAGCCGAAGGGACAGCTTCTACCGGTGCTGGCGCTATTGCCCGATGACCAGGTGGTGGTGGCCTGGCAACAGCAAACGGGCGAGAAATCCCAAATCCACGTTGCCCGCTCGACCGATGCGGGCGAAACCTTCGCCCCCAGCGTCACCGTGTCGCCCAGCGACGGCACGCAAAGCGCGCCAGACATGGTCGCCGCCGGCAAAACGGTTTACTTCAGCTACACCGAGAACGGCCAGGCGTACGTCGAGCGTCAGCCCGAACTTCCGGCGGCGGCGACCGGAAACACGCCCAAACGGGAAGCCAAAAACCTTTTTCTAAATCCAGGTTTTGAGGATTTTACGACGGCTGCACCGCTCGCCGCCGCCGACACGTCGTGGGGGAACCCGCAGCAAAAGATCGAAGCCACCTCGTCCGGCACTGTTCCCCAAGGTTGGACGGTCTCCTCCTGGAACCAGGAGTTTATGCGTGAGCGTTTTGGCCAAGGTCGGCCCGGACGTGACGGTCGCGGTTCCTGCCTGGAGATGCAGCCAACGCAAGATGGCTCCACCGCCGGCGTGGTCAACTTTGTTTCGCGCCCCATGGCGATCCTTCCGGACCGCGATTATTTTTTCCGCGGTTATTATGCGTCCACTTGCGAGCGGCTCGTACTCCGTGGCGAATGGCTGAATGCACAGGAAAAGGTATTGAGTTCCTTTGCCATCCGCCTGCCAGACACCCAGGACGAATGGATTCATTTCTTCAAAGCACTGTCCAGCCCGATGCGGGCCACGCAAGTGCGGTGGACGATTGAAAAAAAGTGGCAACAAGGGCGGGTGCGCTTCGATGATTTCTCCCTGCGCGAGGGAACCGTGGCCGACTACGCCAGCGAATTCCCGCTGCCGGTTATTTCCGCTCAGCCGTGGTTCCCGATTTATGGCTGGCTTTCCCCCGATAACTGGGCGCAATTCGGCGCCCATGAGCCGTTTAACCGCGACGAGTATCATCTGGATTACGCCTTGGCCAATTTTACCGTAGGATCCCAACCGAAGTTCGGACTGCGCTATCACACGGGTCCGCCGTCAACGGCAACAAGCGTCACAGAAATGGAGAAAAATCCGGCGCTATGGTCCTATCACGGCGGCGATGAACCAATGGATCCGAAGTTTCCAGAATTGGCAAAAATCGCGCAATCGTTACGGGAACGGGGCGCGAACAAGCCCTATTGGGTCAACTTGCTCCCCACCTATGGCTTTCCGTCCTATGAAGCCTACGAAAAGCATGTGCGCAATTACATGGACACCGTGCCGACCAAACTCGTCACCTACGATCATTACGCCATTCAACAAAACGGGCCGACAACGTTTACCTGCCGCCGCGACTTCTTTGCCAACCTGGAAATCTTCCGCCGCCTGGCCTTGGAACGGGGGATTGACTGGGGCATCATCGTTCAGTTGGGGGCTTGGGGCGGCCAGCCCAGCCCGAATGAAAATGGACTCCGCTGGCAGGCGTTCAATTCACTTGCGTATGGTGCCCGCTCACTCGGGTGGTTCTGTTACTTGACGGAGTTCGAGTATGGCGGCATGAATTGGCGCGATAATGTGATTGATCGGGACGGTTTTCGCACCAACAACTACACCAAGATCCGCCGGCTCAATGCGAAAATCTTGCAGCTTGGGAAGACTCTAATTGGCCTGCGCTCCACCGGGGTCTATCACACCGCGCCCCTGCCGGAGCTGACGCAGGGGCTGGCCGGCGCCAAGTTGATTTCGGGCATCACGGGTGGCGCCTTCGTCCTCGGGGAATTCACCAATACCAAGAACGAGCGGTATTTTATGATCGTCAACCGCGATCTCAACGCCCCCGCCACGGCCATCCTGGAATGGCAATCCACGCCGCGAAAACTTGAGGAGATCAGCCCGCAAACCGGGGCGTTGATTCCCGCCGAAGGCTTCGTGCCCACGGCCAAAACGTGGGTGGTCGCCCTCGTGCCCGGAGAGGGGCGACTATATCGCGTCACCGTGGAGGGACGGTGATCTGGAGTCATTGGGGTTTTTCAGCAGAATCCACTCTTAATCCCAACGTGACCGGATTTTGGTCTGCCGCCCGGAGAAACGTCGCAAGCGCGAAGCTATCGCTTTGCCACTGGCCGCCCCATGAAATCAAAATTCCTCCATTGAACGAGCACACCGTGTCTGCTATCTTATGGGATGAAAATACAGGGGTCAATTTCACATGATCGGCGGGAGGAGACGCCAGAGGCCAAGGCGCGCTGGTTCCGCTCTCTTTCCTTGGCTGACCGGATGGAGATGCTGTGTTCCTTGACTGATCTGGCACTCACGGTGAATCCCGCTTTGCTGGAGCGAAAACATGCTCAACCGGTTGCAGGACGTATTCAGGTCATTTCAGCGCCATGACGTGAGATACGTGGTGATTGGCGGCATCGCCTCGATCCTTCACGGGGTGCCGCGCGCCACGTTCGATCTTGACGTCCTAATCGAAGCCACGCCGGAGAACACGCAACGTCTGCTTGAGGCGTTATTGAGCGCCGGTCTTGGCACGGCATCACTGACTACTGCCGGTGATGTGCTGGCCAACGAGATCACGGTCTTTCGCGACCGCGTGCGAGTGGATGTGCAGACGTCCACTCCTGGCATCAAATTCGCGGATGCCTGGCGGCACCGTAAGACGGTGACTTACCAAGGGCAGCAGTTTTTCATCCTGTCCAAGCAGGATTTGATCGCATCAAAACGCGCCGCAGGCAGAGTTGTGGACCTTGAAGATGTCCGTCTCTTGGAGTTGCCGCAAGACGGGGACACGGAGTCATGAATCCGTACCACCCTGCCAACACCGACTGGTTGGCGGCCTGCGATTTCGGCCTGAGCGTGCATTGGACGGCACAAAGTGCCCCGCGCACTGGCCGGAAGCTCGCCTTCCAAGACGCGGTGGCGCGGTTTGACCTGGACCGGTTTCTCCACGCCGTGGACGCCAGCGGCGCCCGGTATGTCATCTTTACCCTCACCCATGCCCTGCAGATGCTGCCGTGCCCGCATCCGGTGGTGGACGCCATCCTGCCAGGGCGCACGGCGGAGCGAGACCTGCTCGGCGACCTCGCCCGGGGGCTCGCCGCCGCCGGCAGACCGCTCATCGTCTATTACAACCATTCCTGCAACAGCGCCGAGGACCTGGCTTGGGAACAGGCGGTCGGGTACCATGCCCCTACGAAAGACCGTTTTGCCGACCAGCTCACTCAGGTGGTGGCCTGGTTGGGGGAACACTATGGCCAGCTGATCCGGGGCTGGTGGTTCGACAGTTCCTACTCACTGGATCCGCGCGGCCCGCACAACAGCGTCACCACCAAGTTAAACGGCTTTCAATTTCCCTGGGAACGGTTGACGGTGGCCGCCAAAGCCGGCTTTCCCGAACGCCTGGTCACCTACAACGCGGGGATCGGTGAACAGTTCCTTTACACCCAACACCAGGATTATTGGGCCGGGGAAATGGTGAACCTGGAAACCCCGCCGACCAGTCGCTATCTGGCCAACGGGCTGCAGTGGCATGGCTGGACCTGCCTGGACGATCAGCGCTGGGTTTATGCCGACAACCAAACCGTCCCCCACCCGCCACTCTACAGCGACCAACACGTGGTGGATTTTATCGGCAAGTGCCGGCGCCACCAAGGACCGGTCTGCTTCAATGTGGTCGCGTTCCAGAATGGTTCGCTGCTGGAGGAATCGGTTGAATTATTGGGCCGCGTCCGGCAACAACTAGCCGGGCAGACTAGCGGCTAACCGTGAGTTGTGATGAAATTCGGGGGAAGGGCCGCCGTGGAAGAGTGGGTCCGATGGCGTCTCGGCTGCCCGTAACGTCCGGACAGGCATGATTGCCTGTCTCACGTTCTGAAGGCGAAAAAGCCCGCGCCAATCGGGAGATTGGCGTTCCCAGTTGCGGATTCCGCGGGCCGCTCCCGTGCGACAGACCACGATTGGGACGACACGGGCGGCCTGCGAAATCCGCAAAAAGGCACAAACAGGTTTGACGGAGGGTTTGGGAACCGCCTTTCCTCAAAAGGGGGTTCCCAACATGGTCCTCAGTCGGCGTCCGTTTCGTCGTCGTCCGGGTCCAGCTTCGCGGCGTAGTGGGCGGGATAGGGGGCGCGATCGCCTTTCATACTATGCCAGAGAATCCGATTAAAGGTGTCTTCATCGGCCCGGTCCTCGCGGGAAAAATCAAGTTTTAGCGACGCTTCCGCAAAATGGCGCGCCATGCCGGTGAGTTGGCTCAAGGACGGATTCAACTGCTCCAGCGGAACGCGGTTCGGGAGCGCGGCGTATGGCGTGAAATCCGGGGTGTCCTGAAAACAGGCCCGCATGGCCGTGGCGGAAAGATCGAGCTGGTTCATGGGGGGAAGCCCGAGGATCAGTTCGATCGTCTTGACCATTCCCGTCTGGTTGTAGTTCGTGTGGTCGACCGCGCGCCGCCGGTTGTAGGGGCTGATGACCAGCGCCACCGTCCGGTGCCCGTCGACATGGTCGAAGCCGGCTTGCGGGTCGTCCTCGACGACCATGATGCAGGTCTCCTTCCAGAAGCGGCTGTTGCTGACCGCCTCCACCACCTGCCCCAGGGCCAGATCGTTGTCGGCCACCATCGCCGCAGGAGTGGGAAAGTCGGGCGTGGTTCCGCACGTGTGGTCGCACGGCAGGAACAGGTAAATGAGGTTGGGCAAGGTTCCCTGTTCCTCATACTTTTTCAGTTCGGCGATAAACAACCTGGCCCGGTAAACATCGGGGACATTCATGACAAACCCCGGATAGTTCGGGTGGGTGAACGGCTTCAGGGTGGCCACATTCGGCGTCACCTGCACCCCGATTTTCGTCGTCCCATTTTTCGCATCAGCCAACAGATCCATCCAGGTCGCCGTGGCGGGGGTCAGGATCGTGTTGGTAAATTCGCCGTAATTGCGGACGGTCCGGCGGTGGTTCAGGGCGTTGTCCCACAAAAAACCACTGGACGCGAATGCCAGAGGGTCATCGCCGGGGTATGGATAGCTGCGCGCGTAACTGCCATAGGCGCGTTCCAGATAATCGGTCACATAGGCCTCATTCACCCATTGATGCCCATCCGCGCTGCAGATGCCGCTGCAGTAGAAATTATCGAAGAGCGTGAACTGGCGGGCCAGGGCGTGATGGTTGGGGGTGACCTCCTCGCCGAACAGCACCAGCTCCGGATCGCCGTTCCCCTCCTTCATGTCGCCGAACACCTGGTCGTAGGTGCGGTTTTCCTTGATCACATAGATCACGTGTTTGAACACCGACGGCTCACCGTGGCGCGCGGGCACGGGCCGCGGCGGCACATTGGCACGGGCCGGTTCCAGCCCGCTGAGACTGAACGCCAGGCGGTTGTTGGCATTCACCTGGGCCGTGTAACGGGCCAGCTGCGCGGCATCGGGAACCGGCACCAGGGACAGGGAACCGAGCAGGTCATGGCTATTTTTGCCCGCCTTGACGGGACGCGGCTGGCTGAGGGAGCCCTGCCCCTTGATGTTCGCCACCACGAGCTGCTGCTGATCAGGCGTGATCCGGACCGCGCCCGGGAACCAGCCGACCGGAATCAGGCCGGCCACCGCGCTGGCGGAACGGGGCGTTGGCAACCGCGCTTCCGTGGAGCGCGAGGCCAGGGCAATCACGGCCAGGCAATTATTGGTGCCGTTGGCGACATAAAGCGTCGCGCCGTCCGCGCTCAGCGCCAGGGCATTGCTGCCGCTGCCAAAGGGCAGACGGTGTTCGGGCCGGCAGGAAATGACCTCCACCACCTCATCCTGGCGCGTGTCGATCACGGACACGGTGTCGCTGTTGGCATTGGCCACATAGAGAAACCGCGCGCCGGGACTCAGCGCCATGCCGCTGGGACTCAACCCCACCTCAATGGTCCGGGTCTGCTTCCACACGCCCGCAAGGCATTCGACCACGGACACGCTGCCGTGGTTGGCGATCCCGGTCCGCGGATCCACCCGGACCGCCGTTCCCGACGACGGCACGGTTGCCGCGCCCGCCGCCGGCAAATCCCCGCCCCAGTTGCTGACATAACAGCGCGTGGGACCGGCCGCGCAAACCGTGAACGGCGCCACTCCCACCGGGACGGTGGCCAGCACGTTCCCGGTGGCGACGTCCATCAGATGCAGGCAGTTGCCGCGATTGGAGACGACCCAAAGCTGGTTCCCACCCTGCCAGGCCAATCCGGTGAGGTTCGCCTTTCCCACCACCACCGGCGCGGGCAGTTGCCACGACTTCGCCCATTCCCAAGAACCGTTCGCCCCAAGTTCCGCGATCCGCACCTGGTTTTCGGCGCCGCTCGCATAAACGCGGCCGTCCCGGACCAGCAGCCCCGTGACGCCCAACGCCTGGGGCGACTCCAGGGTCTGCCGGAGGCGCCCCGTCGCCAGCTCCACAAACAACAGGTTCCGCGTATTTTTCACCACCAGGGTTTTGCCATCCCCGGTGACCGCCAGGTCCACCGGGTGTCCAGGAAACGTGAGTTGCCGGCCGGCGGGTTGCAGGATCTGGTTGGTCGGCACCACCACCCGGCCGTCAGCCTGAAGCCCGACGGTGAGCGACTCCTGCTCTTCCGCCCCTGACGCCGCCTCCCAGCCGACCACCGCCAAGACGAGGGAAAGCACGACGCGGCCCCCCCATCGATATCTAACCGCGTTGTACATGAGCATGTTACCTGTCATCTTGATTTCAAATGCATTTTTTCTCGCCAAGCACGCCAAGATCGCAAAGAAAATCGCGACGGTGTGGTAGTTAAATCTAAAATTTTGAATTTCTTGGCGCTCGTTGCGTCTTTGCGAGAGAAACCGTGATACCATGATTGGGACTGTTGAAGACGGCCCTACAATGTACCATGCGGGTTTGCCGGCGATGGCGTGATCGCCTCACCCGCCTCACCGGAAGCATCCGCACTCGCGGTCTCCGCCAGGGCGCGCCAGACCGGCGTATCAGGCTTGGCGAATGGCTGAACATGCGTGCCCGCCGGCGATAAGAAACGCAACGGCAGTCCTGAGTCCGGCGCGAATTCCAGCACGGTGTGATCCCAGTTCTTGGCCTGGAACAACGCGGTCCACGGGAAACGACGCACCGGCGCATCCGCCGGCGCCGCCGCCCACTCCCGGCCAAAGCGGTGAATTTCCGTGATCTCGGGACTGAGCCAGGCAAACAGCCGTGACGCCGGCTGGACGCCGGCCGGCGGATGCACGGCAAAGCGCCGCCATTCCGGCCGCTCAAAGAACGGCGTGCCGACCACCAGCTGGCAGCCCCGGGAATGGGCGGCCACCAGACATGGCCGGTCCGCCGGCCAGCCGGGCGCCCGGCGGCGCTCCTCCAGATAGCGGTCCAGGCTGGCGCTGACAGCGGCATTGCTCCGCCAGTCGAACCAGCCGAGCCCGCCCCGCGGATGCACCACGACGCGCAGCCGGTACAGACGCGCCACCCGCGCCGCCGCCGTGTCAGCCGCCGGTGACACCGCGTCTTGGCGAAACAGGGCCGGCTCGGCCAGCGCCGGCGATTCGGAGCCGTACCCGCCCACCAGCACCAGCACGCCCAGGGGCGCATCGGACGGCCCGGCAAACTCGCGCACCACCGCGCCGTCCAGGGCGGTCCAGCCGTTTTCCGGCAGGTGCGATCCGAACACCAGCAGTGGCACTTCCACCGCCGCCAGCCCCCCCCCAAGCACACACAGCAACAACCGCTTGCGGAGTCCGCAACGGGGACACATTCCCTGCTGACGCCGGACGACCGCCGCCAGTGACACAACCAGCGTCCCCACGCCGGCCAGCAACAACGCCAGTCCCAGCCAGCCAAGAGGACTGTGACAGAGCTCGCTCCACCCCAGCAACAACCCCGGAACCTGCCCCACAATCCAGACTAGGTCTTGATACATTTCAGAATAGCCCAGGCGCGTGAAAAAACGCATTCATCCGGCGTGGGTGATCTTGTCCCACCCTCGCCACTCACGTCCGGGGCTCGGTCAACGCCCAGAGCGGCACGGGCGTCAGCGCGGAAAGTCGTAGCGCGCCTGGAGCAGTTCGACCAGGCGGGCGGCCATCGCTTCCGCATCGGCCCCGTCCACCCGAATTTCCACCGTTTGGCCGCAGGTCAGCCCCAAGCTGATCAAGCCCAAGATATTCTTGGGATCCACCGGCTCCCCTCCCGGGCACGCCACCGCAATGGTCCCTGGATACTCACGCAGTTCCCGGGCGATCAGGGCCGCCGGGCGAACATGGATGCCGAATGCATTGTGGATTGTGGCCGATACGGTCACCATAGCATCACCTGAAAATGCGGAGGCCAACGACGAAACGCGGTGGCTCAACCTCGAACCAGAGTCCGTACTGAAGAATAATCCATCATGGGCCGGTCTGCAAATGGATCGCCAACGGTTTCACACGGCGTTTTGCCAAACGGCGCGCGGCATCATCAACAGCGATGTATTTCCAAGCATCCCAAGCAAATGCATTGGCACGGGCACCAGCGACCCAGGGCTGGATCAGGCGGTAGCCGACAGGAAAGCTCTCAAAAATGCACGGCGCATCGGCTGCCACCACGGCCTGCATCCGGACGTACAGGGCGGTGCGCTCCGGACCATCTGGAAGACGGGACGCCGCCTCATACAAACGGTCAAAGGCGGGGTTGTGATACGCCGTGCGGTTGGCGGCGCCGGCATTGGGCCCGTAGAACATCTGCAGAAAGTTCTGGGCGTCCGGATAATCGCCAACCCAGGCCATGCGGAACAACTGGACGTCGCCCTGGCGCAGCTTGGTCAGAAAGCGCGGCCAGTTGTTGAGGGCCGGCTCGAGCTCGATGCCGAGGCGGCGATAATCCTGGGCCATCAATTCGGCCTGGCGCCGGCGAACCAGATCGGTGCCGCCCAAATCGAAGCGGAGGCGGAGCGGCGCGCCGGTGGCGGGGTCGCGGCCGCCTGGATAGCCGGCCTCGGCGAGCAGGCGCCGGGCGCGCGTCAGATCGGGTTCACCGAACGGCCCGCGGAAAGCAGGATCATAACCGGCCACGCCCGGAGGGATGGGGCCGTAGGCGGGCAGCAACTGACGACGGGCCAGACGCAGGCGGAGACCGCGATCAAAAGCCAGGGTCAACGCCTGACGCAACTTCGGATTGCCGCCGAGCACGGGGTCGCGCAAGTTCAGACCCACATAATTGATTTGGAATTCGGGGGCCGCTTCCAATTGGATGCCGCGCCCGGCCAGTTCGGGCACCAGCCGCCCCTGTTCGGTCACCACCGCCTCCAAGGTTTCCTCGCCCAGAGGCACCAGATCCAGATTGCCCTGCAGGAACAACAGCCAGGCGGTCTGCGGTTCCTGGATCACCAGGCCGACCACCCGGTCCAGACGCGGCAGCGACGAACCGCCCGGCCTGGCCGACCGGCCCCAATACTCGGAATTGCGCCGCAGTTCGAACCGGTAATTGCGCCGCCAGTCCGCCAACAGGAAGGGGCCGGTCATGGCGGCCGGATGTTCGGCCAGCGCCGCCTGGCCATACTGGCGGACGGCGCGTTCGGAGACCACGCTCGCATAGGGCATGGCCAGCACGTTGAGAAGTTGCGGGTATGGCGCGGTCAGCCGGATCTCCACCGTGCGCGCATCCACCGCGACCAACCCCGGAACACCGGCGTCGTAGGCCGACCAATCGCCGGCCGTCTGCGCTTCCGTGCGGGCACGGAACTCCGCCAACCCCACCACCCGGTCACGCACCGTCCAGTACCCGGGCGAATGCAGCCGGGCATCGGCCAGGCGCAGCAGGGAGAAAATCACATCGCGACTGGTGACTCGGCGCACGGCACGGGAAGCCGCAACGCCAAAACAGGGATCGGCGGCGAAAACCAGGTCATCCCGCAGACGAAACCGCCAGACGCGCCCCTCGGCACGCATTTCCGGCATGGTTTCAGCCATGGCGGGCACGAGTCGGTACGGCCGCGCCGCGTCGTCATATTGCAACAGGCGGTCGTAAAGATGTCCGACGGCCTGACCGCTGATCACATCCTCCGCCAAAACCGGATCCAGCGTCTTGACGCGGCCAAAGGGCAGGAATAGCGTCTCCGGCGCCGGCGGCCCGCCGCCCCCCTCCCCGCCACAGCCGCCCCCGGCCATGAGGGCGGCCAGCATCACGCACCACGCAGCACCCCCGCCCCAAGACCATGTTAGACCCCTCGTCATGGGACGTACTATAAGAGGGAACGCCACCCCGGCCATCGCCGGAACCGAATCAAAACCCAATCTCACGCGGAGGCGCGAAGTTCGCGGAGCCTTTTGCAAAACCACGATTGCATTCGACATTCAGCATTCGATATTCGACATTTTCCTTCCGAGCCCGGAACGTTAGTGACGGGTCCAAAAGGTTGCCGTCTCCTAAGAAAAGTGGATTCATTTTGACCGGTCACTTTCGCTCCCTGCGGTCGCTTCGTTCGCGGCTCGGATTGGCATGGAACCGGTAACCGGAGTTTTGCAAGAGCCTCTGTGATCATAATCCAGGTTAGATTTCTGCGGGCAAAAAAAACCGGCGCCACACCCTCAGGCGTGACGCCGGCCGACATCTTCGAATCCCACCCGGGGACTTATTTTTTGGCCGGAGCCGGCGCCGGAACGGCGGCGGGCGCTTTGGCGTTTCCGGCTTGGCCGCCGGAATCGCGGCGGCGGTGGTCTTGGCGGTGGCGGCGGCAACCGCCGGAGCGGGCGCCTTGGCGTCACCCGCCTTGGCCTCCGTCTTGACCGCCAGCGTTTCCACCACGCTCTGCCCCTGTTTGCCATGGGCCGCCATCAACACCAGCGAGAGCGTCACCACAAAGAAAACGGCGCTCAGAATCACCGTCATTTTGGTCAGAAAATTGCCAGCGCCGGCGCCGAACACCGAATCCGTGACCCCACCGCCCAAGGCGCCCAAGCCGCCCCCGGACCGGGTCTGCTGAATGAGAATGATCCCAATCAAGAGTAAGGCCACAATCACTTCGACCGTGGTCAGGATGACCGTCAAAATGCCCATATTACACGAAGCTCCACAGCGTGCTGACTCATTAGACCCGCGACTTACAGGACCGGCGCAGCGGCGACCACTTCCACATCGTCAATCTTGGCATGCATGACGATCTTGCCCTCGCCCACTTCTTGCAGGGCGATGTCCAGATAGTTTTTATCCTCGGACGGCAACGACGGGATCATCGACCGGGCGCCATGGGCGAGCTCGGCGGCGCGCTTGCTGATCCCATTGATCAACAACCGTTTATCGGCCACTTTAAGCTTGGCCTGATCCAAAAGTTTTTCATTGACCGCCATAGTACGACATACTCCAGAGTTGCGGTAAAAAAGTTAAAACGTAAAACTATAGCGCCTGCCGCCCGTCATTCAACTCAGTCACGGGCAATCGTGGCGACCATGACGCTGCCGGCGCCGGCCGTGAGCAGTTCACGGGCCGCGGCCTCAAGTGTGGCACCGGTGGTAAACACATCATCGACCAACAGCAGGGTCGGGCGGGTTTCCGGAAGGGGCACGGCGCGGAAAACGCCGCGCACATTCCGTTGCCGGGCCGCCGTGTCAAGCCGGGCCTGCTGCCGGGTCCAGCGGCGGCGGCGCAACCACGGACGCACAGGGCGGTCCAAGGCCCGCGCCAGTTCCCGGGCCAGCAGTTCCGCCTGATTGTAGCCGCGGCGAAATTCGCGCCAGGGATGCAAGGGCACCGGAACAACGACATCAGGCAGGACAACGCCCCCATGCCGAAGCCAGTTCGCCGCCAGCCGGCCACCCAGAAAACGCGCCAGCCACGGCTGATCCTGATATTTAAAACGGTGCACCAGTTCGCGGGCGGCGTCCTGAAACGGAAAGACACTGACCGCCAGCGTCCATGGCCGGTCCGCGGTAGCCAAGCACTCACCGCACGCCCCGAGGACGCCGCCAAGGGCGCCGCCGCACCGCGGACAACGGGGAGCCGGCAAATCCGGCAGCCGCGGCCGGCAGTCGGCACACAGTCCTTCTCCATCCAGGCCGCCGGCGCGCTGACACAGCGGGCAGAGCGGCGGCAGCACCAGGGCATCCACGGTGCCGAGGGTGCCGCGCACGTTATGCGCCAGCCGGTTCAGCAGGTCGCCCAGACGGCGGCTCATGGTGCCGGCGCCAATTGCCACCGGATGGCCAGGGGCGCCGGACGAACGGGGATGTCGGTAATCGTGCAGCGGCCGTCTTTCTGCTGAATGTCAAGGTCCATGGTTTTTCCGGTCATAAGGTCGATCCCCTCGATTTTCGCCATCGCCGGCATGTTTTCCCAAACCAGATTGGCCAGCGGGTCATTGAATTCATCCTTGCGCGGACCTGCTTTCCAGATAAACGTGATGTACTCCTGGCCCCGCTTGAACCAATACACCTGCATGCCGTTGAGGGTTACAAACCCGTCGGAGGTGGGAATCTGCCATTCCTGGATGTAATGCAATTCCTTGCTGGTATCGGTGATGTTGGCGGGCGCCTTGGCCACCGCCTCCCAGTCCGGGCCAAGCAGTTGAGCCAGGTGGCGAAGGGCGTAAAAGGCCGGCTTGGGTTCATAGCCTTTCCGGAAGTTCCGGACCAGGCCAAAATTTTCCTCCGCCGATTTGCGGTTGAGGCCGTCGTCCATGAAGTCGTAGATGCACCACGGGGTGACCCCGGCGGCGAACCCCTGGATCAACCCGCGCAACAGGTACATCGCCTGAGTGCTTTCACTGAACCCGGCGTAATTGTCCCGGATGCTGTCCGCGGGATGATGATTGAAGGTGCTGTAGCCGAATTCGGTAACCCACAGCGGCAACTCCCGCCCAAGCTGGTGCCGCATGGCCTCACGCAGGCGCCGGAACTCACTGGTCATGCTGTGGTCATCGTCAGCCACGGCCACGCCGTCGCGGATCATGACGGCGGGGCCACCGAAGGAAACCGTTTCCGGGGGTAGCCGGTAGGTATAGGGATGAATGACCAGGCCGTCAACCTGTTTCAGTTTGTCAGCGTAACGCAGCAGAAGATAGTGGGTGGCGGCCTCCATGCCGGTGCCGGTAATCACCGGCGTGGCCGGGTCCGCCTGCTTGAGGGCGGCGGCGCCCTTCGCCACCAGTTCGGCGTAATGCTTCAACCAGGCGTCGTAAGTGCGGGCGTTCCAGTCGCCGCCATACTTTTCAGGAAAGGCGAAATAAACCGGTTCGTTCCAGATTTCATACGCCGCGACCTTGCCCTTGAAATGGCCGGCCATGAACGCGGCGTACTTCGCGAAAGCATCCGGGTCCAGGGTATTTTCGTAATTCCGGTTGCCGTAGCACAACAGCAGAATGACCTTCAGCCCCGCGCCGGTGGCCTGGTCAAACCATTGTTGGTGGACCGCCGGAATGGTATAGACGCCCTTGGGGTTTTCCACCTCGTCCCACAAAATTTCCTGGCGGATGACCGTAACCCCCATCTGCCGCATCAGCGGAAGAAGTTTTTCGATCTGCCAGCCGCTGTCACGGGCCGAAAGATGGCCAGCCACCCCCAGTCCCTTCAATTGCACCGGTTCCAAAGGCGCTTCGGCCGCGTAACCGGCGGCACCGGTCAACAGGAGACAAAGCGGTGCCAAGGCCAATACTCGGTGGATCATGGTGTTGAGTTCCTTAGGTGTAGTGTCCACGGGTGGGAGAGAACGTATATGTGGGCCGCCTTGGGACCCTTGGGACCCTTGGGACCATTAAGACTCTTGGGACGACTTGGACGTCAACTTACGGCGGCCGGCCGGTCCCAAGAGTCTTAAGAGTCTTAATGGTCCCAAGGGTCCTACCGGTCCCGCCGCATCCCCGCCAGCCCCTCAGGCCGGCCGGGCGGCGGTCAGTTCGGCGACTTTCTTTTGGAGTTCCCGGACCGTGGCGGCCAGTTTGTCCACCCGATGCACATTAAAGAGGTTCCGGACGAACTCCCGTTCCGAAACGGCAGGGGCGCCAACCACGCGGGCGCCGGGGGGCACGTCCTTGGTCACGCCGGCTTGGGCAAGCACCTGGGCGCCGTCGCCGATCTCCAGATGGCCGGGCAGGCCGGCCTGCCCCCACAGCACGCACCCGCGGCCAATTTTGGTGCTGCCAGAAATGCCGACCTGGGCAATGACGAACGAGAGCTCGCCGATCTCGACATTGTGGGCGATCTGGACCAGATTGTCGATCTTGGCGCCGCGCCGGATCCAGGTGCGGCCGAAGCGGGCGCGGTCCACCGTCACACTGGCGCCGATCTCGGCATCGTCATCGATCTGAACGATCCCGACTTGGGGAATCTTGGTGTGCAAGCCCCCGGTGAGATTGGGAATGTAGCCAAAGCCGTCACTGCCGATCGTGGTGCCGCTGTGAATGATGACGCGCTGACCGATGCGGCAGCGTTCACGGACGGTGATGTTGGGATGCAGGAAACTGTCGTCGCCGACACACGCATCGTGCCCGACGTAACACAAGGCGCCAATGACCGTGCGTTCGCCCACGGCGGCACCGGCCTCAATGACCGTGTTGGCGCCGATGTGGGCGGTGGCGGCGATGCGGGCGGTCGGGTGGATGACCGCGCTCGGGTGGACACCGGGCGCGAAAACGGGCGGCGGCGGCGCGAACCGCATCACCACGTCCATGAACACGGTGGAAGGATCCTTGACGCGCAACCACGCCTGGCCGGCGGACGGTTCCCCGGGAAACGCTTCCGGCAACAGCACCAGGCCCGCACGCGTCTCGGCTACTTGACTGCGGTAACGGTCGTTGCCGAGAAAGGAAATATCCTGAACGCCCGCCTCGCGCAGGGAAGCTACGCCAGTCAAGGCCAAGTCCGCAGAACCGTCTAAGCGTCCGCCAACCTGTTGCGCCAGCGCGCCGGCGGTGATGATGGTTTTGGGCGTGGTCATCAAATCCTCCCCTTTTCCCTGAGGGGCGGGCAGAGGCGCCCCGCCCCTACATGGCCTGATGTTTTATTTGCCGGCCGGGGCCACCGGGGCCACCGGGGCCGACGGGGCCGACGCCGGCGGCGTGGCCGGAGAGGGCACCACGGGAACCGCGACGGAAGTGGTGGCGGCGCTGGTCGGCTTAACCGCCTCCTTGGCCTTGGTGATCTCGTCCTCGTGCCCCCGGTTCAACTCGGTCAACACGGTGTCGCTCAGATCCTTGCTGGTATCGTAATAGACCACTGCGGGGATCATGTTCTGGGTCATGCCGGAGGTATCCAAAACCACCTCGTAACGATTGGCGATGGCATAGGTCTTAAGGAAATCGCTGAGCTCCTTGACCAGCTCGCCGCGCAACTCCATGAACTTACGCTTCAGCTCCACATCCTTCTTCTGGAAGAAATCGCGGAGTTCGCGATCCTTGTCCCGCAACAGGGTGTCTTTTTCTTCGGCATCCTTGCGGTTCTGATTGCGAACGTCATCGGAGAGGGCGATGTTCAGGGAACGCTCCCGGCAATCGTCACGCTGCCGTTTGAGGCGCTCCATTTCGGTCCGGGCGTCATTAAAGTGCTGTTCGTAAATATCCCGCTGTTTTTTGAAGGCCGCGTCCGAACGCATGGTCTTGTAGTACCCCTGAAACACCTTTTCCATGTTGACATAACCGAGTTTTCCCGGCATGGCAACCGGGGCGCCGGCCGGAGCCGGCTCGGCGGCCAGGACGGTGACGCCAAGGCCGAGGAGAGCAGCGGCCAGCGCGAGGGTACGGAGTGAAAATGTCATGGTTTTTTTCCTTCTTTATGTAAATTATTCACTCAAGTGTTGCAGTTGATTTTTGTGCTTAAAACAGGGTTCGCATTGGTGTGATATTTTATCATAACATACTATCATCAAGCGGCTTTCTTGCAGGGTGCAAAACCACCATCATGGAGGAACTGCCCGAACAGGCACTGCA
>CAITYL010000147.1 GCA_903896595.1 uncultured Lentisphaerota bacterium
CCGTCCTCGGGCGGACGAACCCGTGCCCGTCGAAGACGCGCGAGGAAATTTCAAAAGGGCGGAAATGGGGTGACGCCGTCGCTGTCCGCCCGAGGACGGGCGGCTCCCGGTCTTAAAATAACGCCGACCCTGCCTTCGGAACGGGTGTACCCTCAGAATTTCTGCTGTTTTACAAGAGCCTTGCTTGTGCTTTTTGTGCCTCTTGCGGCCATCACAGCTCCGTGATCTCGTACCCGAGATAACGCTGGAACGCATCGCGCAGGGACGCCTCCACCGAACCGAATGACAGAGTGACGTGATGGCGGTAACCCGCGTAACCCATTTTCTGCAACTTGTGCTGAAGCTGGGGAATGCGGGCGACCCCCGCGCAACCGAAAAATTCGGCGGGGATCGGGTCCGCCGTCATCTCCCCCTCGCCCACATAGAAACTCAACCGCCCGTTCTCCGTCTTGGCGCTGGCATAGGTCATGGGCGAGGCGGCAATCCGCCCCACATTGGGTCCCCAGCCGCAGCCGGCGCCCAACGCCTTGGCAAACATCGGATGGTCGATCACCTGTCCCTTGGCGGTCATCATGGAGGGCGGCACCGGGCCGCAATGGAAGAGGATGCACTTGTCGGGATCGTCACCGTAATTATTGTTCCAGTCCAGGCAGGCGGCGGGACGCCCGGCGGCGAGCTGGAGCGCGGTCATGGCGACCGCATTGCACACGTCCACTTCGCAGGCGCAAGGAATGCCGCGCTGATTGAGTTCGCCGGCCAGCACGCACGGGGCGATCCGCAGATCCTGTTCCAGTTCCAGCCAGCAGCGGATCGCCATGGCATCCAAGCGAAGTTCGGCGGTGAGGTCGTCCAGGACGACGCCGAGCTTGGCCAGGGTGAGAAGATTGGCCGCGGGCACCTTGCCGCAGTCCGCGGTGTCGCCAATGGCACCGGCCTTCGTCCGGCAGCGCGGATCACTGTCGGCCAGCCCCCGCACCCGCCGGATGACCTCGGACAGATCAACCGTCTCGGTGGTGATGCCATGGCGCTGCAAGGCCAACTCGTCACAGCGGACGGTCTTAAACGCCGTGGTCCGCGCGCCAATGGCGCCCACGGTCAGGCGCTTCATGCCGTTGACCACCCGGCAGGTGCCGGCAAACTCGTGCAGGATCTGGGCGAACATCGGGCGGCCGGGATGAACCGTATGCGGCGACGGGGCGGAAAACGGCACGCCGTACTGGCCAAAGACGTCCATGATGGAAAGCTTGCCGCAAAAGGCGTCGCGCCGGCTCTTGAAATCCATCTTGTCCAACGCGTCGGGATAGGCCTGAATGAGGATCGGCACGCCGGCGTCCCGCAGGGCGGCCACCGCGCCGGTCTCATCGCCGAAATTCGGCAGACACAAAATGACGCCATCAAACTGGCCGTGGTGGGCGGCGAGCCAGGCGGCGTATTTCAGGCCGTCCGCCGTGGATTCAACGGCGCCATTGGGGGTGGCGTCGGCGGGCATCATCAGGGTGCCGTAGCCGAGCTGTTCGACCTGGGTGCTCAATTCCTGACGGGCGCCGGCCACCAGGGACTCGGGAAAGAACCCGCGGTTGCCGAAATAGAGCGCAAACGTCACACGCTTGGTGAGATCCATGGCGAAACCCTTTCATTTTCGGTAATAATCACAACAATGCCGTCAGGGTAAACCTTATTCCCATTGCAAAAAAAAGCAACTCCAGATGCCTAAAAATGTTGGGGCCACCCTTTTGAAAAAGGGTGCTCCCCAAACCCCTTCCTAAAACTTTTGTTCCTAAACCGGAGGGGCGCTTCAACCACAAGCCATTCTGGCAAACCATTAGGATCAGAGAGAGATGCTTGTGGCTGAAGCGCCCCTCCGCACTAGGGCAACAAACAGGTTTGACGGAGGGTTTGGGAACCGCCTTTCCTCAAAAGGGGGTTCCCAACATCGGCTTACGCCAAGCCGGCGCGGAGTTGGCGGCGATAGAGCGCCGGGGATTGGCCGAAGGCGCGGCTGAATTCGCGGCTGAGATGGAACGGGCCACCAAATCCGGTGGCGGCGGCGATCTCCTTGAGCGTTCCCTCCGCACGCAACCGCCGGGCCGCCTCCGCCAGCCGCTGACGCTTGACAAAGGCCATGGGCGGACAGCCGAAAGCGCGGCGGAACCGGACATGGAACTGCGGCGGCGACAGATGGCAAAGCCGGGCCAGGTGCGCCACATCCAGCGGTTCCGCCAAATGCCGCCGCAGGTAATGCAGTACCGGCAGAAAATGCAGGCCGCCCGCCTGCACGGCCGCCGCTTCCGGCCGCGGCCGGCTCAGGGCGAGCAACAGGCGCAGGGTGCGGAAGGCCAGCTCCCGCCGGGCCGCCTCCCGGTACAACGGCGGCCGCCCGCCATCCGCGTTCAGCGCCGCCAGCCGGCGGGCAATGGCCATGAACCGGACGCTGTCCCGCACCCCCACTCGCAGCGGGTATTCCAGCAGCTCGTCCAGATCCAGCGCCCCGTAGAGCAGATAGCGAAAGTGCAGCCAGCGGATGCGCAACATGCCGCCGGCCGCCGGATCGCCGCAGTGGGTGATGCGCAGCGGCAGATGCGCGGGAGTGAGAAACCCCTCGCCCGGCGCCAGTACGGCGGCGCGTCCGTCGCCGCAGGCGATTTCATAATGCCCCTGCTCCGCCACGGCGAAAATGCCGTGCGGCACCGTCTTGCCATGTTCCGACGGCCGTTCCACAACACCGCCGCCGTGCCCGGTCTCGAACATATCCACCACCACGTCCAAGGGCTGGCCGGCCAGGGCGTCAGGAACCAAGATTGGCTGCGAACTCCGCATGTGCGTCCATTTCCCCGAAAAAAAGTTGCCCCGTGTAGCTCAACGCATGCAGCCCTAATTTGCTATACGCATTTTTTAATCGCCCAAATCAACCGGCAACGGGATGGTTCCAAGCGCCATTTTTCACCATGAAGAGCATGAAGCACATGAAGTAAACCGGCAGCAAGACAACCAAAACGCAATTGGACGTCCTGATTACGCTTTTTCTTCGTGATCTTCATGTTCTTCATGGTGAAATTTTGGATTGAGAACGGGTGTTTTGGCAGTTTTGGGGTTCCTCTGCGCCTCCGCGCCTCTGCGGGAGAAATGCGTATGGTAGATAGCGCTTGCAGCCCGAGAAAGACTCTTAAAAGCAATACTTACAGATATGTTTATAATATCCAAGTGTAAATGAAAAACAAGTGGTTTGGATATATTTTCTGATTAACGAGGTGTTTTCAAATAGTCGATTTTTAAGTCATTGGGCGTCAAGCCGTTTTTTAATATCGGCGTCATTTCAAGACCGGGAGCCGCCCGTCCTCGGGCGGAAATCGATGGCGTCACCCCAGTTCCGCCCTTTTTATGGGGCCACCGTCCGCCAAACCAAATTATGCGCGTCTCCGACGATGACGGGTTCGTCCGCCCGAGGACGGGCGGCTCCCGGTTATGGAAAAGCGTCGTTCCTTTTGAAAGTGCCGTTATGAAAAAACACCACACGACCGTCCCGGACACTACCGCCGAGACTTCCGCCATCCCGCAGTTCGGCGTTGTTACCGGGGCGCCGCTGCCGCAGCGATTGCCGGCCGCCACGCGGGCACTGGCCGTCCGTTACCTGTCCGGCGAATTTGGCCGCGCCATGCAACCGGCGGCGTTCCGCCTGCCGCCGGAATTGTACCTGAGCCTGCCCACACCCAACCGGCTCTACGCCGAAGCCGTCCGGCGAGTGGCGGAACAGGCGCCATTGCGCGTGCTGCCGGAGGAGCACCTGGCCGGGGCCGCCACCTTGCGGGAGGCGGCCTGCCACACCATTCCGCTGCTGTCGTGGTGGTCGTCGGTCAGCCATACCACGCTCGACTTCGACAAGGCCCTGCGGCTCGGCTGCCGCGGCCTGCGCCAGGAGGTCGAAGCCCGGCTGGCCGCCGGCAATCTCGACGCGGACGGCCGCGACCTGCTGGACGCCATGCTGGCCAGCCTGGACGCCCTGGCCGTCTGGCACCGCCGCCACCTGGCCGCCCTGGAAGCGTTGGCAGCCACCCAGACCGGCGCGGCACGGCAGCGGGTCGAGGCGGTGCTCACGGCCCTCCGCCCGGTGCCGGAAAACCCGCCCACGACTTTCCATGAGGCGTTGCAGTCACTGTGGTTCCTCTGGAGCTTCCAGCGGCTGATGGGCAACTGGAGCGGCCTCGGCCGGCTCGATGAAATGCTCGGGCCCTATCTGGAACGCGACCTGGCGGCCGGCCGGCTCACCCTGGACGACGCCCGCGACCTGATCGCCCATTTCTGGATCAAGGGCTGTGAATGGACGACCGGCGACACCGAACACCGCGGTTCGGGCGACGCGCAGTTTTACCAGAACGTCATCCTCGGCGGCGTCAATGCCGACGGCAAAGAGGTCGCCAATACCGTCACCGACCTGGTCCTGGACGTGGTTGAGGAACTGCACATCAGCGACTTCCCGGTGGCCATGCGCCTCAACCGGCAGACGCCCCGGCGGCTGGTGCGCCGGATCGCCGAAGTCCAGCGTTTGGGCGGCGGCATCGTCTCCATTTACAACGAGGAACGCATCCTGCCGATGCTGGAGCGTTTCGGCTATTCCGCCGCCGAAGCCCGCGCCTTCACCAACGACGGTTGCTGGGAACTGCTCATTCCCGGCCAGACCAGCTTCAACTACCAGCCCTTCGACGTGCTGCGGATTCTGCAGGAAACCCTCGGCATTCGTCCGGCCCACGTCAAGGACCGGCCGTTCGGCTTTGAGTTCGGGCCGGAGGAATCTGGAAAAAACGGGGCGGCCGCGGAACCTGACCGTAACCACGCCAAGCCGTCTTTTCCAGAGTTTGACCGCCTGTTCGAGGCGTTCCGCACCCGGCTGGCCCTGCGCCTGACGGAGTTGCTGACCCACGGCAATCTCGCCCAGGCCGCGCCGCCCAACCCGTTGGCGGCCCTGCTGGTCGAGGACTGCATTGCCCGCGCCCGGGGGTATCACGCCGGCGGTCCGCGCTACACTGTGGTCGCCCCCCACGCCGGTGGTCTGGCGGACACCGCCGACAGCCTGCTGGCCATCCGGCGCCTGGTCTATGAACAGCACCGCCTGACCCTGCCGGAACTGGCCGGCATCCTGGAGAACGACTGGGCGGGGCATGAGGAACTGCGCCGGGAAATGCTCTCCACCTTGGTCGGTTACGGCAACCACGACGCCGCGGCCGACGCCATGATGGGCCGGGTCTTCGACGCCTATACCGGCCTGCTGGAGCAGGCCCGCGAACAGCACGGCATCCGCCGCCCGGCCGGCATCAGCACCTTCGGCCGCGAGGGCAGCACGTTCCACCTCACCCGCGCCGCCACCGCCAGCGGGCATCACCAGGGCGAGGTGCTGGCCGCCAACTGCAGTCCGACCCCCGGCGCCGACCGCCACGGTCCGACCGCGGTCCTGCAATCCTGCTGCGCCCTGGACTTCGGCAAATTGCCCTGCGGCACCGCGCTGGACCTGCGGCTCTTCCCCCAGTCCCTGGCTGGCGACAGCGGCGTGGACGCCCTGGCCAGCCTGCTGCAGGCCTTTGTCACCCTCGGCGGGATTTACCTGCAAGTGGACGCGGTCGATCCCGCCGTCCTGCGCGACGCCCGGCAACACCCGGAGCGCTATCCCAACCTGACCGTGCGCATTTCCGGCTGGTCCGCCCGCTTCGCCACCCTCGACCCTGAGTGGCAGGAAATGGTCATCCAGCGCAGCACCCACGCGCTGTAACCCGCCGGCCGGAGACAGTTTTGTCGAACGATGTTGGGGCCACCCTTTTGAAAAAGGGTGCTCCCCCCGCGCTCCGCGCTTCGCAGTCCCGGCCCCGCCGGGTCGTTCACATGTTCACTCTGCACCCCCCTTCCCAAAACTTTTGTACGTTTTTGCGGATTTCGCAGGCAGTTTTGTGCGACAGGCCACGATTGGGACAGCAGGGGCTGCCTGCGAAATCCGCAAAAGGCACAAACAGGTTTGACGGAGGGTTTGGGAACCGCCTTTCCTCAAAAGGGGGTTCCCAACCTTGTCGACAAAACTGTCATGCATCCCACAAACTCTGGATTCTTGTACTTCACCGGGCACCGCATGATATTTGCCTTTCTGTTTGGGTTCAAGACCCGCCGCGGTGCATGTTCATTCGGGAAGTGCCCCCATGCTGCTCAAAGACCAGACCGCCATCATTACCTGGGCCAGCCGCGGCTGCGGCGCGGCGACGGCGCTGCGGTTCGCCCGGGAAGGCGCCGCGGTGGTGGTGAACTACGCGCATGCGCCGTACATCACCGCCAAAGGCGCCCTGGTCACCCTGACCCGCTCCCTGGCGCGGGACTACGGCAAATTCAACATCACGGCCAACATGGTGACGCCCGGCCTGACCTGGACCGACCTGGAGGCGCCGCAGCCGTCCCCGCATCCGTCGCCGCACGCCCAGCGCGCCCCGCTGGGCCGCGTCACCACCGCCGACGATGTCGCCAAAGCCTGCGTCTTCTTCGCCAGCGACCTGGCGGACTTCGTCACCGGCGCCAACCTGCCCGTCTGCGGTGGCCTGGTCATGCAGTAGCCATTGCGGCCGGCGCGATAGAAATTTCAAACAGAAGGACGCAAAGATCGCGAAGGCTGGCTTGGCGAAAGTGCTCCCATGACTTGGAAACAGACGACGATCATCTCGGTTTCGACGGGCCTATTGCTGACAGGTATCGGAATCGGTCTTATCTTTCTCGGCGCTTGGGGGCTGTGTGGGCCGGTGTCGGAAATCGCAGCAATCGCAGGGCGCTTGGGCACTGAATATCTTATTTTTGGGTCTGCCATCATTCACCAAGCTGGTGGAAAATCGGCTAGTTTGCACAGTTTTGACCTTGTGTTCGTTACCTTGATTACAGTTTTTGGCTTTTCGGCACTGACGTTTCTCATGCTTTGCGTTGGTTTTTTTTTGAGAAAAGGGGGTCCGAACAATCAGCCGCAGCCAACAGAGTATCGTAGCGGAGCACCAACATCCGCGAAACGGATGAAGAAACTCGTGATGCTCAAAACCGCGGCAGTGTTGCTCATCACGGCAGCGCTCATGGCGGTGGCTTGGGCCTGGTGGTCATGGAGCCCCAGGGGGAGCATGGTCAGCGGCAACGGCTATACGGGGCTCATCCGTTCCTACGGCGATGCTCGATGGACGCCGCCAAAGCAAACGATCATGATGCTTGAGGCAGACCTGAAGGCGTTTCTCTCCAGTGACGAGTCGCTGCGCGGGAGCCGCCTTGCTTCAGAACCAGACCGGTTCTGGAGGGAATACGGCGGTTATGAGAAAGCCGGAAGCCGTTTTGTCTCAATCGCGTTTTTACACCAGGACCACATTTCGAGGCGGACTTTCCTCAATGGTGTCATGGTCGACGGTGGCGGAGACTTCTACTGGTATGCCCTCTATGAGGTCGAAAAACGGACCTTCACCAGAATCTCCCACAACGGACCGATGTAACGCCTTCCGAACAACATAGAACCACAAATCACCCGTCCCTATCGTCCTCCCTATCGTCCTCCCTATCGTCCTCCCTATCGTCCTCCCTATCGTCCTCCCTATCGTCCTCAGGCCGTCTCGCGAACCAGGATATGGCTGGCAACCGGAATGCGTTCGCCCAGGGTGCGGTTGTCGGCGAGCTTGCGCTTCAGGATGCCGCAGACGGCCGTGGATAGGGCTTGGCGGTCATAGGTAATGGTGGTCACGGCCGGCACCAGATAGCGGCATTCCGGATAGTCGCCTTCGCCGGTGACCTTGACATCACGACCGGGAACCAGCCCCCGGTCGCGGAGCGCCGCGATCACGCCTTGGGCCACGAAATCGTTGTGCCCCACAATGGTGTCGGCCGAGGTCAGAAACGCCTCCTGCCCCTTGATGGCGTCATAGGCGTTGCGCCCCTCGTAGTAAGGGGCGGTGTTGTCCGGCATGGGCGGGCAAAACAACTGGCCGGTCAGGTCCGGATGCGCGGCAACGTATTCCGTGAACTTGGCGATCTTCGCCTCGGCTTCGACCGCAAACCCGATCTTATGATTGCGCTCAATATTCCAGGAACTGACGAAGGCCAGACGCCGGGCGCCACGGGCGCGCGCATGTTCGATCATGGTTTCGAGGTGGCTGGCGGCATTCCAGTAGACATAATCCACCAGCAGCGGCACCTCCAAAACGCCGCGCGTGACGGGGGTGGTGGTATCCGCGATGACGACGAGGGGAATATTCCGCCGCTGGGTAAGCTCCAGCAGCTTCACATCAATCCGGCCATAGCAGATTACCGCTTCGGCGTCGGCAATGGTTTCGTTCCAGGATCGCAGGCTGTCCTCGTCAGCCACCGCGCGCGGTTCCAAGACCAGGCCAAATCCGGCCCGCAAATCACGGTCAAGGCGGACGATGAGTTCCCCCAGCATCGGATTGCGCACCATGTCGAACGCATTCAAGGCTGCATACGAGCCGAAGATGAAGACCACACACCCGGACAAGTGCTGTTTACGCCGGAGCTGGCTGCTCGCGCAACTGGGCCGGTAGTTGGCGGCGCGCATGACCTCCATGATGCGTTGGCGCTTGGCCACGCTGATGGGGATTTTTTCCGTGCCGTTGATTAAATTGGAGACGGTGGTCGTGGAAACCCCCGCCCGCTTGGCGATGCTGTTGATGTTGATTCTAGATTTCATCTTCGGCTTTCTCAACCGGTGCGACGCCGTTACCATCACAAATGTAGTTTCAGCAATTCGTCTATGATGCTGCCGCCATCAGGCTTGTCGATGTCCTTGGCCAGGCCGAAAGCCACATGCCCGTCGCCATAAAGGAGGTTCCGGCCTTGCCGGGGAACTGGGTGGCCGTTGTAGGGAACCACCGGCGTTCCACCCCCCAGCGCCCCGTTCGCCCAATAGGCGTCGTACGAGAGTACCACCAGTGACAGGCTGCACTTGAACCGCGCGGGATTCCCGTATACCGCCCACCATGTCGACGGATCGGTGCAGTCGGCATTGTTGAGCCAGGAGTTGGGAACATAAAATCCCATGGGCGGATTGCCGTTGATGTCGGTTTTGCCTGCCCCCAAGGGGCACTTGAAGATGGCGGGTGAATCCGCTCCAAGCCATCCCACCCGATACCAGTTCGCCTGCCCGGGCATGCTGCCCTTGATGCCCAAATAGGGAGCCAGGACATTGGCCGGGTAATAAAGGGCGGTCCAATCGCCTCCCGAGCCCATGGTATACGCCGGGTAATAGCCGTAATCATCGACATACATAGCGTAGGCGGCGCCGAGTTGCTTAAGGTTGGTGGTGCAGGCCACCGCCTTGGCGGTTCCCTTGGCGCCGCTCAGCGAGGGCAACAGGATGGCCGCTAGGATGGCGATGATCGCAATCACCACCAACAACTCGATCAAGGTGAAAAGATGCCTATTTCTCATAATATTCCGCAATTTTCTAGAGAACGGGCTTCTGGTTTTTTGCGAACCACCCCTTCAACAGAATCTCGGTCGCCGTCGGGGTGTCCGGACGTTGTTCATTCCAGGGGTCGTTGCCAAGCAGCGGGCTCCAGCCAGGCCACTCCGGATAGGCATGGTAGAGCCAGTCCCAGCCGTATTCCTCGTAAATATCGATCATGTCCGCAAGGAGCTTGCGGCGAGAGTCGCCCAAAGCCCAACGAATACAACTGAACTCGCTGACCATGATCTGGACGTTGTAGGCTTTCTGGAACTCGCGCACCGGCTGGAGCTCGCGCTTGAGCGTCTCCTTATCCCACATGATTCCGTCGTATGTACCAGGGTATGCATTGGCCATCCAAGAAGTTTTTCCGGACAGGAATTCGCCAACGCCTTGATGGCTGACTTGGAAAGGCGAATAGAAATGGACGGCGTAGATGATGTTCTTGGCGTTGAGGGGGCGCATCTTGTAGAAGGCTCTTGTCCCCCACCACTCCTCGGTCTGAACAATAATGGCGCGTTCTGGATCAATCTCGTTGATGGCCTTGGCGGCGCGCTCCATCAACGCCGGGTAGTCGGAACAGCCCCCGGCGACGGGCATTCGGACGACGGACTCGTTCAGCAGCTCAAAGGCGTAGATTTCCCTGCGGCCCTTGAACCGCGCCGCAAGGGCTTTCCACAGCTCCACGAACTTGTCGGCGTGCGCGGGACTCTCGTAGAGCAGCTCATTGCCACCATGCTCATTGACCTTCCAGTTGCCCGCCGAGACATGCAGGACAAGATAAAGCCTGTCGGCCTTAGCGGTTCCAAGCGCCCCTTCCACGCTGTCCATCCAAGTGTCCAGATCGGCGCCAAGTTGCTGGAAGTCCTGGTCTTTCTTGACGGAAAACCAGAGCTTGACGACATTCGCCTTCCAGTCGCCGGCGATGGCATCGAGAGACGTTCTGCCACTTTCGTTTCCGGGTTCCTTGATGCCGGTGACGAAGCCGCGGAGGCGGGGGACTTCATGACCCGTGTAAACGGTTCCTGGCGGCGGAACCTTCATCGTGAGCGGGATGTCCGTCACCGTCATCTTGACGTGGTCGAAGCAGACCTTGCCAGAGGGCGCGATCAGCCCCAAATCCATACTCATGTTCGTCATGTCGGAAGGGATGCGGATACGATACGAAACCGTCCGCCAAGGGAAAGAGCCGGAAAGCATGTTGTAGTAGGCGTCGTTGTAGGGGCCGGTGGAAGTTTGGTAGTTGACGGCGACGCGGACGCCATCCCATGGTCTCGGTGGAACTGGGACATTTGCGCCTTTCACGCCAACTTCCACTTCCAGTTCATAGCCCTTGAGTTTTGCCAGTGGTTCCGCAAGCCCCGGGGAGAGCAGATAAGCCGAGGACTTGGACTTTTCGACGTTTCCCAAGACATCCCGGTTGCCAATGGCCCCCGTTTCCCCCTGGCCCCCCGCGCTGATCTCCACACAGTTGCCGCCCCTGCCATCCGGGACGATCCTCGCCCAGGGCATGGGGGCGGAGATCCAACCGCCTAAATCCTTTGCAAAGGTCTTCTCGAAGACCACGTCGCCCACCTTTGCGGGCACCTCGGCGGCCTCGCAGAGCACGGCGCCAAATGTTGCAGCGGCCAATACGGCAAGAACCCTTTTCACTTCGCTTCTCCCTCTTTTTCTTTGAGACTGTGGATGCTCTCGAAGGCGGCGCTGATCACCGTTGCATAACCCGCATGCCCGGCGTCGTTAGGATGCCATTTTACGCCTCCACTGCCGCCCGTTCCGCTGCACAACGGATCAAGCGCGTATTTCTCGACCGACACGAAGGTCGCGCCTTTCTGCCGGCAGACCGAACGCTGGATTTCATCGATCTGCGCGTTGCGTCCGGTGTATTTCTTGACTCCGGGGATTGGGTTCCAGTTGCCGGTGCAAATGATGATGGGCGACGACGGCAACGCCCTGAGAGCGTCGAGCAACGTTCCATAGTCGGCGGCGATTTTCTCGGCGCTGTCATCATAGGTACCGCCAAACGCCTTGCTTGGAACATGCTCGCCAAGCTGAACAATCACCAACGCAGGCCGGTAGGTCTTCGCGTCTCCAATCCCCTTCATCGCGCTCACGGCGTCGCCGCCGCATCCGAAAAAGAGCTTGACGTTCTTGTCCGGAAGCAAACGCCCGATCCGGCCAGCCACCAAATGCGCATAGTCCTTGTCCTCGGAACTGGCGGCCATTCCGGCGACATGGTCCCACTTCAAATCCTGGTTGATGCTGTGGCGCGTGATGCTGTCGCCGATGAAATAGATGCGGAACTCGTTGGCTTGCGGCCTGAAGTCCTTCAGGCTGCTGATCTGCTCCGACTGTGTGCGCACCGCGTCTTCGGCGAACAAGTCACTGCAGGCCAATGCTACGGCGGCCATCAGGGCAAAATAAACCGTTCTCACTTCAACTCCTTTTGGGGGTTACTGGCTTTGGTTTTAACCGGGCGACTTGGCAATGTCTCATTGCGACACCCACATGGACGGGATGGAAGACGGCATTCATCGAATAACGTGAACGCATTCACATCCGTTCCAGAACAGCGGAGCCATTCGCTTCAAGCTTCAGCTCGTCCTTCACGGTTTTTCCTGAAAACACGTCTTTAAATTTTGCTTGGCCAAGATCAACTGTCTGTCCCTTGGTCTTGAAGTTAAAGACAAAGATAAACTCCCTCTTCCCGTCGGTCCTCATCTGGGCGGTAACGCCTTCAGGAAGCGTTTCCGAGAGAATCTTCTCGATCCGGGTTTCCCTGATTACCGCCGAAGTCAATTCCATCAGAAATGCATCCTCGGTCCTGGCGGCTATGTAATAGGCTTCCCCTTTTCCGAACGTGTTAACGGTCGCCGCCGGTTCACCGGCATAGAAGTCCATTCCGTAAACGGCAATCGTCTTCGCGCCTTCCTGATGGATTCTCTCACAGTAGTCATAAGCCTTAAATTTCCCCTTCAACCCGAGACGATTTCCTTTCACCGCCACAACCTGCTGTTTGTCGTCAGGGGCTAAACCGTCAAGCTCCTCGTTCCAGATCCCGAAGACCTTGCGGAGTCCGCAACCCGGCCAGCCGCCAGTCAGGCACCGGTCATAATCGTCGACCATGCCGGTGAGGTAGGTGGCAATGACGGTTCCGCCGGCAGACACAAATTTCCCGATTCTTTCCGCAACACCTTTCTTGAGCATGAACAGCATGGGAAGCACCAGGACTTTATAGTTGTCAAAAGAGCATGTGCTTTGTATCACGTCGACAGAGATCCCGGACTGCCAGAAGGGCTTGTACATCTTCTTGAAGGTGTCAAGATAGTTTTTCTTCTCGTTGGTCGGCCCCGTGGAAAAGTCCAGCGCATGTTTTACGTCCCAGTCGTAGACGACGGCGGCTTCCGGCTTGATCGAAGTCCCTATCACATCATCGAGCCTGGTGTGGATTTGCCCGATTTCCGCCACATCCTTGAAGACTCGCGTATGTTCGTGTCCTGCATGATCAATGATCGCTCCGTGAAGTTTCTCACAGGCGCCACGGCCCTTGCGGTATTGGAAATACATGGTGCCGTCGGCTCCATGGGCGATTGCGAGAAGCATTTCGCGCTTGTGGACACCGGGTCTTTTCAGCCTCGACTGCCAATTTGTCGCGCTCGGACATGACTCCATGACGAGGAACGGTTTTCCACCTTTCATCGAACGGTGCATGTCGTGCGTGGCCGAGAGAAGAAGCGCCATTTCGGTATTGTCTTCTGTATCGTACCAGGTCGGATACGCATCGTCGGCGATGAAATCACAGACGTCAGCAACGGCCCAGTAATCCATCCGGTCGAAAAATCCCATCATGTTGGTTGTGACAGGAACATGAGGCGTGAGTTTTTTCAGCGGGACAATTTCATGCTTCATGAAATCACAGCACTGCCAGGTGATGAAGCGTGCCCAGTCGACCTTGAGGCCATCAATACAGTCGTCACGGGGATCGATCTGTTCCCAGGCCGTATAGGTGTGGCTCCAAAAATAGGTCCACCAGCATTCGTTGAGGTTGTCCAGGGTCTTATATTTGTTCTTCAGCCAGCCCTGCCATGATTTCAGGCAGAGGTCGCAGAAGCATTCGCCATTGTATTCATTGGAAACATGCCAGGCTTTTAGTGCCGCATGATTCTTGTATCGTTCGGCGAGCCTTGTGTTTATGACATTGACTTTTTCACGGTAGAGCGGAGAAGTCCAGCAGTGATTGTGCCGGCCGTTGTAGGGTTGGCGCAACCCGTCCCGGCCCATCCGCCTGACGTCCGGGTATTTCAACGCCATCCAAGCGGGGCGCGCTCCGCTAGGCGTTGCGAGTATCGCATTGTATCCTTTCTTGGCAAGCCGGTCCATTATCATGTCGAGCCAATCGAAATTGAATTTGCCCTCCTCGGGTTCGTAGCTTGTCCAGGAAAAGATGCCGAGGGAAAAGGTGTTGCATCCGGAAAGGGCCATCAGACGGAAATCCTCGTCGATCACCGTTGGATGCTTGAGCCATTGGTCGGGATTGTAGTCTCCGCCATGCAGAAAATGCGGGAACTTCGTGAGAATAGGTGCATATTTCACGTGGCAATCTCCTGATTCCGTGCAGGCGGTTCGGCAAGCAGATACGCATGGCGCTGAAGCCGTCCGTAAGAGTCCGCGAAGGCGCCATCCTTCACGGGAAGCGTCCGGTTCTCGAATAGCATCTCAGCAACGCCAGCCTTGGGCAGCCACGGGGCGAAAAAGCGCGCCCGCGTCGCGGCCCCGTTGGCGATCCTTACGGCATCCAATGGACGGTGTGCCCAGCGGCCAGGGAACGCCAATTTCCCGACTGACGTTCACTGGGGGCGCTTCCAATGCGGCAGGGCCGTTTCTTTTAACCGTGGTCGCCGCAGCGCCGCCGAACGCTCGCCAGGCATGCCCCCCCCAACAGCAACAATCCCGCCGTCATCGGCTCGGGGATTATGGTCGTGGTAATTATGATATCGTTATAGTACATGTACCAACCCTTGTACGCGGAGTTTCCTATGGTGTCAAACCCCAAGCCAAGCCCCTGAATATTGTCCGCAACCGCGTACGTAAAAACGGGAGAAGTGCCCGTACTGTTAGGGAGAGTCTCCTTTACGTCCGTATTTGCGGCCAAGGTTTCGCCCCGCGCGAGTTCATACATCACCGGTGCCCATTGAGACACATCTAGGTTGGTCCAATAGTGAATTTCAACTTTTGTAACCACCTGATTTGCGGGCGCCGTCCACCCCAGCGCGCCACGATAACCGCTTGATACATAATCGGTCCCGGTACTACTTCTTGAGAGTCCAAAGAGAGTTCCGCCGTTGCCGTAAGTGAAGGCGTTCTCCCAGGTCACCGTCGCCGTCGTCGGAGTGTACTTCATCAGGGTCCACGCGCTGCCATCCAGCCCGCCCGTGGTGTAGTTGTAGGTCACCGTCGCCCCAGAAGCGGGCGCGGCCAGTCCGATCATGCCTGCCGCGCACATGGCGCCCAGCAGCATCTTCTGTAGACTTGTCGTCATGGTTTTCATTTGCGGTTTCCCTTTTTCTGAATCGTTTTGTCTATGGTTTGTGAACCGTTCTCTTTCTGTTTTGCCCTGCCGCTCAGCCGTTCGTGCTCATTCGTGTTGTTAGGCGTTACCTCCCTGGGCGGTTGCCGGTTGGGTTTCATAACCTGCCGCCATCCATGCAGGGCCCAAAACCTGCGTTCTCATCGTGCCTCCTACTTGTGTGTTTTCATGGTTTGGTTTTATCCAAAACCCATTACGACCGCCATGGCATCCACCCGCCATCAAGCATACGAAACAGGTGAATCGTATATCGATCACTATAATCGATTTTCCACGCCCGTCAAGAGCGCAACTATAAAAATCGGAAACCGGCACGGGTTGAAGCACGCGCAGGAGATCGGGAACCGGGCTAACAACTTGTAGCACTTAAACGTTCGGATTCACCACGAAGTCACGAAGAGCACGAAGATCAATCGAAGGTGTTTTTTGAGCCGTATTTGCCGTTGAAACGCTTCGATCAAGCTTCGGGTACTTCGCGCCTTCGTGGTGAACGATTTAAGGTTACGGGAAAAAAATCGGGACGGGTGAATTGTGATAGCCGCCGCGTCCTCTTCGTCCTCAATGTCCTCTTGGGGTTAATGTCCTCCACGTCCTCGGCGGCGGCAGGTTGGCCGTTTTTGGCGGGGGGTGCGGCGGGGCGAGGACATTGAGGACACCGGCGCCACACGAAGACAAGGAGGACGGAGAGGACGCCCCGCACGAATGCCCATTGGCGCCATTTTCCTGGATCCCCAGTGCAATCCCAATTCACCCGTCCCTAAATCGCAATGGAAAAATAGGACGGGGAAAACGGCGTAAGCGTGGAGAATGTTGCCCGGCAGGTGAAGTTGGAGAGCCTGTCGGCGAGGAAAGGCGGTTCCCAAACCCTCCGTCAAACCTGTTTGTGCCTTTTGCGGATTCCGCAGGCCACCTCTGTGCCCCAATCATGGCCTGTCGCGCGAGGCGGCCTGCGGAATCCGCAAAACGAGACAAACGTTTTAGGAAGGAGGGTGCAGAGTGAACATGTGAACGACCCAGCGGGGCCGGGACTGCGAAACGCGGAGCGCGGGGGGATCACCCTTTTTCAACAGGGTGGCCCCAACATCCCCCGATGAAACCGCCAGCCTCACTCACTCGGTGAGCACAAATTTCTTATAGAAGGCAGGAAGCTTGGCTTCGGCAATGCCGGGGGTCAGGCCGATCCAGAATTCGCGGCCGTTGCCGTCATTGTCTGGCACGATGAAGTTGAGGCCGAACACGCGCCCGGGCCGGGGCTGGATGCCCAGATCGCACCACGGCACGGCAATCCGGTACACGGTGCGCGTGCCCTGCCGTTCCACGCGGACAGGGACCTGGGCGACCGGGCCGGTGGCGATGCCGGCGGGCGCCTGCCAGCGCCAGACCACCGGTTGGCCGGCGGGGCCGAGGGCGAGGCCGTACTCGCTGTCGTTGTGGTCGTAGCCGCGGTTGGGCTGGGCATCGTTGCCGGCGTCAATGGCCAGTTGAATGGCGTCACCGGTCCAGATCTCGCCGTCGGCCACCTTCTGCACGTGGACATTGTCCGTCACATCGGCGGCAAAATAGAGGTACTGCGCGTCCCAGGAAACGGCGGCCCGGGCGCTGAGATTTTCCGGGCCTTTCCAGCCGATGGTGGGATCCGCCGGCAAAACCTGGTTCCGCTGATCCAGCACCAGCAGCCGGGCGGCCTCCGCCGGCAGGGGCGCGGCCAGGAATTGCGCCGGACCAAAATCATTGACGCGGGGACAGGCCAGCAGCGGCGGCAGCGTCTTGTTGATGACCACCGGCGGCCCGCCCGCGGCCGGAGCAAGGGTGAAGCGGAGGGTGCCGCCGGCCGGGGTCAGCGGCGGCGTCACGGCCAGCGTCAACGGCACGGTGCCGCCGGCCGGCAACGCGACCGGCATTCCGGAGACCACTTTGGCGCCCGGACCACCGCCGGTTTTGGCGACCTCAATATCCAGCGTGCCGGCATACGGGACGTCCAAGCCGTTGCGGAGCACCAGCGACAGGGTGTCAAGCTCCGGCAAGCCCACGGTCACCGCCACCGGGCGCCGGTTCTGAATGGCGGCCCGGATGCGGGCGGCGAACGCCTCCAGTGCGCGTTCCTGGATGACGGCATAAACCGGCGCGGCACCCACGGTCATCCGTACCCGGTCCCCGGCGCCGGGCAGCCGGAGGGCAGCGGCGCCGGTCATGGTCCACACCTCCGCCTCGGCGGCGGGAAGCTCAATTTGCAACGGCTCCAAGGCGTCGTCCTCGGTGGCGTCCCAGACGGCCAGCACGACCTTGCCGCCGTTCTTGAAAGCATACAGCTTGATGTCACGATCCGAAACAGGCGGCAGCGGCGTGGAACCGTCGAGCAGCTTGGCGACGGTGGCATAGGCGGCGACGGCGGGCAGCGGCAGCACACCTTCGGCGTCCCGCCAGAGGCCATACTCATAGTGGCCGCCTTCGACGCAGCCGAGATCCCGGAACCAGATCACGCGCCGCATTTCGGGCACCGCCCGCGCCACCAGGAAGGCCCGCGCCAGGTAAGCGGCGTGCCGGAGCGCCCACGGGCTGTCAACCGGGGCCGCCGCATCCAGCGCCCAGCCCAGTTCGCCAATCCACAATTCCGTACCAAGCCGGCCGGTCTTGAACAGGGCGCAGGCCTCCGCCAGCCGCTCCTGCATCCCGCCCAGCTCGGGGCCGGAGGCCATGCCGCCGGGCCCGAGATAGCGCGGGTTCGAATACGGATGGGGCGCAAAGACGTCGCAGGCCCCCGGCGCCAGCTTCATGACCTCGGCCGCCAGCCCAAGGCCGTCACCCGAGACGTCAAAAACCAGTTTGTCGGCGGTGCCGCGAAAGCGGGAATGGGCCGTTTTGAGCAGGGCCGCGAACGAGGCGGCGGCGTTGGCCGTCTTGGGCAGCGTCAGGTCAGGCTCGTTTTGAAAGTCGTAGTAGTGAATCTCCCGGCCATACGTCGCCAGCACCCGGTCGATGTAGCCGGTGATCAGCTCCGGGGCGGCGGGAAACCCGTCCTGGCCCAGTGCCCAGGCGGGCGGCGGCACGGTCTGCATGGTCACCAGGGCGCCAAAGCCGTCCTTCTTGACAATCTGCACCCCCGGCATGGTGAATTTGCCCCGCTCCGGTTCCGTCGCGTCCCACAGGGCGCCGCCGTGGCGGAGCCATTTGACGCCGATGGCGTGCAGCGCGCCGGCACCGACGGCGTCCACCCCGTCAATGTGCAGACCGAAAAAACTCTGGTCCAGCGGCACGGCCGCCGGTTCCCTAACCACGGCAACGGGATAGTCCAAAGTTTTGAGCAGGCCGCCGGTGCGATCGCGCAACGTCAGCTTGGCCACGTAATAGCCGGGGCGCATCCGGGGTAGCAGTTCCAGTTGGGTGGCCACGGTCTGGCCGGGCGGCACGCGCAGGGACAGGGTGGTCGTGGACACCGGCCCGGTCGCCAGCTCCGTGACCTGGCAGTAAAGCGACAACGGCTGGGCCGTTTCCGGACAGCGGGCGTTGTACAAAGCCACGGCGAGTCTCAACGGGAGCGTTTCCTGAATCCGGACGACCCCGCTCATGCCACCGGCATCCACTTGCAGACAAACGGGATCGGCATCCTCGTAAGGCGTGGCCGCCGCGCCCTCCTCCACCTGTATCCCGTCCAGCCACACCGTTGCCCCCGCCTGCGTGAAACCAAAACTCAAACTGGCCCCGATCGGATGCGCCTGGGCCGGGATCGGCAGGGTAAACCGCGTCCAGGCAGCCGGCACCCGCACCGTCTGGTTGAGGATGCAGGAATACCCCATCCAACTATTCACGGCAAGATCGGTACCGGCCGTTGCCCTGGCGTAGAAGGACAGCGTATGAGGACGGTCGGCCTGAATGACGCCGGTCGGGAGAATCCGGCTGGCGCCCCCCGCGTCCGTCCATTTCAGGCTGCGCCGCCCCACCGCGCCGGTGGTCTCATCAACCACGCCGGTGGTGCGCCAAGAACCGGTGCCCGTCTCGAAACTGCTGTTGCCGGCGAGCAAGTTCTTGGCCTTGGCGGCGGCCGACGCCGGCTGGCCGGAATCGCCAGCGGCCTTCACAAACTCCACCTGGTCGACGGCCAGGGTGAACGGCGCCTGATGATAGGCGCAAAGCTGGATCATGAACACCTTCACGGGCTCCAGCACCGGCTTGCCGCGGCCGTAGACGTGGACGAATTCCCGGAACGGCAGCACTACCCGCGCCCACTGGCCGTTCTCCGGCACCGGCAGCACGACCCGGAACCCGTCGGCGGCCTTGGGGGAACGGTCCGCGCTCTGCTCGAGCACCAGATGACAGCCGGGGGCCCCGGCCACCCGCCTGACCCACAAGGCCACCGCATCGCAGTCGGGAGGAATGACGATGCCTTTGCGGGCAATCAGCGAGGTGTCGCCGCTTTTCGGAAAGGTGGCGACCAGCGCGCCCGTCCCCTCGGCCGCGTCTGGCCCCAAGGCCAGGGCCGGCAATTCCGCGGCATTGGGTGCCCACGCCTCCCAGGTCATGCCGCCGCCATTGAAATCATCCACCAGCCCCGGCCTGGCCCCAGCCCGGCAGACGCCGGCCAACAGGGCCAATCCGAAAATAAACAAGGTACGACAGCGTAACGACATCCGCATTTCTCCCGCAAAACCGCGAAGGAACCACAAAAACCACCCCAAAAACCGTTCTAACCTGCATTATTCATGCCCTATTCACCACGAAAGAACGCGAAAGATCACAAAAGAAAATGCGGTTCCTAATTTTTCTTTCGCGCTCTCTGCGTTCTTTCGCGGTGAATCGAATGATGGGGAATCATTCATGGCCGACGACGAACGCCGCGTCGGTCAGGCTGGCCCGCGGCCGGGTGACGACGTGGCCGTCGCAGTAAAGCGCGTTGAGGTTGCCGGAATGCCTGAACCCCAGGCGGTTGCCGCCGGTCGACGGCCCGTACACCGACAAGCTGTTGCCTTCGGCATAAGACGAATCCGTCATGAACAGCACTGACGATGTCGGGGTCACCGTGGCTTCCGTCCGGAAACGGTTCTGAAAGTTTACCGAATTCATGCCATAATGGGTCTGATATTGGTTCCACCAGCCAAAGCTCGCCGCCTCAGTCTCGGCGGGACAACGCCACAATCCCTTGGGAAAATAACCGGGGCCGGGTGCGCACGGCTCCGGCGCGTCGGGCAGTCCGCTCACGGAAACGATGCCGACCAGGCCGGCGCCGAGCAGGGCCGGCGGCCAGGCGTCATAGGGCGGCTGCGGCCAGGTCACCGCGCAGGGATAGTAGCCATAGTCGCTCACATACGTGTTAAAGATCAGCCCCTGCTGCCGCAGGTTGCTCAGGCAGAGGGCGGTCTTGGCCGTCTCCTTAGCCCGCCCCAGGGCCGGCAGCAGCATGCTGGCCAGGATCGCAATGATGGCGATCACCACCAACAGTTCGATCAGCGTGAACGCCGATCGGCCTGGCCTTCGCCCATCGCCGTGGCTCGGGACTACGGCTGGGCATGCCAGCAGTTCAATGAGGGTAAAGCGTTTCATGGCCGTGCCTTTTTGTGGCAACGAATAACGGGGCGAAGTGGTTGCGTCGGACCTGTCAGACCGGTCGGACAAGTCCGACCGCCTCTTGAACCCAATTTATCCTCTCGGCGGGGCGCCGGACGGGAGGGACTCCCGGAACGCGAGGGACCGGAGGGCGCCGAACGAACACGCGCCTGACGTCGCCCTTTTTGCCGCTCCGGTCTCTGGTGTAACTCGGGTCCCGGGAGTCCTTAATTCTACTTAGCTACCTCCCCGCTCAGCCCCGCCGCCGGCCGCGGCCAAGGAAGCCCAACGCGCCCAGGCCCAGCAGGCTCAGCGCCGCGGGCTCGGGAACGGCCAGAACCACATTGTCAATCTGGGTTTGAGTCGCCCCGGACCACTCGTCACGCATCGCGGCGAAGAGCACCACCACCGTCAGATCTCCCGTCGTGGGTACGGTACCCGTGAATTGGTACTGCTGGGTGAACAGCGTCGGCATCGCTGGAGTCCAAGTGAGGGGATTCATTGCGATAATTTCGGTACCGGCGAAGTATAATTGATAGGTAGTCGGACAACCCGAAATCGGTCCAGACAAATCGGCGGAAAGCGTAAAAATGTCGTTGGGTTGGGCCGTTATCCCTGACAGGGTTTGGGTGAGCGAACCGCCGTTACCGTTATAATCTTTGCCGTTGGAATAGGCATGGAACTGTGACGTGGCATCCTGCTGGATACCCGTGAGGCTCCCCGTGCTGACCCAGCCGGGAATATCCACGGTGGTGCCGGTTGTCCCGTCGGTGAAATTGGCATACAGATTATTGCTGGTGATCAGCACGCCGCTTCCCACACTGCTGGTGTATCCCCAACCGCCGCTGAAACTGGTTGCCGTCACCGTCGTGCTCCCCGGCTTGTAGACCGTATTAAAATCCGCATTTACCAGGGGAAGTGTGATCGGGCCGGCCTGGGCGGCGGTGATTGAGGCAACGACGAGACAGAGCGCCACGGTCAGGGGGGACAGGGTTCGCGTCATCGGGTGTTTCTCCTGGGGTTGCATGGGGCGTTTCTCCTGCGGTTTTGGGACTGCGCCTCGGCCACCGGGCCAAGGCCATAACTAACAGATTTATACCGCGTTAGGGTGAAAAATAAATTCAACCGCAGATTGCCGAATATTGAACCGCAGAATCTTGAGGTCGTTGCTGTCCTTCAGCGGATTTACTTCGTTATTCGGACCTCAACATTCGTCACTCTGCGGTTGAAAAAAGTTAAGTTTTCATCCTAACGCAGTATAACGGTAACACGGCTATGCCTTTATCCGCTGTCGGCCGACCGGCGCCGCGGGGCGTGTCCGCCGGGCTGGACTGGCGGGCTTCGCCGCAGTGGCCGGCGCGTCCGCCGGAGTCAGCACCGGCAGGTTCCAGCGCGGCAGCAGGGTCGGGGCGATGCGCATGACTTTGGGATGATATTTCCGGTCCTCGGCCAGGAAACGGACCGCCAGTTCGCCCATGGCGCGGCACGGCACCTCCACCGTGGTGAAGTTCCAGTCCCGGCTGAGATGGGAGAACAGGGCGTGTTCATGGCCGACCAGTTCGACCTGGGACCGCAGGCCGTGCTCCTCGAGCCAGGCCGCCGCGCCCGCCGCCAGCAGGTCGTTGACGCAGAACAGCGCGGTCAGCTCCGGCTGGTCGCGCAGCGCCATTTCCGCCATCACCCGGCCCAGTTCGATGTTTTCTTCTTCACAGGGGGCGGGATTCTTGTTGCAGGCATAAACGTGACGGTGGTCCACCTCCACCCCCACCATCTGCATGGCCCGCACAAACCCGTTCTCCCGCAGGGTGAAGTTGAAGTTGTCCAGTTGCAGCGAGATCACCGCCACCCGACGGTGGCCGCGCCGGGCCAGGGCGTGCCCCGCCTCGAAGCCGCCGGCAAAGTCGTCGCTGAAGACGCCATGGACGTTATCGGGCGTATCGTCCATGCGGCCAGGATCATAATTGACAAAAATAAAGCGCACGTCCGGATGCCGGGCGATCAGGGTCATCACCTCATCGATGTCCGTCCAATAGAAGAGAAAGACGCCCGCCAGCCGAACCGTGGCGTTGTGCTCATAGAAGCCGACGCTCTCGGGCGGCATGATCACCAGGTCCATGCGGCTTTCGCATGCCTGCCGCTGCATGCCGGCGTAGATCGGGCCGACCACATGGTCATTGACGTAATCCGCATGCAGACCGTAGTTGACAATGCCGCAGATGGCCGGCCCGGTGCCGTTGCCCCGCCGCAGCCGGGCCTCGCTGCCGTCGCCGACAAAGGTGCCTTTTTTCGGGCGCCGGTAACAGATGCCGTCATTGAGCAGCAACTGCAGCGCCTTCTCCATCGTCCGCAGACTTACCCCGCACTGCCCGGCCAGGGTGTTGACATCCGGCAGCCGGACATTGGCCCCGATCCGGTTGGCGGCGATGAACGCCTTGAGGGCGTCGCCGATCTGCCAGTAAATGGGCTGGCCACTGGCCTCGTTGGGGGTGATGCTGAACTCGTCGAAGGTCATGACGTGACTCGGGTGCGGCCGCCGTTGATTTCCCTTGATTATCCTTATTATATCATTGATTATACCATTGTCAAACGCGCGGCGGATTGCGGATTTCGCCGGCAGCAACGACTTCGGGTGATGTACCCAAGTCTTGCGAGGGAACGTGCCCATCTTCACAGCGGCAATCGCATTGCCGCCATTTTTCCGCGCCGGAACGGCGCGGAAAAACCTCACACCTCGTTGGTGGCGCGGAAGATGCTCTCGTGCTGGAGTTCGGCGAGAATGCCCGCCGCGGCCATGGCCTGCTTGAGATGGCGTTTGAAGGCGCCCACCTCGGTGCCGGCCGGCAGATTGACCAGCAGCGTCATCCAGTACCGCTCGCCATCCACCCGCGTGGCCAAGTCTTCAATGTTGATCGCCTGGTCGCGCAGGTACCCGGACAGCGTGGCCACCAGCCCGATCTTGTCCGGCCCAACCGCCGTTAGCACATACTTGGCGAGGCCGGCCGGGGCGGGAGTCGGCGCCTCCAGGCGCGGTTTCACCCCGACCTCGAACGGGTCCGCCGGGTCCAGGTGCCGCAACCGCTCCCGCAATCCCTCCGCCGTCACACCGTCGGGAAAACTCCCCACCAGAATCATGGTGAAGTAACCGCCCAGCACGGTCTGGCTCAGGTCGGCCAGATTGCCGCCCAGTTCGCGGATCGCCCCGGTGACGTCGGCAATAATGCCCACCCGGTCCCGGGCCATGATGGAAATGACAAATGAAGGGTTCATGCCCATGGAACTTGCCACGCTTTGGCCGGGATGCAACCGTGAAACGTAAATCGTGAGGCGTAAAGCGCGATTTTGCCCCCGTCACACAATAAAAAACGCGAAGGTGCGTTATAATGAGGAATACCTGCGCGGGATTTCGGATGTCAGGTGTCCGCCCGACGCTGACACCCGAAACCAGAAACCGCGTTCACGCGTCATAACCAACGCCTCACCATCGGCTGCCGGCAGTATGCCCACCATCGTAAACGTTCCCGTCACCCCGGGCAGCAGCCGTCAGGAACGGCTGGCCACCGGGTTCGTGCTGGCCCTAATTCTGACGCTGGCCGCGCTCCCCCTGGCCGGCCATTTCGAACCCGCCTATCATGGCGTGGATCAAAACGGCTACATGGTGACCGCCCGCCGCCTCCTGCTCACCGGCGATCCCGGCAAACCATTGCGCACCCCGGACGCCTTCCTGGGCGGCAACTGGGTGATTGCCGACAGCGGCATCGGTTACGCCAAATATCCCATCGGTTATCCCCTGCTCTGTTCCGCCGCCGCCAAACTGACCGGACGAATGGACGCCATGTTCTGGGTCAACCCCCTGCTGGCGGTGCTGACCGTGCTCGGCGTGTTCCTGCTGGGGCGCGCCTGGTGGGGGGCTTTTGCCGGCGCCTTGGCCGCCATCCTGCTGGCGGTCAATCCGCTGCACCTGAACTTTGGCCTATCCGCCCTCAGTCACGCCGGCTCCTCGTGCCTGGGCGTCTGGAGCATGCTGGCGCTGTGGCACTGGCGGCGGACCGGCCATGCCGCCAGCGCCCTCGCCGCCGGGGCCTTGGCCGGTTACGCGGTCAGCATCCGCTACACCGATGCGCTGCTGTTCCTGCCGGCCGCGGCCATGCTGGTCGACCGCTGGCGTGAACGGCGCGCCGCCGGGGCGCCCCTTGCGGACTCCGCAACCCTGCGGGGTGCCGTCCTGCTGGCCGCCGGCGCGTTCCTGGCGGTGCTGCCGCTCCTCGCCCAGCACTGGACCGCCTATGGCAGTCCGTTCCGCACCGGCTATGGCCTGTGCGGCGAATCCACCGGCTTTGGCTGGAACTGGTTTCACGACAATATCTGGGTCATGCTCGCCAAAATGGACAACGGCGGCCTGATCCTGCTGTTCCCGCTGGGCTTGGCCGGCCTGCTGCACCTGGCGTTGCAAAACCGCTCCGAGGGCGCCCTGCTGGCGTGGTGGACCGTCCCCCAGCTCCTGCTCTACAGCGCCTATTACTGGGCGCCCGCCGGTGACGGTTTCGGCTACACCCGATTTTTCATCAGCGTCTTTCCTCCCCTGATCCTGGCCGCCGTGCATCTGCTGGTGGTGCCTTTGGGAAAACACCCCCGGTGGACGTGGGCCGCGGGCGCCCTGGTGTTGCTGGCCGCCGCCGCCAATCTGCATGAAGCCCTGCGGCAGGTCGGGCAGTTGCGGGCCACGCTGATCACCGCCGAAGCCGCCACCGCGGTGGCCCAACGCCACCTGCCGCCCAACGCCACCCTGTTCGCGTCAAAACGGGTGCTGGACGTCCTCGAATTCGCCGGCGACTGGACGCTATTCGCCACGGAGAACTTTGACCGCCGCCCAGTCGCCAACACCCTCAAACCGCTTGCCCAGGACGGGCCCCATCCGTTCCAGCGCCGCAAGGCGCAGGAACTCAAGGAACGGCGCGGTGGGTGGTCGGACGACCAGTTCAACCAGGCCCTGCGCGACCTGGTGACCGCCGAACAGAACACCGGCCGGCCGGTGTTCTGGGCGTTGCCGGCCGACCAGCTCAACAAGGCCGCCCGCAACCGCCTCGGCGGCGCCTTTAAACTGACTCCCGTGGCCGGCTGGCTCGAACTTCGCCGCAACGACGACGACAACCAGCGCTACACCGACTGGCTGTTGCTCGCCATTCGCCGGCCCGACGCCGGGCCCCCGTCGAAGCTCTCCCCCGCCGAGCAGCTGCTCTTGTTTCAGGAACAATTCCGTTCCTTGCGGGTCGAACTGGAAGACCGTGTGCCTGGAATCAAGCCGCGCCTGGACCGACTGCTGGAACTCAACAACGAAATCCGCCGCCTGCAAGGCGTGGCCCGCAAGAACGCGGCACCGCCCAAGCCGGCCGGCCATCCCGCCCCCCGCCCCAAACCTGCCGCCGGCAACAAGGTTCCGCCATGAAACCACCCACTGTGCTGGTCCACCGGCCGCCGCCGAATACACCGGTACCGGCGCCCCGACACGCCGTGCGCGCCGCGTTCACCCTCATTGAGCTCCTGGTCGTCATCGCCATCATCGCCATTTTGGCGGGGATGCTACTGCCGGCTCTGGGTGCCGCCCGCGGCAAAGCCCGGGCCGTCCAATGCAGCAGCAACCTGCGCCAACTCGGCACCGGCGTCCAGCTTTGGCAAGATGACCACAACGGCAATATCACCGGCTTGAGCGGCGTCTTTCCGAGCTGGACCGACACCGCCAGCCCGCAAGCGTGGACGCAACATGTCGCCGACTATGCCGGCGGCAAGACCAAGATTTTCATCGAACCGGAACCGACCCCCAATGGCGCCGCCACGCTTGATATTGATTACTCAAGTGTTGCAGTTGATTTTTGTGCTTAAAACAGGGTTCGCATTGGTGTGATATTTTATCATAACATACTATCATCAAGCGGCTTTCTTGCAGGGTGCAAAACCACCATCATGGAGGAACTGCCCGAACAGGCAC
>CAITYL010000148.1 GCA_903896595.1 uncultured Lentisphaerota bacterium
CCGTCCTCGGGCGGACAACGACGGCGTCATACCGGTTCCGCCCTTTTTATTGGGCCACCGTCCGTCAAACCAATGAAGCGCGTCTCCGACGAGGACGGGTTCGTCCGCCCGAGGACGGGCGGCTCCCGTGTATGGGAAAACCGCGTTACGGGGTACTAGTTGTAAGCAGCCTGAATCTCCGCCGATTCCGCCATCAGCGGCTGCACAAGTTCTTCCATGTGTTCTTCCCGCCAGAACGGCAGTTTGCCGTGAAGGTCCATGTATTTTTGCGGAATGGGGTGGGTGCCCACCACCACCGGAATACCGTATGCCGTTTCGATGAATTCCTTGAACCGCCGGAGGTGCGGGCACGGCGGATAGCCCACCACCAGGCCGGTGGCCAGGTGAATCACCTTGGCACCATTCTTCTTCATTTCCTCCGGGACATATTCAATATTGCCCCCCGGACAGCCGCCGCAGGACGAATACCCCACGATTTCCACGGTTTCGTCAGGGGCGTATCGGGCAAAACCGCCGTGGCGTTCACGCAACGCCCGGAAGCACTTGCCACCGCCGCAAGACCGGTAGCGGTCACAGATAATGATGCCAATTTTTTTCATACGGGGATCTTGGAGGTGGGGGTAACGGCGGTTGCGTCTTTATAATAAAACCACGCAACCCGTATAACGGAGGTGACTTTAGCCCGGTGGCGCCCGGATGGCAAGCTCCTGGCCGCTGGTGGGTGGCTTTGCCGCGTCCTCTTGGTCCTCAATGTCCTCCGGTTTTCCCCGTCCTCACGGTCCTCGGCGGCCATGGCCACTGGGTGGGAACGGGGGGGGGGCGAGGACATTGAGGACAAACAACGCAATGAGGACCATGAGGACGAGGAGGACGCCCCCCCATGCCGGGGAGATTGGGAACTGCCCGGCCATGAGCGAACCCGGTTGCACCGGTTGCGGACGATGTTGGGAACCCCCTCCCTTGAGGAAAGGCGGTTCCCAAACCCTCTGTCAAACCTTTTTGTTGCCTTTTGCGGATTCCGCAGGCCGCCCAAGGGGCTCCCATCGAGCCTTCCCGCGCGAGAGCGGCCTGCGGAATCCGCAAATGAAACAAAAGTTTTAGGAAGGGGTTTGGGGAGCACCCTTTTCCAAAAGGGTGGCCCCAACATCATCCGGCAATCGCAGTTTCCGCGCCAGGATGGCCGCGGCGGTGGCGACGAAATGGGCGCAGGGGCGTTGGGCGTAGTAGGCCGCGGTGCGTTCCGAAGGATCCGGCAGGGGGAGGCAGGACGCCTTGAGCAGCAGGTCTCGACAGCAGGTGGTGCCGTACTGTGCCACGAACTCCCGCTGCAGCTCCTTGACCCGGTCGTAAAGCGCCTTTTTGGCCGCCGTGTCGCCGGGGTCATAATGGCCGGCATGCAGGCCCGCCACATAGACCATGGCGCTGACCGCGCCGCAGGTTTCGCGCAGGCCGCCCATGCCGCCGCCAAAGCCCGCGGTCATTTTTAAGACCGCCTCGGGCGCCAGCCCGAAGTCCGCAGCAAAAGCCGCCGCCGTGGCCTGGGCGCAATTGTACCCCTGCATGAAGTAGGCCAGCGCGGTTTCCGGGTGGTTCATGACGGCTGTTTTTTCCGCGCGGTGGGCGTGCGTTTGGTTTTGCCGGTGCCCGCCACCTTGGCCTTGGTGCCGGTCTTGGGCTGGCAGTTCTGGCAGACGCCGAACAAGGCCACTTCGTGGCGTTCCAGCTGGAAACCCGGCGGGGTCAAGGCGTGGAGGCCTTCGGGGCAGCCGGAGAGGCAGTAAACCTGGTTGCATTGCCGGCAATGGAAATGGTGGTGGTGATGCTCCCCGGCCAGCTCATAGCGGCGAGTGTCACCCACCGTGTCCGCCAGGACCAAGTCCCCGGTCTCGGCCAGCCGCTTGATGGCGCGGTAGACAGTGGCGATGCCGACCTTGGCCGAGTGCCGCTGCGCGGCGGCCAGCGCCTCGGGCGGGGTCAGAGGCCGGCCGGCCTCGGCAAAGGCCTGCCGGATGGCGGCGTTTTGGGTAGTGTGGCGGATCATGCCGGCAATATACACTCCCGCTGGTAAGCGCCCCGTAACCAAGGGGGAACTGCCGGCGTACCATACGGCGCGCGTTACTACCCGGCTTGGTCAATACCGTTTTTCGTGCATCTTGTCGCAGGCCAACAGGCGCGTTCAGCGTGGTGTCTAAATTAAAATGTATTATGCGAGCCTTTGCCGGGACGCCTCGGCGGTATCATTAGCACGCCGGCCGCGATGAGCGCGAGCGCAAGACCCGCCGGCTCGGGAACGCTGGTCACCGATAAATTGCGAATTTCCTGGTTACTGCTCAAACCGCCCGTGCCAGCGGTAAAGCCAAATTTAACGGCACCCGGACAGGTCAGGGAACATTGGTATTTGTCAATCAGCTTGACCCATTCGCCATCGGGGATTTTCCATTCGATGGAAATTTTTTTGTCAGTTGGAATGGTAATACGCACCGTATGCACCACCGCGTCGTCCCGGCTGTCGGCATTGCCGGTGGAAAACGATCCCAGGCTTGAAGTGCCCGTCACGTATTGGTACCCGTCCAGCCTGGTGGCACCCATTGACCCCCGGATGGAGATGGCGTTCTTGACAAGTCCTGGACCGCCAATCCGCCCTTCCGTCGGATTGGAGAAATTGCCAAAGGTGTCAAAACCAAAGCCGACAATTCCGCCCGCCAGGCCGTTGATGCCGGTACGTTGGGCGTACCCCAACGACCCGCCGTAGCCGCCCGCGCCGGGGGTGACCGCGGCATCAAAAACGGCCAGCGCCAGTCCATCGGCCAAGCTCGTGGCCGCCCCCCAGACGACAAAATCAAAGGTAAAAACCAGCCCGGCGGCGGTGGGCAACGCGGTGTTACAATAAACAAACGACTGCTGCCATGTCTTGTCGTCGGTTAGCCTTAACCACCCCTGGCCGGCCGGATCGGTTCCCGTGTTCGCGGTCAGGGATGCGGCCGTCGTCACAAAGGTCCAGCCCGGCGCCGAGGTCCCGGTAAAATTCGTCGAAACATACATTTCCGCCCGGAGCAGGCTGCCCAGGAGCGCGGTGGCAAGTGCCAGCAAGAGTTTTCGCGGCGCCATACCCCCCCCCCGTGCGGCTTGATCCCGTTACGGTCAAAAATTTAATCTCTATAAATAATCTAATCCGAAAGGCGGCGGCGGTCAACCGTAGCGCGTCGCTGAGGGCGCAGGCCCGTTCCGCAGGGGGCTTCCGTTTTATCCGTTCGACGGAACCGACCTGCGCCCCGTCACGGGAATGGCCCACAGTCAGTGGCTTGCGTTTGCCAGACCTTTAACTATATTGATACTTCATTATCACTAAACCGCCATATGAAAGGCCGCCGTTGCGGATCCCATGATCGCGTTTACCCGTCATCACCGGCGCACCGGGCCGGGCCACCGGCCGTTCACCCTGATTGAACTGCTGGTCGTCATCGCCATCATCGCCCTGCTGGCGGGGTTGCTGCTGCCCGCCCTGGCCAAGGCCCGGGAAACCGCCAAAACCCTCAAGTGCCTGAACAATATGCGCAATCTGGAGCTGGCCCACTGGATTTACCTGAACGGCAGCGACGAGCTGATGATCCGGGCGGGACTGGCCCATGGCGGCGCCCACGCCAATGAGGGCACGGCCTGGATCAACACGTTGCAGGAATGCTACGGCAGCAAATTATTGGCGCGCTGTCCCGCCGACGACAGTCCACACTGGGCCGGCGGCACGCCGGTGGCCGGCAGTGCCGACCAGTACCGGCGCTGCAGTTATGGCATCAATGAATTCACCGATCCCGACCTTTGTCCTTGGGGCGGGCCTTACCGGCGGCTCGGCGACATTCCGCGGCCTGCGGCCACGGTGCATTTCCTGGAAATGGCCGAGGACGGCGAGTACGCCGGTGCCGACCATCCGCATGTGGACCTGTGGGTGGGCAATGTCCTGGCCAAAGCCGCCAACCAATTGCAGATCAACCAGCACGGCGGCGAGGCGCGGTCGTGGAAGGCCCGGGCCAACTACGGCTTTCTCGACGGCCACGCGGAGACCCGTGCCTTTGAAGCCGTCTACAAAAGCACCACCACGAACCAGCTCGATCCGGCGGTGGCGCGATAATCTGCATTATTCATAATCGCGTTCCCCATGACAGGGATCGCCGGAGCCGGCCTGCTTCACCCACCCCCAACCGTTTTTCCCCTCAACCCCTCAACCCCTCATCCCCTCAACCCCTCAACCCCTCAACCCCTCAACCCCTCAACCCCTCAACCCCCAAACCACTTAACCCCTCAACCATTCCAGGAGCTTCCCCATGCACCCCCTCATGTCCCGCCTTCTCACGGGCGCCGCGCTCGGCGCCGCCGTTGGCGCCACCGCCGTGGCCGACGACCATTGCGACATCGCCCCTTATCTGGTGAACGGCGCCCTAATGACCGGCGGCCTCACCCACAACGGGGTGGCCACGGCGCCCACGATCAGTGTTTACGGCTTTGAATTTGGCGAAGACGCGGCCGACCCCTACAATCCCTCCGATCCCGGGGTCAACCAGACCGCCGGCACCGGCAATCTCCCAGCCGGCGCCGCCCTGAGATACAACCTTCTCGGCAGCCTGTTGTATTGGGACGGCACCGGTGACGTGGCGTGGAATGCGCCCACGGACACCATTACCCTCCTCTGCGGCGCCAATTCGCGCACCCTGACCGGCACCAGCGGCGCCCAGGCCGGCAGCCTGATCCAGTCGGTGGCGGCGGACGGCAGCCTGCACAAGCATTTCACCACCTCGCTGTACGCCGCCGGCGCGACCGTAAATGTTCCGGGTGAGCCGGAGTATGTCGCGCCCACCACCGGCATCTATGCCTTCCAGATGGAGCTGACCCTGACCCCCATGACCGGCACCTATACCTCCAATGCGTTCTGGCTGGTCTTCAACAACGGCATGAGCGAAGAGGTCCATGACGCCGCCATGACCGCGCTCGCGACGGTTCCCGAGCCCACCGCCCTGGCGCTGCTGGCCGCCGCCACCGCGGGACTGTTGCACCGCCGCCGCCGGCAGTGACCGGTTGTTGGGAACCCCCTTTTGAGGAAAGGCGGTTCCCAAACCCTCCGCTAAACCTTTTTGTTGCCTTTTGCGGATTCCGCAGGCCGCCCCAGTGCAACAGTCCACGACAGGGACAGCAGAGGCGGCCTGCGGAATCCGCAAAGGGAGCACCCTTTTTCAAAAAGGTGGCCCCAACTGGGCGGCCGGCTTGTCCGGGGCGGCGGGGTGGCTATGTTGATAGATGGTTATCAATAATGATCACGAGGACACTCATCATGCGAACGACAATCGGGATGGTGCTGGCGGCGGGCATGCTGGCGTGGGCGGGCGGGACCGAAGCCGGGGCCGCGGAAACGGTGGCGGCCGGCGCGCCACCGCGCGACTTCCGGATCGTCACCTCCTTCTACCCCATATACATCCACACCCTGAATGTGGCGGGGGGCATTCCCGGCGTCACGGTCGCCAACCTGACGGAGCCGATTACCGGGTGCCTGCACGATTACCAGATCAAGTCCGGGGAAATGGTGGCGTTGTCGCGGGCGGACGTGTTCGTGGTCAACGGCCTTGGCATGGAGGCGTTCCTGGAACGCGTGGTACGTCAGCAGCCCAAACTGAAGGTGATTGAGGCCAGTGCGGGTATTGCGATCATCCGTGATGCGACTGAAGACAACCCGCACGTTTGGGTCGCGGTCAACGGCGCCATCCGGCAGGTGGAGAATATTGCCGCGGGCCTGGCCGCCGCCGATCCCGCCCACGCGGCGCGTTACCGCGCCAACGCGGCGGCCTATGTTGCCAAACTGCAAGCCTTGTCGCAACGGATGCACGCGGCGCTGGACCATTTGCCGCGCCGCGACATTATCACCATGCATGAGGCGTTCCCTTATTTCGCCCGTGAGTTTGACCTGCGAATCATGGCGGTCGTGGAACGGGAGCCCGGTTCCGAACCCAATGCCGGAGAGCTGGCGGACACGATCCGCCTGATTCGGAAGGCCGGCATTATGGCGGTCTTTGCGGAACCGCAGTATCCGGACAAGATCGCCCAGGCCATTGCCCGGGAGACCAACGCCGTGGTCTACACCCTGGATCCCGGGGTCACCGGCCCGCCACGCCCCGATGCGTACCTGATGATCATGGAACGCAACCTGGACGTATTGAAACAGGCGCTAAAATGACAGTCTCGGATGCCTTCATGATTCGGAATTCACCATTCGTCACCCTGCGGTTCGCCCTTCCTGTTTACCCCCCGCGTCACTGACCGTTTACCTGTCAGGCCTCCGCGGGGGTTGTAATCTTGTGAATTAAGAGTACACTAACACCATAGTTATACTCATGCATTAAAAAATAACCGGTGTGTTTATTCGGAAGGATGTGGTTATGCGTACCGCCAGAATGTGTGCGTTGGTTGCCGCTGTGATGACGCCGGTGGTCGCCCAGGCCACCTATTTTTCGGGGGCGTCCAATGATTTGTCCGCGGATTGGTATGTGCACAGCTATACCGGGGGCACCCACACCACGCCGGGCACGCCGCAGGCGCTGTCCACGTTTACCGCCAGCGGAAACACGGGCTTGCGGTTGACGAGCGCGAGCAATTATCAGCGCACCACGCTGATCGCCAAACAGGAGTTCACCAGCCAGCAAAGCTTCAAATTCGAATGTGAGGTCTACATCGGTGACAGCACCAACAGTGGCGCCGACGGGTTGACGTTTTTCTGGATCGACAAGGCCTCGCTCGGGACCACTGCGATCAGTGACCTTGATGGCGGCATCGGTGAATGGATGGGCGCGCCCCATGGAAAGCTCGCCACGGACCGTAGCGGGGACGCGACGGTCGGGTATTACAGCGGGATCAAGGGGTATTCATTCGAGTTTGACCACTATCAGAACAACACCAACGAATTCCAGGAATACAACCATTTCGTCCGCCTTGGCGACTGGGTCCACCATCCGTCGACGGTGACCAATGTGAACAGCGGCAGTGATCCCGATTTCTACTACAACAACGGCTGGGAACGGGTCAGCTTCAGCTATGATGCGGTCAATGAACGCTTCACTTACGAATACAAATTCAACGGCACCGCCTACACGGCCTCCCAAACCTATACCATCGCGCAACTCAATGAGGCGTCACCCGGGTTTTACGAGAAGTTTGACAACGCCTATTTCGGGATTGGCGCCGCCACCGGAGGGGCAAATGCCGTGCATGGCATTCGGGAGTTCACGTTGATTCCCGAACCGTCGATGCTGGCGATCCTGGGTGCCGGCACCCTGTTTCTCGCCCGCCGCCGCCGCTAACAGGGGCCAGCCCAAGCGTTCGGTTGTGCTGTAACACCGGGGATGACATGACGTGCTGACGTTGTGTCATCCGCCGGTTTTTGTGTTTCCGGGGAGGGACGCCCCATTTTCCTGGTGGCCGGCCGGCGTGGCGACAACCACCGGGAGCCGCCCGGCCGCGGGCGGCCCCCCCCCGTGCCAGCCTCAGGCCAGGGTGGCGACGAGGAAGAATAAGTCATCATCGTCCACCAGGTGCGCCAAATGCAGGCCGGCGGCGGCCAGCAGGGGAGCCCAGACGGCTTCGCCTTGGGGCAGCAGGTCGTGGCGGACGGCGCCGGCGAGTTTGGCGTGAAAGGCGTTGATGCGGGCGCTGCCGCCCAGGTGCATGACCACCAGCCGGCCGCCGGGGCGCAGGGCGGCAGCCAGATGCCGCAGCGCCGCCGGCTGGTCACGGAAATGCGGGAAGCTGTGGAAGCACAGCGCCACGTCAAACCCGGCGCGCTCCGGCGTTTCCGCGCAGATGTCCAGGCGGCGGAACTCGGCCGGCAGCGCCTTGGCCTGGGCTCTGGCAATCATGGCGGGGGCGAAATCGACGGCCAGGACGCGGCCGCCGGGGGCGACCTGTCGCGCCAGCCAGCCGGTGGTCTTGCCGGTGCCGCAGCCGACCTCAAGCAGGGCGTCGCCGGGGCGCAGGCCGAGCCGGGCGGCGTGTTGGGCCAGGCCGGCGGTCATGGCGGCGGCGGAGGGTTCCTCCTGGTCCCAGTTGCCGGCGAGGCGGTCGAAAAAGTCACGGCGCGGATCGGCGACGGCGCGGTCGTCCTGCATAATAATAACTTTCTTGAAAACAGTAATAACTGTGTGATATTACTTTTTTTTAGAACGTAACACCAGGGTGGCCGGCCGTCAACCGCCGCCGCCCCGGCGAACGCCCGATCCAGTTGCCGGTTGGGAACCCCCTTTTGAGGAAAGGCGGTTCCCAAACCCTCCGTCAAACCTTTTTGTACCTTTTGCGGATTCCGCAGGCCGCTCCCGCGTGATAGCACACGATTGGGACAGCA
>CAITYL010000149.1 GCA_903896595.1 uncultured Lentisphaerota bacterium
AGGCCAATCCGAGCCGCGAACGAAGCGACCGCAGGGAGCGAAAGTGACCGGTCAAAAAGAATCCACTTTTCTTAAAGGTGGTTCTGCAAGAGGCGTTACGTAAAGCATGAAGTATCCTGCGAAAGAACGACGAGGAACGCACCAAGCCCGTTGAAAACGAGAACGTCCATCACCCGAACGGAAGTTGCCAAGCTGGCCGGGGTTTCCCACATGACGGTCACCCGCGCGCTCAGCGGGCACCCCAACGTTTCCCCGAAGGCGAAGGCGGCCGTCCTGGCCGCCTGCCAAGCACTCGACTACCGCCGCAACACGCTGGCCTCCTCGTTGCGGCGAAACCGAAGCAATTCCATCGGCGTCCTGGTTCCCACATTCAACCACAGTTTCTATGGCCGGATGTTGACGCAACTGGAGATGGACGCACGCCAGGTGGACTGTCATCTGATTGTCGTGCAAGGCGACCAAAGCAAGGCCAGTGTGACCCTGGAATGGGCGGACATTGAGTTCCTATTGTCGCGCCAGATTGACGGATTGGTGGTGGATATGGCCTTGCCTTCCGAAGTCGAGGCGCGCCTGGCGCACGAAAAGCTCCCGTTAGTCTTCGTGGATGCCCCGCCACAACTCGACTGCTTCGACTTTGTCGGCACCCAGGATGAAGAGGGCATGGAACAGTTGGTCGGGCATTTGATTGGCGCCGGGCACACGCGCATCGCCTTTCTAGCCGGGAGCTCAGGAAGCCGAACCAGTGACCCTCGCCTGGCCGGGTATAAAAAAGCCTTGCATGATCATGACCTTGCTTGTGATCCTGACTTGGTTATCCATTCGAATTTTTCTTACGACAGCGGCTATGCGGCCGCCAAGTCCCTGCTGAAACGCACCCGCGACTTTACGGCGATAGCCGGCGTCAACGATTATGTGGCCATCGGCGCCATGGCCGCCCTGCACGAAGCCGGCTTGTCTGTCCCCAATGACGTCTCGGTCGGCGGCTTCTGCGGCGATGAAAACGGGATCTTCTGTATTCCCTCCTTGACGACAGTGAAACAACCCATTGAACAAATCGCCTCCAAGGCGCTGGGACTCCTGCTGACGCGCATCACGCATCCAGACAACCCGCCGGTGTGCCTGCGCCTGCCGGGACGCCTGCTCCCGCGCGCCTCTTGCGCGGCCCCGCCACACCTCTGACGCATCTAGAAACCAGACAGGCCCTTAAATTATTTTCCCTGCCCACTTGACAAACTGGCGTTGGCGGCTAAATTGTTCTCGAAAACAATACAAGGTGCCACCCTTAATCACGCGGTTCAACTAATGATAGTTAAATTTATTCAACTCGTAAAATCCCGGTGCTGGTTCGTGCTGGTCTTGGGCGTGGTGGCGACCCCGTGCGCTTCGGGCCGCGCGGTGGATGCGACCGGTACGACCACACGGCCGTTCGACATCGGGGTTTATGTGAATGGCGACACTCACCCGCAAAACCTGCCGCCATCGAGAATGCTGGCGGACCTGGCGGGACACGGGATCACGCGTGCCGTCCTGCTGCCCAAGCAATATATGCAGCTTGCCCCGCTGGGTCTCAACTCGCTGGCCAAGCAGTGGGGGATCAGCCTTTATATCGGCAACATCGGCGGGGGTAGTGCCGAAGTGGATGAGCCGAACATGCGAATGATCATCAACTTGGTCAATAGTCATCCCGATTCGGATGCGGTGAAGGGATGGTATGCCGCGGACGAAGTTGAAGCGCAGCACCCCCCCAAGAGTGAAGCGTATTTACGTGGCTTCGTTTCCATGATCCGACGGCTGGATCCGCATCGGCGTGTGATCGTCAACCATGACGCGCGTACGCAAGGATGGGGCGGCCGGTTCGCATCGTTAGGAGAAGATGAATCGTGGTGTTCCGTGTTCTGGGCGAACCATTATGCAACCGAGTTCCTCCGGAAAACGATGGCGGTCCACCGGGCCGCGTATGGCGAAAAAGCCATGCCGTTGACCTTTGTCTACGGCGCGCAGTCGACCAACACGTTCAACGCCGAACAGAACATCATTGATGCGGGCCTCGCCAAGGTGAAGCTGGCCGACTTGAAAGCGCTCACCACCAGGGCCGACATCACCGACTACATCTTAACCGCGTTCAAACTGGGTGCCTCGGGCGCCTCGTTTTTCGTTTATGACGGCTACTACGACTGGACCTTCTACACCCTCGTGGATGCCAGAGGCCAGTCGGTGAACGGCAAAATGGAAGGCATTCGGGACGCGGCCGATCAGATTGCCGCCACCGAAGGCCGGCCGGGCTTGGGACTGGAGGTGAAGGAAGGGGGGACAGACTTGTCCATCACCATCGCCACCCTTCCGAAAACCGGCGCGGTCAAAAGCGTGCAGGTGGAACTGAGCCACGACGGGGGCTATACCTGGATGGCAATCGGCGGGTTTGGGCCGACGGGCGGAATGGTCAAGCATACCGTGGCCAACCCCCCATTGCAGCGGCCCTACTGGAGCATGGTGCGTGCCCGTTGTTTCGACGGCCAAAACTATTCGCTCTGGTCGGTCTGGAACGTCTTTCCCTGGCGGGCGCCGCGCGCGTCGGAATAAATAAGCCGCTGCAAGCACGAAAGGAGGCAAGAACTGAACTGAGTGAGCAACCAACCACCGTGGTAAGGTAGTGTGAAATTAGCCGTGTTCTGTAACGGAGAGAGAAAAAAACTGCCGTCGAAAACCAACGTCGGCCGTGATTCCTCCCCCTCCGGTTCAATCCATGAAATCAAAAGTCCGATCACAACAGGAGCGTTAAAATGAAGCCTCTAAGCATGCCAAAACTGCTGTCTCTCGGTCTCGTGTTCGTGTTCGTGTGCGTCCTGGCGCTGGCGCCGGCCATTCAGGCGGGTCCCATCACCGTGGTGGTTCCCAACGGCAACTTTGCGACGCCAGCCGTATCGGTTCCCCCTGGGTACGCCTCCAATCAGATTCCAGACTCCTGGAACTACAACGGCACCGCTTCTAAGGGCATGCAAGTAAACCAGTTCTACTTCGGTTCAGACATTAATGAGAGTGGAACTCTTAAGCAGCTCGACCTCGGAACGAACGTGCATGCCATTGGCGATATCTACACGCTGACGTTCGTCTCGGCCGGGTACAACGTCGGCACGTCAACCTTGACGGCGAATCTCTTGGTTGACGGAATCATGGTCGCGTACAAGAACGTCACGGGACCATCTGCTACTCAAGGGTACTCGCTTGAGTGGACCGCCAATGCCACCGGCGCGTTGGGAATCAGTTTCGACTTCGCCGGCACTGGTCTGGCGCAGGTTGTCATGCAGGAGGTGGGGCTATCCTATGCTCCCGTTCCCGAGCCGAGTGCCATGGCTCTATTGGCCACGGGCCTGCTCGGATTGCTCTGGCGGGCGCCGGGTGGAAAACGGCGCTAACGGCAACGTCCCCTACTCTTCAGGAGCGGGGGCAAGTCTTGCGCTTGCATGATTTGACATCAGCAACGGGCACACCAAATCGTCTTTCTCGATTTTTGTGCCCGTTTTACTTACGATTAAAAAATGCGTATAGTAGATTAGGGCTGCAAGCGCTGAACTACAGTAGTGAATAATCCAGGCTAGTAACATCTTCACCCACACCACCCCCAGTGAAACCAAAATTCCTCTCAGTTCCAATGAATCCGCGGCAGCACCCCGACGACGTGCGCCGCGCCGTGAAGCCGCCGGACCGGGCCACGTTTAAGAATCGCCTGCAGTTCATGGCGTTGCGCAGCCTGGACCAGAACTATCTGGCGGAGCTCGACCGCTACACGCGGAACGACCGGCTAGGCGACATCGTTTGGCCCCATTACCAGATGATCTACGCCACCAATGTCGAGGCGATGGTCAAGGAACTCAAACGGCGGGATCTCTATCTGTTCGATCTTTGGGGCTTTGTGCCGGGCTCCGGTCCGGGCGGAGAATGGCAGCAGTTCAAGGTGCCGGACGGCATCCTGCCGATGTTCGAACGCGAACTTGGCGACCGCTGGCTGGGGATGGACAACGGCGAGCAGGACGGACGCTATGTCGGCAGCTACGCCGGGCAGATGGTGCCCTACGGCACCGACCGGGCCGAACAGTACCTGAACTTCCAGCGCCATTTCGAACGCGTGGGTGACTTGCTCGGCAACAAAATGGCCACCCTGATTTCGCTCAATTTCGGCCATTATTTCATGCGCGAAGGCGTCTACACGCTGATCGGCGCGGAAACTGCCCAGGCCCTGCCCAACTCACAGCTCTACTACGCCTTCATCCGGGGTGCGGGCAAGCAGTACGGCGTACCCTGGTTCGGCAATATCTCGGTCTTCAACCGCTGGGGCTACAAGAACTACGCGGATTCCCCAGCCGATCCGCAGAGCGGCGGCACCAAGGGCACCAGTCTCGCGCTGATGAAACGTCTCATGTACACGCAGATGCTCTACAACTCGGTGGCGGTGGGCTTCGAGTCCGCCTACTACACCGACGCCGGAGAACTTAGTCCCGTCGGTGTCATTCAGCAAAACGCGGTTCGCTGGTCCGAAACCCACGGCGATCCGGGCGTCATGCACGTTCCGATCGCGGTGATGCTTGATTTCCACTCGGGTTGGAGTTTTCCGCGCCACCTTTATTCCGATGAGATTTACAAGGTCTGGGGCGCGTTGCCCTACGACGCGGGCGACTACTTGACCGACGGCGTCTTCGACCTGCTTTATCCCGGGTATCAGGATGCCTCTTATTTCCGCGACGAGCGCGGATTCATGGCGTCTACGCCCTTCGGCGATCTTGCGGACTGCCTGCTGAGCGATGCGCCCGACTGGCTCCTGCGCCAATACGCCGTGCTGGTGGTGGCGGGCCGGCTCGAACCCTCCGCCGAGCTTGCCGACACGCTCACGGCCTATGTGCGCCAGGGCGGCCATCTTGTCCTGACCGCCGCCAACACCACCCGCCTGTTCCCGGACGGGATCGCCGGCATCCGGGTGTTGCCGGAAACGGTGACGTGCCGCACAGCAGAAGGCCCGGTCACGCTGCATGCGCTCGACCTATCGGATGCCGCGACAACGGTGTGCCGCCTCGGCGGGAGAACGTCCGCCGCGGCCCGCGGCGCCTGGGACAAGGGGCAAGTCACGGTTTTCGCCTCGCCGTATGGAATTGCGGAGGCGCCGCAGTGCGCGCTCCCCGCGACCGCCGGCGAGGAGACGCCGCTCGCCAAGCCCTACCCGCTTCTCCCGCATGTCCGTGACACGCTCCGCCCGCTTTTCCAAGCACTGATGTTCTTCGGCACGCATGGCGCCACGGTCGGTGACGGCCTGAGTTTAGTGACCTGCCGCCGCGCGGCGGGCGAGTACACCGTCGCGCTTTGCAACAACACGTGGGAGGCAAAGCCATTCGCGCTCGTTGCACTCGCCGGTACGATCACCAGCGTGACGGAACTGCCAACGGACACCGCTGAAAAAACCGCCGTCGGATTCCGGCCGGAAACCGTCACCACCACGGTCGGCGAAGACACCGGCAACCGCATCGCCGGCGGCGCGGTGCGCCTGTTCCGCATCCGCACCGACGAAACCAGCGGCGCCAATCCTGTGGAAGCGCCCCCGTTTGCCCCGCCGCCGCCCAATCCGACCCGGCGCGGATTGGCGTTGCGCGACCCGGTTTCGCTCCGGCGGGAACTGCTCTTGCGGCCCACCTTCTTCCGTCACTTTGATACCGTACTGGTGGATTGGCGCCACGTGTCGGAGCGTACGCCGGCGGCACTCGCCAGCCAGGCCGGCTGGTTGCAACGGCAAGGCGTGCGGATCATAGTTGACTTATCTTCCGGCCTCAACCTGTTCCCCGATCTCCGCCTGGTGAACAACGATCCAAAGGAGCATGCCCGCTCTTTGGCCATGCTGGATGACCTGGTGGAAAAAATGACAGCCCTCGCGGCGAAAGACCTCGTGATTACCCTGCATCGTCCCCCGGAAAACAACTATACCCGCGACCAGTACGACGTCTCGATCACAGACGGCTGCCGCACGCTCGCCCGCAAAGCAGCCGCCGCCGGGATCGATGTTCATCTGCGGCAAACGCCGCAAAAGGAAACGCCGACGCTCGACGCCCTCGCGCATTGGGTCAATGCCGTCAACGAACCCAACTTCCGGGCCGCGCCCGCGCTCGCCGCCCTTTTAGCGTCAGGGGCCGAGCCTGCGGCCCTGGCGCGCCAGCTTGCGGATTTTTCCTGCGACCTAGTGCTGCTGGCGGCCTGCGAGCGCGATCAGAACGGGCAGTTGTGGAATCTCCACGCGCCGCTTTGCCATTACGAGAACCGCGCCGTGCTCGCGCCGCTGATCGCCGTGCTGAAAAACAAGCACGGCATCTTGGTGCTCGATGCCTGCTATCGCTCCCGCGACGACGAATACCGTGACGCCCAGTTGGTGGAGAGAGCATAAGCCGGCCGTTCCATGCAACATCCTACGCACAATTCCGTCCAACTGAAGAACCCCCATGCAAACAAACAAGAATGCAGCCTTCACGCTGATTGAATTATTGGTCGTGATCGCGATCATCGCCGTGCTGGCGGCGATGTTGTTGCCTGCCCTTCGTCACGCTAAGCAGTCCAGCCTGCGCGCCACCTGCGCGAGCAACCTCCATCAAATTATGCTCGCCGAGCAAATGTACGAGGATGACTACAACGAGGCGTTCCCGTTGTGGCCGGCAATGATTAACGATCCGGGCGGCCACTACGGTAAAGTCTGGAAAGGGGCGCCCTATTTGCGGGATATCCTCTGTCCCGGTTACCTGTCCTCCAATAAAGTGTTCGATGATCCCGCGAACGCACCCGAGACCACCTGGAGCTGGGCCTATGAATTCTATCGTATGATAGGCAACGACTATGTCTGCAATACGGATCCGATCTCCCCGGTCGGCATTGACTATCGGCGCAAAGTGCGTGCCCCGGTGAAAGCCCCCTACCTCTGGGATTTGAATTACATGGACGCCACATCGCCGTTTAACCAAAGGGGCGGGAGCGCCCAATTCGCCCACCAGAGCGGCATCAATGTGGCTTACCTGGACGGACGCGTGGAGTTGGTTCAAGTGCCTAATGGTATTGATTTTTTCACCACCAACTACATGCAGGGCTGGCAATGATATGCATTTGGACGCGCATCTCCCCGTACTCGGCGCCGCCTAAAAAAGGCCATCCGACAGGTTGATTAAAAATGTCATCTCCATCACGAACCGACTGGTTCACCCATGCGCGCTTCGGTATGTTCATCCATTTCGGGCTCTATTCCGTGCCGGCCTACCAGGAATGGTGCCGGACCCGTGACCGCATCCCGGACGCGACCTACCACGGCTACATGAAACAGTTCAAGGCCGATCGCTGGAATCCGGCACGCTGGGCCGAACTGGCCGCCCGCGCAGGCATGAAATACTCCGTGATGACCGCCAAGCATCATGACGGCTTCTGCCTGTTCGACAGCAGACATACAGATTTCAAAGCGACAAAGGCTCCCGTCGGCCGGGACTTGATCCAGGACTACCTAGCGGCGTTCCGCGGCGTCGGCTTGCACGCTGGGCTTTACTATTCGCTCCTAGACTGGGAGCATCCTGATTACGCCTTGGATCGCATCCACCCCCGCCGCAACGACCCTGATTGGAACAAGCCCTTGGGCGTGACCCCGGAACCCCACCGTGACATGACCAAGTACCGCGACTACATGTTCAAGCAAATCCGCGAGTTGCTGGAAAATTACGGCGAAATCCCGCTCATGTGGTTCGACTTCTCCTTTGACGAGAAGGGGCCGGAAGACTGGGACGCAGCGAATTTGCTTAACCTCATCCGGTCGCTCCAACCCGGCATCGTCCTCAACAGCCGTCTGGATCGCGGTCACCTCGACATCATCGCCAGCAAGCGCAAGTACGCCGGCGATTTCATGACGCCGGAACAGTTTGTGCCGGAGGAAGGGTGCCGCGACGCCGTGGGCAACCTCGTTCCTTGGGAGTCGTGCATCACCCTCAACGACAACTGGTGCTACGTCCGAGACGACCCAAATTTCAAGACCCCAACCCAAGTGATCCGCCTGCTGGTCGAGTGCGTCAGCAAAGGCGGCAATTTGCTGCTCAATGTCGGGCCCACGGCACGCGGCGACATCCAGCCTGAGGCCGTGGAAATTCTCACCCAAGTCGGCGACTGGATGCAATTGCACGGCGACAGCATTCACGGCTGCGGCCACGCCGGCTTGCCCAAGCCGGACTGGGGCAGATGGACACGCCGGGGAGATCGCCTTTTCGCACATGTCTTTAATCCGCCGACCGGCCCTCTGGTCCTGGTCGGCTGGGGAGGCAAAATCGACAGCGCCACCCTGCTTGCCGACGGCAGCTGCATCAACATGTCAACGCCGTGGATGTTCAAGGAATGCACCAGCCCCGACGCCTACTTGACCCTGCCCGCACAGCGCGCCCTGAATGGCCATGACACCGTCATTGAACTCAAATTAAAGGTGGGCGTGTGACAGCGTCACCCATCCGCCATCAACCGCGCAAGCGTTAGCCGGCGGCGCCGGGCTTGATGAGCACCTTGAGGGTGCCGGGGCGGGCGGCATGGGCCCAGGCTTCCGGGGCGCGTTCCAGCGGGTATTCGGCCGCCACCAGACGCACAACGGGCGGGGCATCGGCGGCCGCCAGCCAGGCCAGGGCGGCGGGGAACGGGCCGCAACGCGAACCGACAACGGTAATTTATTCCCCCCTTCCGATCCAAAGCCTGAAATCAAAATTCCTATCAGTTTAACTATACTTCAACAAGTACAACAACTATGCCAAATAAAATGACGGCTGTATATTATGTTGTTGATCCAGAGTTTAATAGTGTCTGGGCCATCGGCGGATTTGATGTCACTAATGGCAGCGTTGAAAAGAGTTATTTTGCAAGAGATGACCCCGCGGGTGTGTATATTCCCCCCTTCCGATCCCAAGCCTGAAATCAAAATTCCTATCAGTAGTTAGCCCGTTCAAGGGCTGGCTTAACGGGAAGGAAATCCTCCGCAACCTGTCCGCTACCAATCCCTGCGTGCCGGATCGCTACCAGCGCGACGTGGCGCTGAGGAAGGGGACGAATGAGTTCCTGTTTGCCTTCGATTCGCGTGACGGCAAGGGCTGGGGATTGTGCCTGCACTTCCTGCCGGTCCGGCCCGCCGCACGGCTGCCCGAGGGATTGACTATCGCAACGTAAAAGACTACACGCTTCCCGGTGCTTTTCACAAGGATCCTGCTGATCGCATCCTGGTGGCGACCTCCATACATCATGGCGACACCCTCGTCACGGCCGATGAACGCATCCTTAAGTATCCGCATGTCATGTCGTTGGATGCTCGTCGATAGCCGTATTGACTGGGGCGATGTGGGCCGGTACGGTGCAAAAGTTTTCAAAGTCGAATTCTGATCGTGAACGTGACATTCGATATGAATGCGGAGAAGGAGTCCAATGGCCAGCGAGTTGACAATTCATTTGTCTGATGCCGACCCGATAAGCGGGGAGGCGCTGCGCATTTTGAAGCGGGTGCTGAAGGATCGCGGGGTTGCGTCGGTTGAGGCTCCCGCCGCTTCGGCGCAGCTGCTTCTTGACGTGGCTCCGGGCCCGGGGGTGCAAGGCTACCGCATCGAAGACGCAGGCCGGGCGATCCGCATTGTCGGACACGACCCGCGGGGGCTGCTGTACGGGGTGGGGCGCTTCCTTCACACGTCGTCCTTCAGTGATGCCGGTTTTTTGCCCGGGACATGGCGGGGAACGACGCGTCCGGATTGTTCGTTCCGGGGCCTGTACACGGCTCATAACTTCCACAACTGGTACCGGGAGGCGCCCGTGGCCGACCTCGAGCGGTACGTCGAGGACCTGGCGCTCTGGGGGCTGAACGCGCTCGTGGTGCCCTGCTGCACGAATCCACATTCTCCTGCCAGCGTACTTTATGAGTCCATGATCCCGAAGCAGGTCCAGTGGCTGAAGAGCGCGCGCAAGCTCGGTATCCGGGTGGGGTTGCTGTCCACCAGCGTGATTGACCGCGTGCCGGACCCGGCCTATGCGGCGGTTCCCGTTCCGGATGCCAATCCGCCCCGGCGCGGGAATATCGGGGACCGGGTGTGCCTCACGCATCCCGAGGGGATCCGCGTCATGCGGGAGCATCTCGATCGCGTGATGGCGATGTACGAGGGGGTGGGGCTGGATTTCGTGACTGCTTTTCCGTATGACGAAGGCGGTTGCGGCTGTTCCGGCTGCTATCCCTGGGGAGCGAAGGGATATGTGCGTTTCTGCAAGATGTTCGGCGAGCTGGCGCGGGCCCGCTATTCGGGCTGCGAGCTCATTGCCGGCACCTGGTGTTTTGATGTGCGGGAGGAGCCGGACGGCGAGTTCGACGGATTTGACGCGGCGGTGCGGGCCGAGCCCGGCTGGTGCAGTCGGGTGATGACCGATGCGCACGAGGACTTCCCGGCCTGGCCGCTCCAGCATGGGTCGCCCGGCGGCCTGCCCATGATCAATTTCGCGGAGATCAGCATGTGGGGCCGCTGGCCGTGGGGCGGATCCGGGGCCAATCCCTTTCCCCGACGATTGGAGCGAATCTGGAAGCAATCCCGGCACCTGATGGATGGCGGGCTGCCGTACTCGGAAGGCCGCTTCGAGGATATCAACAAGGTGACCTGTCTTCGGCTCTTCTGGGACAAGGAGGCCAAGGCCGACGCGATCGCGCGAGAGTATGCTGTCGCGGAATTTGGCCCGGCAGCGGCAGGGGCCGTTTCCGAAGCCATCCGGTTGCTCGAGGAAAATTACCCCGTCAACCCTCCGGATGCAGCCCGTGCAGGGCAGGCGCTGAAGCTGCTGGAAAGCGTGGAGCGCTGCATGCCCGCGTCTGCCCGCATTGACTGGCGCTGGCGGCTGCTGCTGATGAGGGCCATCATCGACGTTGAAACGGCTGCGCAGCCGAACGTGGTGACCGTGCGGCGCAATGCGGCGTACGAGGAGCTGATCGACATCAACTGTGCGTACGTTGCGTTATGCGCGGTTTGTCCCCCGGCGGAATCGGCCTTTGCGCGCGGGCAGCTTCGGCGGCCAGGAACGCTGGCGACGCCTTAAGTTTTCCATTTGCCTGTTTCCTGTTGAGTCAGCGCATGTACATGCCGCCATTGACGTCGAGGGTGGCGCCGGTGATGTACCGGCCGCCTTCTCCGCACAGGAATGCCACGGCCAGGGCAACATCGTGCGGCTTGCCCAGGCCCAGCGGAACTGTCGCGGCCAGCCGGGCGACTTCCTCCTTGCCGTGGGTATTCACGAGAAGTTCTGTTTCCATGATGCCCGGCGCCACCGTGTTAACCGTGATCCCCAGCGGCGCGCCGGTCAGGGCAAGGGTCTTATTCCCCCCTTCCGATCCCAAGCCTGAAATCAAAATTTCTATCAGTATCAGTGCGCGGCGCGCAGAGTATCGATCACTGGCGGCGGGAGCTGCCGGCAGGCGACGGAATGGCACTCGCCACCCAAGGTGAGACAGGCAATGCGATCCCGATTCAGACCCCGATCCCGAGGGCCTTCCTCATCCTCGTCTGCCACGGCGCCCCCCTCCACGGGCGACACGCCCGTGCCTACAGGAAACCCTGTCCGTCTTGTAGGCGCGGGGTTGCACCCCGCGGGCGGCCGGTCAGGCCGTTGCCAAACGGGTCACAAAGAAACCCCGATGGAACTGTCATGCACCCCGCAGAGGCTGCGGCACCAGGCGGGGAGGGCGGGGTCGCGGGCGCCGAGCACCAGGACGGCGGCGGCGCCGTTCGCGCCGTCGGCGACGAAGCGGGCGGCCTGCGGCTTGTCCAAGAAATCGAGGACGTCGAGGCCGGCGGCGCGGTAGCCGTCGGCGACCTCGTGCGCGGTGGGGGTGAAGGTGGAGGTGCCGCCGGAAATTCGTGTGGGGACGTAAATTCGTGTGGGGACGTAGGTAATCAACCTGTTGTCATGCTATTTGTTATGCCTATTTTATGTGCTTATAAATGCTTTGGAATGCGTTTTTTGGCATAAAAAATGCGTTTAACGGTTCGCACTGGCGGTATCCAGCCAGTGCCAGGCGCGCGGCGGTACCGGTGTGCGGCGGCCGTTGTGCTGGGGGCGCGTCATAATTACGAAATCCGCATGAATTTCTCCGCGTTCTTGGGCGCGAGGGATAAACCTTATACAAACGATCTCGACTTGATTTCCCTTGGCGTGCGTGGCGCTCTTGGCGAGAGAATATTTCAGGGGAGTGGCAGAGGGCGCTTCCAGCGCCCAAAACCATGGCGGTGATCCTCACCGCACTCCACGGCCGGTGGCACATGGGGGCGACACGAAGTGAAACACGCCGAGCTGGGGCTCGGCGTTCCCAGGGGGGAGCGATCACTGGATTTATCCGCGCAGATCCGCGAAATCAGCGGTAAAATTGCCGCACTCAAAAATACAGTATGAAAGCGGTGTCGAGCCACCGCCACTCAAAAGGTTCCGGCGGCGGCCGGAACCGGTACAAGACACGACGCGTCACGTTTCACGCCTCACGTCTTCGCTTGTCCCCCCAAAAAACTTTCTGACCGGTTACGGGTTCCCTGGCGGTGCCGTTGCATCGGGCGCGAAATGGGTTACGGTTCCGGTTTAACCAAAACCTAAACTTCGGGCGGTCCCTGGTTCTACTTTGTTAGATTATCGATTTTTGTGCTCGTCATCGTTCTCGTTGTCGTCCTTCGTACTCGATTCGATGACGACGACGAGCACGAGAACGACGACGATTTTCAATCTAACAAAGTAGAACTGAACCGCCCCCCCACATTGACATGTCTGTTACCGACAGCCTTAAACGCCTGCTTACGTTCGGGACGGGAGCGGTTTTGCCGTTGCGCCATGCCGGGGATCCGGTGTTGGAGAAGAAAGCGCGGAAGATCGCGGCCGTCACCCCGGAAATCCGGGACTTGGCGGCCCGCATGGTCGCGACCATGCGGGAGAATCGTGGCGTTGGCTTGGCGGCGCCCCAGGTCGGGGTGAGCCTGCGCCTGATTATTCTCGGGACGCATGATCCCCGGGAACCGGTGCCGGCGGACGCCACGCCGGGCGAACATTTGTTGGGCGCGCGCATGCCGTTGGCCTTGGTCAACCCCGAAATCATCACCGTTTCGGACGAACTGGAGGCATGTAGCGAGGGCTGTCTCAGCGTGCCGGAGATCTCCGCCGAGGTGGTGCGGCCTTGGGCGGTGGTGGTGCGGGCCACCACGCTGGACGGCGAGCCGTTTGAGGTGGCCTGCGGCAATCTGTTGTCCCGTTGCCTGCAACATGAGATCGATCACTTGGACGGTATCCTGTTCATTGACCGTTTGAAAAAAACGGAGACCCGCCGGATCAAGGAAGAGGTCGAAGCCTTGCGTGAACGCACGCGTCGCGGTTTGGCCGCCCCCCGCGGGAAACGGCGGGCCCTTTGAACTAGGAATAACCAACCCAACCCGGCATAGCGCGGAACCACAACGAACATCGAACATTCAACGTTCAACATCCAACATGGGCGATTCGACGTTGGACGTTGAATGTTCGATGTTGAGTGTTCGTATGCGCATCTTACAACAGATTTTACCGGTAAGACGCTAAAACCATGTCTACTTCCGATCCCCAATTCATGTCTCCTCCCGTGCTGCCCCCGCCGGCGGGCCCGCCGCCCCCGCCGCCACGGCTGCACGAGGTGCTGTGGGGCTTGTTTTTCAATCCCGGCTGCATTTTTCAGGTGGACGGCACGCTGATGTGGCGGGGATTGCGCCTGCTGGCGCTGGCCGCCGTGCTTGGGGGCATGGTGCTGGGCATGGCTCAGTACCCCGGTGTGCGTCGCACCACCCTGAATTGGGCGGCGTGGTTTGGCGAACAGACCGGCGCCATCACGCTGGCCGGCGGCGAGGTGCGCTGGGAACGTCCGGTCACGCTACCCTACGTCACCCGGCACGAGGGCTGGCGCATTGAGTTCCATCCTCGCGGCACGCCCATGAAGCTGGAAAGTCAGCACGATCCTGAACGCCAGGGCATGTGGATCGCGCCCGACTTGATCAAGCTGTGGTGGCGGCCCATGGAAGGGCGGGTGGTCGAGCTGCCGGTATTGCAAGATAAGAAAATCTGGGGCGTTTTCCCCATGGCCTGGGCGTTGCCCGATGGGCTGGCGTTGACGGGGCCGGAGATGACCGTTTTTATCCGGCATACCTTGTGGCAGATGCTTCCCTTCTTCCTGGTCCAATCCGGGCTGTCCACCCTGTTTGAAGTTTTTCTCTACACGCTCCTGTTCGCCTCGATCCCCATGCTCTTGCGCCAGACGGCTGGCGGCGGCTGGCGGCGGGCCTTGGCCTTCTACGCCTTTGCCGGCATTCCCGCGGTTATCGTGGCGTCCGTCTACGCGGCGCTTGGCCTGCCGTACCTGGACTTTGGTTCGGCGTTTGTCTTTGCCTTTGTCCTGTACCTGTTGCTGGCCATGCGCGCCGCCCGCAAGGCGGCCGCCACCGGCAAACCGCCGGCCACCGATGATGCGGACTGGTTCTAGTGGCAACAACGCTTCACGTTGGCTTGATGTCCGGGCAGCGTTTCGACTGTCTGCAATGCGGGCGTTGTTGCCGGCGCTGGCGGGTGGCCCTGCGTCCGGGTGAGCCGGAGCGGCTGGCGTCCTGGCGCGAACGGGCGGCCCCGGGGGCGGCGACGGCGGTCGAACGTTGCGGCGGCCATCCCTATGTGGCTCATGACGCCAGCGGTGACTGTGTGTTCCTCGACGGTGCCCGGAATCTCTGCCGGCTCGAAGAAATGGCCGGGGCCGCAGCCAAGCCCTTGGGCTGTCGCATTTACCCTTTCAATCTGGTGACGCTGTTTCCCGGTGTCTTGTCCTGTGGCCTGCGCTTTGATTGTCCGGCGGTGCGCCAGAATCAGGGCCGCGAACTGGGGGCCTGGAAAAGTCAGATTTTGGATTATGCCGCGGCCTTCGCGCCGGGGGCTGCCGGCATCCCGGTGCGGTTGTTGGCGGGGCTTGAGCCGCTGACCATTCGGCAGCTGGCCGACGGCTTCCGCAGCTACCTGGCGGAGTCCGCGGAGCGGGTGAGCCCCGGCGCCCAGCTGGTGGTCTTGTGGCGGGCCACTGCCCGCTATGCCGGCCTCGGGGCGGATTTTCTCAATGATCGTGAGACGCTGGGAGAGGTTCTGCCCAAGTTGTGGAGCAAGTTCGAACCCGATCCGGCAGAGGAGCGCCGGTGCGTTCCCGGCGCCGGCTCGCGGGCCCTGTTCCGGTTGTGGCTGGCCCACTACTGGCGGCGCGACCAGGAATGGGCCGGAGACGGCTGGCGCACCCGTTGTCGCCGAGCCTGGACGCTGGTCCGCCTGATGACCGGCGGCGGTGCTCCGGCGCTGCTGTCGCCCGAGCACCCGGACGTGGCCCTGAACCGGGCCGGCCTGTTTCGCCTGGAGCCGCCGGTGCAGCCGTTGCCGGGCGCGGCGGGGCCGGCCGACGCCGAAACCTGGGAGTGCTGGCGCCGGTGGCTGATGGGGCGTTTGGAGACGTGGCAATGGTTCGGGCCGGCCTGTTATGGCACCGATGTCTGGGCCGGCTGGCGCGCCCTGTGGCAGGCCAGTCTGCTGATGGCGGCCACGGCGCGCGCGGCCGCGGCCGCCGCCGGCCGGCCGCAGGTGACGGCGGCCGATGTGCAGTACGCCGTTGGCGCCATCGACCACGCCTTTGGCCGCTCGCCGCTCCTGCAATGGTCGCTGCTGCGCCGGCTCGATGCCTGGTTCGCCGGCCCCCGCTTTGAACGCCTGGTCGCGGCCTTGAACTGGAAATAGCACTTAAACGTTCGGATTCACCACGAAGTCACGAAGAGCACGAAGATCAATCGAAGGTGTTTTTTTAAGCTGTATTTGCCATTAAAACGCTTCGATCAAGCTTCGCGTCCTTCGAACCTTCGTGGTGAAAGATTTATTTTCATGATGGGGCTTTAGATTACTCATTTCAATGCGGTATTGCCCGAATGGCTGCGGCTCGCTTCTCTAGCGCATTTGCTTCCTTTTCCCTGCCCGTTTTCCTATAGAGCACCGCCAAGTTATTCAGGCTCGTGGCCACATCGGGATGATTCGGGCCAAGAGCCTTCTCCCAGATCGCGAGCGAGCGTTTGTAGAGCGGTTCAGCCTGTGCGTACTGCTTTTGCGCGTCATACAGCCCGGCCAAGTTATTCAGGCTTACGGCCACATCAGGATGATCTGGGCCAAGGGTCCTTTCCCTAATCGCCAGCGACTGTTTATAGAGCGGCTCCGCTTGTGCGTAAAGGCCTTGATCGTCGTACAGCGCCGCCAGGTTATTCAGATTCGTAGCCACCTCGGGATGCCCCGGACCGTGGGCTTTCTCTTCAATCGCCAACGCACGCCTATAGAGTGGCTCGGCCAGCGCGTACTGCATCTGGGAACAGTACAGCACCCCAAGGTTATTCAGGCACGTAGCCACCTCGGGATGATCCGGGCCGAATGCCTTCTCCTTGATCGCCAGCGCACGCTTGTAGAGCGGCTCGGCCAGCGCATACTTCCTTTGGTTTTTGTACAACGCAGCAAGGTTATTCAAGCCTATGGCCACGGAGGGATGATCTGGACCTAATGACGTCTCCTTGATCACCAGTGCGCGCCTGTAGAGCGGCTCGGCCAGCGCGTACTGCCCTTGAGTGTCGTACAGCACCGCCAAGTTGTTCAGGCTCAAAGCCACATTGGGATGATCCGGGCCGAGAGTCTTTTCCTTGATCGCTAGTGCGCGCCTGTAGAGCGGCTCGGCCAGCGCGTACTGCCCTTGGTTTTTGTACAATGCCGCAAGGTTATTCAGGCTCGCGGCCACCGCAAGAGGATCCGGATTCTCTGATTGCCCGGCAACTTGAAGCGCCTTCTTCGCCACAACAATGGCACGGTCATAGTGCCCCTGCTGCTGGAGTGACATGGCTTCGTCGGTAAGTGTCTTCCATTCGATTCCTTGTGCATGGACTGTCATACCCGTGCTGAATGCCAGTAGAAACAGCAACAATCCGGCCAGGCGTCTTTTCATACCCAATATCCTTACATAAAACCAAGATGGATTATTCCGAAGGTTTTCCACTTTAACTATTCTAGAATTAGTTAGAATCACCTGGGGATGTGTTTCCCATCCTTGAATTCCCCGACGTATTTCTGTCCGGATGGTAAAGTCAACGTCCCATTACCATTCATCTTGTCGTCTTTAAATTCCCCAACGTACTTCCGCCCGTCCAGCCAAGTATATGTTCCTTGTCCACATTTTTTATTATCCTTGAATTCCCCAACGTACTTTGCCCCGCTTGGAAAAGTTAGCGTTCCTTGGCCATCCTTTTTGTCATCCTTGAATTTCCCGACGTATTTTTCCCCGTTTGGGAAAGTTAGTGTTCCTTGGCCATTTTGCTTGCCATCCTTCCATTCCCCGACGTACTTTTCCCCGTTCTGTAAAGTAAATGTTCCTTGGCCATTTTCCTTGCCATCCTTGAAGTTACCGACGTACTTCGTCCCGTCCGGAAACGTCCGCGTTCCTTGGCCACTCAGCTTGCCATCCTTGAATTCCCCGGCGTACTTTGCCCCGTCCGGAAACGTCCACGTTCCTTGGCCATTTTGCTTGCCATCCTTCCATTCCCCGACGTACTTCAACCCGTTTGGAAAAGTCAATTTTCCTTGGCCATCCATTTTGTTATCCTTCCATTCCCCAACGTACTTTTCCCCGTCCGGCAAAGTTTTTGTTCCTTGGCCATTGAACTTGCCATCCTTGAATTCCCCGACGTACTTTTCCCCGCTTGAAAAGGTAGATGTTCCTTGGCCATTCGGCTTGCCATCCTTGAATTCCCCAACGTATTTATCCCCGTTCGTATAAGTATATGTTCCTTGGCCATTGAACTCGCCATCCTTCCATTCCCCGACGTACCTTCCCCCGTTCGGCAAAGTCAATGTTCCTTGGCCATTTTGCTTACCATCCTTCCATTCCCCGACGTACTTCTCCCCGTTCGGCAACGTCAGTGTTCCTTGGCCATCCATTTTGCCATCTTTAAACTCTCCTATTTCTTTTTGCCCAGAGGGGAACGTGAATGTTCCATGACTATTGAAATTACCATCCTTGAATTGGCCCACGTATTTTTGTCCTGATGGGAAGGTCAACGTCCCGTTCCCATTGTACTTGCCATCCTTAAACTCGCCAATATACTTCGCCCCGTCAGGCAAAGTCATTATACCCTGGCCATTTTCGGCACAATCCTTGTATTCTCCAATGTATTTTTCACCGTTTAAAAACGTCATTATCCCTTGCCCATTTGAAAATCCGTCCTTGAATTCACCAACGTACTTCATACCGTTGGCAAAAAGTTGCGTCCCATTCCCATTAGACTTGCCATCCGTGAATTCACCGACGTACTTCTGACCATTCGGCAAAGTCAACGTCCCATTGCCATTGAACCGGCCGTCTTTTAGTTCACCGGCGTATTTAGATCCATCGGGAAAAACCACCGTTCCATTCCCATTGGGCTTGCCATCTTTTAAGTCGCCGACGTATTTCAATCCGCCCGGCAACATTAGCGTTTCTTGGCCAACTGAGACTAAACAGGAAAGGAAAAACATCCAAAACAAAAGCACATACCGTGAAAATATCTGTGACTTTACCTTCACTTGACGTCCCTGCTGTGCTGATTGCTCCGTCTGCTTTTTACAAAAAACTAACATAAATCTTGATCTCATGAGTTTCTAACATTCTGAAATTTGAAACCAGCGGGAAAGATGCGGAAGTGGGTTAAGGAGGGCATGGCTTACTGAATATCCAAAAGTTACAAGCCCCAATTAAAATAATTGTTCCTATCCAAAGGATCAACGAAAAATCATCAATATCTATAGTATTGACAACTTTAAATATAATAAAAGCAAGCAAAACCGATCCAGTTAATGAAACAATAATTCGTTGTGCCAAGTTAAGGCAAGATCGCCATAATTCCATCTTTATAAATATTTTTGAAACTATAACCCCAATACGTTTTACTAAACTCAGTGAGGCTGGTGATGTTGTTTTAATTTTTGGGGGAATTGGCTTGCGAAACAACCATATTACAATCAGTGTTAATGGATAAAAAATAATCATGGTATAACCAGCCGCAAACATAGCTGTAACCGCATGATATACAGACAGGGGGCCATTAGTAAAGAAAAGAACCATCCAAAATGGCCATGCAAATAGAAAGGCGACCACAAGGGATATTTTGTCTAATCTACTTCCCTTTTTATAAACAACATAAACCATGATTAACGACGCGATGAAAAGTCCGCGCATCGTCGAGTTCATGTACATATCTGACGGGTGTTCTAAAAAATCAAACATAGTCACATAGTTCATCCTTTTATAGAATCATACAAAATTTCATACAACAGCAACCGTCCGCAAAAAATGAACGCCGTTGCGGGATCGGTTAGGCGTAGTTAATGAGCGCTCTGTACGTTACAAACAGGCCCCATACGAATAATCCGTAGGATGTTATCACCAATAGCATAGACACAACATTTAGCACACGCCCAATTTTTTTGGCAAAATTACGTGGCGATGCATAGAACCATTGTGAGAGGTATGTGCAACCAGAGGTGACAGCAATGACCAACACGCCATAGGCATAAGGAAGTAAACACGTGCCAAACAAAGCCACTTTATCAACCTTAAACTGAGCAAGATGTCCAATAAAAGCCAATAGTGCTATGGCCGCACCACCGTTTAATAAAAATGATGACTTTATGGCGTTTTGTCCGGCATACATGACTGATCGAAACATCTCAAGTTCGCTAGCGTAACAGTGTTTGTTGGTTTCAATCCAATTTTGAAGGTCAGCCTTATGCCTTTCGACTTGGATGGGTGTAAGCTCCTGGTCATTGGAATTTTCGACATCGTGCAGATAGTCAATTAGTTTGTCGCAGTAAATGGCCGCTGTACCTTTCGATTTTATATCCTCAATTTTAGCTATCATCTGTGTAGCAAGATTTTTATTTTTCATTACTTATCTTCACATTAGTTTAGTGTGCAGATTTGTTTTTTACGAGGGGGGCGAACCGTGGAAAACATCGAGAAGCTTAGCGCATTCGCGCGTGCCAGCCAACCGACCTGGATTTGGGCGGCATTACTTTCGGCCCGTGCCTCGGTTAGGGTAGAGTTTGGCATGGTGTTGTCCGTTTTCCTGCATGAGGCTACAATTCTCGCACGGTTGTCCGCTATGACCACAGCATTCGGCTGTATTCCGTTGTATTTCTGAAAATTATTACCGATCAATGGATCTAAAAAATGGCACGACAAACGATCCAGGATACGTTTTTGATGGACCTCCGGAATAGAGAGACATAACCGATTTCTCTCCATAAAAAATTTTATTTTCAAATGTAATTGGTATTCCTTGGAGAGTTTTATAACCGCGAATACTGACCATCTTGCCAATCTTGGTATTTTCTACAAGAACAGTAGGTGCTGTCCATCCGTCGTTTTTAGTATAGTCAATGGCTCCATCTGTTAAACTTTTATCACTAGAAAAATTTAACGAATTGGGAAGTTTAGGAGTAAATTCTGCTCGGATAAAGTAACCAGCATCGAGAAAAATCAATTCAGCCCGTGTTATAATAATACGTTGACCTGTCGTAGTTTCTGCGGTTATTTCAGTGATAACAGGGCGTTTAGGAAAATAAACATAAAGTTCACATCCGTCGGGCTGGAACTTAAATGGTTGTTCTTGATTTTTTGCATGGCTGTAGGCGTAATATATTGCCAATAACAATAATATAACAATGGCTGATGTGAATATTTTTTTCAATGTAAATATCCTCTTCTTGTAAAACTAAAATCTCATTATTGTAAGCCATTGGGGCCAGCAAAGATGCGCAAGCGTTTAGTGCGTTGCATTGGCAAAGGTGTAACGCTTTCGGACATCAATGTGGGTGCTTTTTACCGTGACTTCCACCGTGTGTTCGGGAGACCTGATAATGCATTTGCCGGCGGCGTGTTCCACGAAATAGCCAGCTTTGTTGGCCGCACGCGCCGCCTTGCGTGTTGCTTTTCGCGCCAAGATGGCAACGCGGCTGACATCGTCATCAAAATCAATTTTATCGACGTTTGGTTCGACTTTCATGGCCGTTTGTTCCATAAACCCGGATAAGGACAACCCTCACCCCCGTCGTTCCTAATTCTAGCATACCGAGAGCTGGATGCCAACTCCACGCCTGTGGAGCTTGTCCGCTTTCCTTGAATTGGGAATAGGCGGGATATGTTGTGCGGCCATGGATTCCTCGCTCACCCATCCCGAGACCCCGCCGGACTGGCTGGAACAGTGGCCGGACGAGACGGCGCTGAAGACGCAGTTTCCGCCGCGCCTGCGTGAAATGGCCTGGCGCGCGACGCGCAACACGCCGCCGCGCGCCCTGGCCTGGACCGCGGATGCGCTGACCTGCATGTTCGGCGTGCAACGGGTGACCTGGCGCTGGCGCGATGGCGACTGGCGCCGGAGCTGCACCTGCGGGTATGTCAACGACTGCTGTGTGCATGCCTGGGCGGTGGCGCGGCTGTTCACGGAAATTGTCCGGGAGCGCGGGTGGCGCCGGGGGGCCGCTGCCATTCCCATTCTGCCGCCCGCCCGCCCGCTGGACTCCCTGTTGGATGAGGTGCCGCGGGCGGCCCCGCCGCCGCCGCCAGTCATGCGCCGCCCGGTTCCCGTGACCTCCGGTTCCTTTTTCATTGGGACGGAACCGGCCCGGGCGCGCCCGCCAGCGCTGGCGTCCACGCCGGTGCAACCCGCCCTGTTTTTCACGGACGGGGCAGTGGCCCGCCCCGCCTTGCCGCTGCCGTTGTCGGCGAAGCTGGAAGTGGAGGCCGACTTTCATCATGAGCCGGGCGCGGTGACCTTGCGTTTCTATCAGACCGTCAACGCGGAACGGCGGTTGCTGCGCCTGCAACAGTTGCTTAATCTTTGCCTGCGGGTACGTCACAGCGAGGTGGCGGCACGCGAATGGTCGGAAGACGACCGTTGCTTCCTCGCCTGGCTGGCGCCGCGTCTTGACCGCCGCCTGGTGATGCGTGAAAATTTGCAGGTACACAAGCTGGCCCGTGACCAGTTCGACGCCTGGTTGGCGGAGTGGCTGACGGTGCCGGGGCGTTTTATCGAGCGTGCCTCGCAGCGGCCGGTGGTGCTCGCCGGCGCGGCCTCCGCGCTGCATGTTGAGCTGGACGACGAGGCCGACGGCTGGGTGCGGCTGACCGCTGTGGCCACCGCGCCGACCGGGCGGCGGTTTCCGTTGCATGAATTGTTCGCCGATCTGGCCGCCGGCCGCACCGCGGCCATGGCCGAGGCCGGCCTGGCCGGGTATCAGCCGCCGCTGGGCTGGGACCGGCTGAAGGAGCTGTTCGGGCGCAAGGCGCCGCGGATGCGCCGTGAGCACGTGGCGGAACACCTGCCGGTTCTGCTGGATGGCCGGCTGGACCTGCTGCGCGGCCCTACGGTCAGCAGTGTGGAGAAGACGGTGCCTCTGACCCTTGAGGTCGCCGCCGATGGCGCCGGCGCCAAGGCGCGCCTGTCCCTGGACGGGCTGACGCTGACGCCGGAACGGCTGCCGGCGGCGGCCATCCTCGACGCCGCGCCTGACGGGGCGGGCTGGGTGGTGACGCGCCTGGTCTCCCCCGAACTGTCGGCGGTGCGCGGCTGGCTGGTGACGGCCGACGCCAAACCCGATGCGGAGGGCTGGTGGCGGGTGCCGGGCACCGCGGTGGCGATGGGGCGCCTGGCCGAAGGCTGGAACGGACTCCCCAGCACGCTCGAACGGTGCGTCACCCCCGAGCTGGCGGGCTTGTTTGGTCCGGCCATTGTGGTGGCGCCCTCCCTGCGTTTGCGGGACGGGGATGCCTTTGTGGATCTGGCCGTGGAATGGCGCGCCAACGGTCTGGCGCTGGGCGACGACGAGGTGCGGGTGGCGCTCAAGACGGAGCGGACGCTGATCCGGGCCCGCGCCGGCGGCTGGCTGAAGTTGGACCTGACGGAATTGAAGGCGGCCCGCGGCCGGCTGGCGGACGCCGGCCTTGACGAGGCCGAGCTGGCCAGCGAGGGCGCCCGCCTGTTCCGCCCGGAAGCGGTCCGGCGGCTGGCGCAACTGACGGCCACCGACCTGGTTGCGGTGCTGCCGGACAGCCGGCCGCTGGCCGAACGCCTGCGCCGGACGCCGCCCCCGTGGTTGCCGGAACTCCCGGAACCGTTCCCCGTCGTGTTGCGCGAATATCAGAAGGACGGCTTTAATTTTCTCAATGAACGCTGCGCCTGGGGCGTGGGCGCCATTCTGGCCGACGACATGGGGCTCGGCAAGACGCTGCAAGCCCTGGCGCTGCTCGCCGCCCGCGCCGCCGCCGGCCTGCTGGCCAAAGGCGCGCTGGTGGTCTGTCCCGCCTCGGTGACCAGTGTCTGGCGCGAGCATGCCGCGCGTTTCTGCCCGCGCCTGCGCTGTGCGGTTTTTGCCGGGACACCCGAAGCGCGCGCCGCCCTGCTGGCCGGCGGCGGCTGGGACCTGCTGGTGGTCAATTACGCCCTGTTGCGCCAGGATGCGGCCCGCTTTGTGGCCCGCGAGTTTGCGGTTGTCGTGCTGGATGAGGCGCAACAGATCAAGAACCCCGAGGCTCAGGTGGCGCGGGCGGCCCGCGCCCTGCGCACGGAATGCGTTCTCGCGCTCACCGGCACGCCGCTGGAAAACCGGGCGCTGGACCTGTGGTCAATCATGGAATGCGTCAATCCGCGCTTTTTGGGCGACCGCGACCACTTTATCGAACGCTACGAAGTCGGCGCCGACCGGCGCGGCCTGGCCCGGCGGGTGGCCCCGGTGCTCCTGCGCCGGCTCAAGGAACAGGTGGCCCGCGAACTGCCGCCACGCACGGAAGAGGTGCTGCGCGTCGAACTGGACGACTGGCAGCGCGAGTTCTATGACCGCGAACTGCTCCGGGCCCGCGAGATGGTCCGCCGGCAAGGCCCCATCGGCATGCTGGCCGCCCTGACCCGGCTGCGCCAAGTCTGCTGCGATCCCCGCATGCTGCCCGAGTTTCGTTTGGAGGCTGCCGCAGCCGCGGCCGGCAAAGCGGATGGTGCCGCCGGTTTCGATGACCTGGGCGGCGCGGGCGGCGGCTTGGGCATTCCCAAAGGGGTGACCGCCGCCAAGCTCGCCAGTCTGGCGGAACTGGCCGGCGAACTGGCGGGCGAGGGGCATTGCCTGCTGGTGTTCAGCCAGTTCACCCGCTTCCTGGCGCTGGCCGAGCCCGTGCTCCAGGCCGCCGGCATGCGCACCCTGACCATTACCGGGGCGACCCCGATCCCCGAACGCGAACGGCTGGTGCGCGAGTTCCAGGACGGCACCGAACCGACCGCCTTCCTGCTCAGCCTCAAGGCCGCCGGCACCGGGCTCACCCTGACCCGCGCCGGCTACGTGGTGATCGCCGACCCGTGGTGGAACCCCGCCGTTGAACGCCAGGCCATTGACCGCACCCACCGCATCGGTCAGGACAAGCCGGTCATGGCCTACCGCCTGGTGGCGGCCGGCACGATCGAAGAAAAGGTTCTGGCCCTGCAGCAGGAAAAAGCCGAGCTGTTCCGGGACGTCATCGGCGCCGCCGACGGCGTCGCCGCCCCGCGCCTGACCCCGGAACTGGTCGCGCAACTCCTGCAATAACCCACACGCCGGGGTAAAAGCGGAGCAGGGCGGTTGACGGTGGTTGGGCGCCGGGGGGAATGTGGTTTTTTAGGACCTTTGGGACTCTTATGACCCTTGGGACCCTTGGGACTGGCCATGGCTGGTTTCCACCGGCGTCCCAATGGTCGCAAGCGTCCTAAGGGTCCCAATGGTCCTAATCTTCTTGCCGGCACCTTGCACTGCACCACGGCGGGGGGCAATGGTTCAGCGGTTGGCGGGTTCGACGCTGCTTTCGCCGAGAATGTCCCACCAGAGGTATTTTTTTGCGGTCTTGGCCACAACGGCGGCTTGGGCGGCCTGGAGCTCTTCGCAGTCGGTGGCGCATTCGGGGCACCACGGGTCGGGTTTGATCTTGGTTTGGTTTTTTCTGAACGCCGCGGTAACGACCGCCAGTTCACTGCCGTTGTCACATTCCAACGCGGTCAAGCGGCCGCTGTTTTCGGTGGGGCTGATCACGGACACCATGGCGCCGCCGTCCAAGCGTAAAATAGCCGCCGCCGGGGAGGCATTGGCCTTCGCACGGGCGCCTGCCAGCGCGAACACCACGGGGGTTGAGGTGGTGTAGGCCGTGCCGGTCTGCCCGTCGAGATCGGCATAGGGCAGGAAGGTGGTGAACGTCACACCCACGTTGCCGCCGCCAAAGCAATACCCTTGGGCATCCGTGATGCCGCCGTCTTCGAGGCTGGCCATAAACACCTGTTTGCCCCGCTTGTCCACCAGCCACAGCCAGGCATCGGCGATGTCGAAGGGACAGACCGGGCAGAGAATGTCGCCGTAGCAGAGCACCAAGTAGGCCGTGTACTTGACCGGGAACGCGACCCAGTCATTGCAGTTGGTGTCATCGGCATCCAGTACGCTGAAATCGACCCAGTTGGCCGCCACCGTCACCGTGCCGGTAAAGGCCGAGGTGGTCGTGATTTGGATCGGCAACGCAAGATATTTCGCGTAGAGCGTCTGGTTCGCGGCGGTGGCGACGATCGTGCTCGCCGTCACCTCGGTGCCGGTGCCAGTGGCGCCCGTCCACCAGCCGGCGAAGGTGTAGCCCGGGCGCGTCGTGGTCGCCAAGGTGCCGTAGGCCGAGCCGTAGGTCACTAGTTTGGTTGCCGGGTTCGGGTTCGTGCCGCCCTGGGCGTTAAACGTCACCAGATAGGGGTTCGGCAGCCACTTCGCATACAGCGTCTGTGGCGCCGTGATCGTGACGGGGGTCGCGGCGGTCACTTCCGTGGCCGTGCCGCCCGCGTCCGTCCACCAGCCGCCGAAGGTGTAGCCCGGGCGCGCCGTGGTTGCCAAGTCGCCGTAGGCCGCGTCGTAGGTCACGCTGATGGACGCCGGGCTCGCCGCTGTGCCACCCTGCGTTTCGAACGTCACCAGGTAACTGTTGGCGGTGGCGGTGAAGTCCTCATCCGTCGCATTCGGCCCCACGGTGATGCCGGTGATGGACGGCGGCGCGAAGGTGTAGCCGGTCTTGGCCGGCGTGACCGCATACGTCCCGGCGGCCAGGCCGCTGATGGTGTAATTGCCGCTGGCGTCCGTGGTGGCTGCGCTACCCGAGGGTGCCGGGGTTACCGTCACCCCGGCCAGGGCGCTGCCGCCGCAGGTGATGCTGCCGGAAACGGAGTAGGTGGTGCTTTGGGCAAGCGTCAGACGCAGATTCGGCACATAGGTCGCTGCGGCGCTGGCGTTGGGAGTAGGAGTGGTTCCGGACCAGGTCAGCGGAGCGCTACCACTGTCTCTATAATAGTAAGCAGTCCGGTTGCCGCCCGGAATCGAATACCGGCAATAGCCGTACGAGGAGTAACCGTAACCCGAGTTGTCGAAGCTGAAGTCAACGAGCAGGTTGTCGGTGCCGTTGTAGGCGAAGGGGGTGGTGAAGGTGAACGTGCACCAGCCGGTTCCGGCGGTGGTATTGGCTTGATAGACGGTGGTCCAGCCACTGTCCTCCCAGGCGGGCGTCACGTAGGCGGCCAGGGCGGTGTGCTTGATGCGGATCGTCCAGTTGTTCAACGTCTGCCCTGGCGCGGTCGTCACATCCAAGGCTAGCGACGTAATGTTGCCGGCGGTGCCGATCTCGCTCGCCAGGTAGATCACCTGCGTGCGCCCCTGCATCCAAAAGGTCAGCATGGGAACAGAGAAGGACTCGGTGCCGCTCCCGATGGTGACCGTGGTGTCCGCCTGCGCGTGGCCGCACAGCAATGCCAGCCCCAGCATCAGCCCCGTGGATACTTGAAACCACAATCGTCGTGCCGGTAGCAGGTTCATGTTGCGCTCTTTCCTTGGATGGTACGGACGCCAAACTCGTTTCGTGGGCCGGAATGATACGGGTTGAAAACCGGGCGTATGGCTGTTCTCAAATCCCGGGTTTCAACATCAAACCCTAAACTTTGATTAACATACCCAATTCGGATAAAAAAGACAAATTTATGGACGACCGGGGGCAAGTATGGTTTTTTAGGACCTTTGGGACTCTTATGACTCTTGGGACTCTTGGGACTGGCTATGGCTGGTTTCCGCCGGCGTCCCAATAGTCGCAAGAGTCCTAATGGTCTCAATGGTCCTAATCTTCTTTCCGGCACCTTGCACCGCACCGGTCACGGCACCCGTTCGATGGTGAGGTCGTCGATGGCCAGCCGGTCCATGGCGGTGGCATTGCGGAGGATGACGTGGTAAATCCCGGCGGGCGCGGTAAAGGGCAGAGGGATCTCATGTCACAGCCCGTCCGCCAGCCAGCCACTGGCGTAGGCGGAATTCTCATTATGGGAACTTGCGGATTTTGACCGCCGGTCACCACGCCGCGGAGGTGGAGGCGTTGCCGTACCAGATCCGCCACAATTGGCTGTCGCCATTGGGGCCGCCATTCGCCATGTGCAGGAAGGCATACCGGGCGTTCTTGACCCAGGCGCAATGTCCGTCGTAATAGGCGGTGTTGGCGCCGCCGCCGTGGCGGTCGGCGATGGCGACATTATTGTTGGGGGCTCTTTGCCAAATAGTGAATTCCTGCCAAGCGTCCCAGCCCAGCGGCGAAACTTCATCATAGGATGCGCGTTCGCACGCCATCACCGTCTCGGATACGCATTGGAGGTTGCTCAGCTTGATCGGCCCCCGGTCCCACGTGGCTGGGAAGGACGCCGCATCAAGGATATACCCGCCGACGTAGACGTTCATGCCGTAGAGCGGATCTAAATTAAAATTGTGGTAGCTCCATTGCCGTTTCGATGGGCACTCCAAAACCTTGGTCCGATTGTAATTGTCCGGTGATTCCATGCAACCGGCAACGGCCAGGTATTGATGCCAGGAAGTTGGCGGATCCCAGGTGCCCCAGTAGGCGCGGTTGGTGTAGGTCGGAGGTGCGTAGCCGTTGGACGACTCGGCATAGGCGATGACCGCCAAAGCGATCTGCCGCTCATTGCCCAGGCAGGCGATTTTGTTCGCCGAATCCTTGGCTTTCCGCAGCGACGGCAGCAGCATGCTCGCCAGGATGGCGATGATGGCGATGACCACCAGCAGTTCGATCAGCGTAAACGCCGATCGAACTGGCCTTCGCCCGTCGCCGCGGCTCGGGACTACGGCTGGGCATGCCAGCAGTTCGATGAAGGTGAAGCGTTTCATGGGAGTGGGGACCTCGGTTTTGACACGGGTTGACGGGGGCGGAACGGTATGGTCAGACCTGTCGGACCGGTCCGACAGGTCAGATGCGTCCGACCGCCCCCCCCAAAAAACGCTTAGTACATCCCGCGTTAACCTGGATTATTCATGCGACCGGATCGGTGTGTGCTGTAGCTGAGCGCTTGTAGCGCGGCGGAGACATTCCGCCGGGCTGCAAGCCCTGAGCTACAGCGGTGAATTATTCAGGCTAGGATGGTTTTCCTTCTCAGTTCCGCCGGCGGCGCAGGACGAACAGGCCGCCCAGTGCCAACAGGCCGAGGCTGGCCGGCTCGGGGACCGTCATGATGACGTCAAGGCCGTAGGTGTCCATGCCGCTGCGGAAGAGCTGGGGGAGGATGGGGTTGTACTGCTCAGGATAGAGGGTGGCTCTTATAGAGAAGTTGCTATGTCCTTTGATATACGAGGTCAGATCATGGAAGCCGCTATCGATACCGGGACTCGTAATGGACGCGTAGTTTTTCCAGTCGCCGCCTGTGGACCACTCCCAGGTTGCCGAGGATGGGCCGCTGTCTATAATAGCCCATGTGTGGTTTTTAACGGACATCCCCTGGATAAGCAGGCCGGAGGTGTCGAAGTTCCACACCAGCACGGCGGGAGTGCCCGTGGCGATGGCGCAGAGGAAAGCGTTGCCATCATCTTTGTGTTGGGCATTGGATTCGCTGCTGAGGCCGCCCTTGTAACCGTTGATGAAGGCGGTGGTGGTGTTGCTGTTCAAGTAGTAGGCATCCGGTCCCGAAGCATAGCGGATTTCCGCCGTGCCGGTGCCGGAGGAGCCCCAGACGACATTGCCGGAGTTGATGGTGATGGTGGCGGCCTGGGCGAGGCCGGCCGTCAGGACGGCCACTGCCGCCAGTGTGCCGAGCCAGTTGAGGTGCGCTGTGCGTTGCATGGTCTGATCTCCTTGGGTTGCTTATCTCCATAACTTGGCGGACCATCCGCCAAGGCATGAACGGGGTTACGGTGGCGGGGCGGTGGAGCCGCGAATGACCAAGTCTTGTTCCAGCAGGACGGGGGGGGGCATGGGTTTGCCATGCAGCAGCGCCAGCATGGCGTCCACATGTTTTTCCGCCATTGTCTCGTAGGGGAAATGCAGGGTGGTCAGTTCGGGATCGCTGACCATGGCGATGGGCAGGTCGTCGGCGCCGATGATGGAGACATCCTCGGGCACTCGCAGCCCCGCCCGGCGGGCCACCCGGATGGCCCGCATGGCGAACCAGTCGTTGTTGCAGACGATGGCGGTGCAGCCCGCCGCCAGCAGGGCCGGTGTCAGGCGTTCGGCATTGTCCGGATCCCAGTTGGTGTCGGCCAGCCACTCCGCGGGCGGCTCAATGTCGTGCCGCCGCATGATCGTGTGATAGGTGGCGATCTGGATTTGCGGAGTGGAGTCCCACTTGGGGCCATGCAGGAAACCGATGCGGCGGTGCCCGAAATTCAGTAGATGTTTTACGGCCGTTTCGACTTGATGGACATAATTGATGCGGGCGGGGCAGGAAGGGTGGGCGCGGTTGTAGGTGAGGACAGGCCGGGGTCGCAAGGTGTCAACCACCAAATCCGCCTCCAAAAAGGGGTCGGCGTTGATGATGCCGTCCATCATGCCGGCCTGGAAGTCGCGCAAATATCCCGCTGCCGCCGTTTTGGCAATGCCGCCGCTGACGCCCAGCATCAGCCGGCGGCCCTGGCGGTGCAGGGTGCGTTCAAAGGTGTCCACCAGCTTGCCCGTGGAGAGGTCGGCCATGCCCCAGACCAGCAGCCCAATGATGTTGGTTTTCCGGGTGCGCATGGCGCGCGCCATGCAGTTGGGGCGGTAGTCCAGACGTTTGGCAATGGCCCGCACCCGTTTCGCCACGGCCGCCCCGTATGACCCCGGATTGTAGCCGTTGAGGATGTTGGAGACGGTCGGAACGGAGACCTTTGCCTCTTGGGCGATGTCGCGCAGGGTGGCCATCTGTCAGTTTCCTTGTCCAGGATCAAGCCATTTCTGAATATTTTCTCTCGCAGAGCACGCAAAGAACGCAAAGAAATGCAGGTTTGTTTCTTAGATGGAATGCACGGTGTTTTCTTGGCGATCTTGGCAAGAGAATAAACGGAATTTGGTGGTACTTTCAAAAGTTTAACGGGAACGAAAGGAGTTTGAACTGGGAGCGGCGGGCTTCAGAGCCCGGAACGTTAGTGACGGGTCAAAGAGAAAAACTGAAATTGGGAAAGCAGAAAACAGAAATTAATTTCAGCTTTCGTAATTTCAGCTTTCAGCTTTTCACCTTGACCGGTCACTTTCGCGCCCAGGAGTGGCGCTTCGTTCCCGGCTCTGATGAGAGGTCCTTTTTGATAAGTTCTGAAAACGGCTATTGGGTGTCCTCTTTGGTTTCGGCCATACCGGGGCGGGACAGTTCGATTACGATATTGTGGACGCCATCGCCGTCGGCGGCCAGGAACGGTTCCGGCATTTGGCGGCCGTTGATGGTGCAGGTGCCGGGGTTGGCGCCGGCGCCTTTGATGGTGAGGTTCATGGTCATTCGGCGGTAGGGCAGGCTGGTCAGTTCCAGGCCCTCCAGCCCTGCCGGCAGGTGGGGGGCGAAGCGGATGCCGGCGGGCGTGAAGTTCATGCCGCACAGCCCCATCAGCACCATCCGCAGGTAGCCGGTGGCACTCCAGCTCTGCCGGTGGCAGCTTTCCCATTGAACATGCCCTCGTGTCTCAAGTCTTTGCTGTTCGCCGCCGTAGGGCTCGCCGGTCACCGGGTGATAAATCTCCCGGAATTCGCCGTAGGTTACCGCGAGCGTGGCCAGTTGGCGCAGTTCAAACTCGAAACGATCCGCCCGGCCGTGCCGGAGCGCGGCGTCCGCCCAGAACGCCTGGATATGGGGCCAGACCGTGCCGGCGTGCCGGCCGAAACTCATGCCGTCCAGTTTGGCGTAGCGCTCGAAACTTGGCCACACGCAGGGAATGCCCCATGGCGTGACGTGCTGGTGGGTCAAGACGGCGGCCGCCTGGTCCGGCGTGGCTACGTTGAACAGCAATGCAAACGCGTGGCCCAACCCTTCGTGCCGGTCACACCCGCCAAAGAGGTCGATAAAGTAACGGTAGCGGCCCGCCTCCGGCATCCACAGCCGTTGGTTGATGGCGGTCTTTAAGGCCGTCGCTTTTTCCGACCAGGCCGGATCCGGCGGCATTCCTAGTTCGGCGGCCATGTCCCCCAAGAGCTGATAAACGTGGTGGTAGATGCAATTGGTTGACAATGCCTGCATGGGCAGGCCGCCGCCGGGAGTGGCGGCCAGTTCCGGGTGCAGCCGTACCCAGTCGCGAATGCCGCCCGTGCCGCCGGGCTGGGCGTAGCGGTCCGGATAGGCGGAGTCGCCGTCGCCGTAGGAGGCGGCGCCCCGGAACAGGCCGGTTGCCGTGTCAAACTCGGTCTGTTCGAAATGCGTGAGGGTGTTCCGGGTCGCGGTGAAGGCGAGTTGCAGAAACTCGCGGTCGCCGGTGTACAGGTACTGCCACCAGCCGCCGATGGCCCAGATGATGATGTCCCAGTAATTGAACTCCTTGTCGTCGGTGATCACCGGGCCGCGGGCGCCACGCTTGAGGACGGCCAGCAGGGTATTGCGCATGACCTCGGGAACGAGCAGGCCGGCGCCGTTCCAGGTGTTGATGGCGGCGTCGCGGGTCCAGGGATCGGGATAATCCCGGCCGGCTAGCAACACGGGAGCCGGCTGTTCCAGCAGCCCCAGTTGATAGGGCGCGATATTGCTGCCGATGTCGTCCAGTGCCAACCGGAAAGCCCGGTCGAGGGTGGCGTTGCCGGTGGCCAGGCGAAGCGCGGGGGATGTGAAGGTCCAGTCGTCCATGAAATGGGTTGCCGTCGGTGGAATGGGACGTTGGCGGTGCTGCCGGGGAAGGTGGATTTATCGATAAAGTAACTAAGGGCAAGATATATCAAATTTTGTATCTGTCAAGAAGGCGATCAGAAAAAGGGGCATGACATTCTTGTAGGTTGGCCCGAGATTGGGATGGAATTCATCTATGGCGCCTATATGGTTGTCCATATATTATCCCCGCGCATTGGATTGGTATCGGCATTTGCCAGCCCCAACGGGGCTGTGTACCACAGCCCAGGGTTGCGCCGGGAACGGCGCTACCCTGGGGCCATGAGTTCATTTCCCGTTCTACCCCAAAGGGGTTGCGTGCCGATTCCTCAACCTGCGCCATCCCGACACAACCCCGGTGGGGTTGAATGACGGTTACCGGAGTTTCCCAGGGTAGCGCTGTGCGCAACCCTGGGCTGTGATATGAAGCCCCGTTGGGGCATCGTTTGGCCAACCGACAAGAATGTCATACACCCATCAGAAAAATGCCGATGGCGGAAGGCCTGTCGATTATGCACGGCCACCGTGCCGCTGTCCTCACGGTGGTTGTTTGGAGGTGAAGATTTTTAGGACCATTGGGACTCTTGGGACCATTGGGACATTTAGGTTATTTAAATCTTCACCTTCGATTTATCTTCGTGCTCTTCGTGTCTTCGTGGTGAATCCGAAGTTTTACGTTTTACAAGGTACTAGCGCGGTGTAATGGCGCGACGGCGGGTTTCGTTTGGCGCGGGGCGTCGCGGGCGGCGGCGGGGCGGTGGAGCCGCGGATGACCAGCTCATGTTCCAGCAGGGCGGCGGGCGGCATGGGCTTGCCTTGCAGCAGCGCCAGCATGGCGTCCACATGGCGTTCCACCATCGCCTCATAGGGAAAGCGCAGGGTGGTCAGTTCGGGATCGCTGACCATGGCGATGGGCAGGTCGTCGGCGCCGATGATGGAGACATCCTCGGGCACCCGCAATCCCGCCCGGCGGGCCACCCGGATGGCGCGCACGGCGAACCAGTCGTTGGCGCAGAGGATGGCGGTGCAGCCCGCTGCCAGCAGGAGCGGCGTCAGGCGCTCGGCATTGTCTGGCTCCCAATGGGTGTCGGCCAGCCACTCCGCCGCCGGCGTGATGCCGTGCCGTTGCAGGATGGTGTGGTAGGTGGCGATCTGGGTTTGCGGGATCGGATCCCACACCGGGCCGTGCAGAAAGCCGATGCGGCGGTGGCCGAGACCCAGCAGATGCCCCATGGCGGTTTCCGTTTGCTGGACATAGTTGATGCGGGCGGGACAGGAGGGATGGGCGCGGTTGAAGGTGAGGACGGGCCGGGGCCGCAGAGCCTTGATCACCAGGTCCGCCTCCAGAAAGGTGTCGGCGTTGATGATGCCGTCCATCATGCCGGCCTGGAAGTCGTGCAGGTACTCCGTCGCCGCGGTTTTGGCGATGCTGCCGCTGATCCCCAGCATCAGCCGGCGGCCATGGCGGTGCAGGGCCTGTTCAAAGGTGTCCACCACTTTTGCCGTGGAGAGGTCGGCCATCCCCCAGACCAGCAGGCCAATGACGTTGGTGCGCCGGGTGCGCATGGCGCGCGCCGTGCAGTTGGGACGGTAGTCCAGACGCTTGGCAATGGCCCGCACCCGCTTTCCCACGGCCGCCCCGTATGAGCCGGGGTTGTAGTCGTTGAGGATGTTGGAGACGGTCTGGATGGAGACCTTTGCCTCGTGGGCGATGTCGCGCAGGGTGGCCATCTGTCAGTTTCCTTGTCCGGTATCAAGCCATTTTTGAATATTTTCTCTCGCAGAGCACGCAAAGAACGCAGAGAAATGCAGGGTTATTTCTTAGATGGAATGCACGGTGTTTTCTTGGCGATCTTGGCGAGAGAATAAAACGGAAGTTTGATATGCTTTCAACGGTTTAACGGGAACGAGATGAGTTCGAACTGGGAGCGGCGGGCATCAGAGCCCGGAACGTTAGTGACGGGTCAAAGAGAAAAACTGAAATGGGGAAAGCAGAAAACAGAAATTAATTTCAGCTCTCAGTTTTTCTCCTTGCCCGGTCACTCTCGCGCCCAAGAGTGGCGCTTCGTTCCCGGCTCTGATGAGTGGTCCTTTCGATCACGATATCGTGGATGCCGTCGCCGTCGGCGGCCAGGAACGGTTCCGGCATTCGGCGGCCGTTGATAGTGCAGGTGCCGGGGTTGGCGCCGGTGCCTTTGATGGTGATGTTCATGGTCATTCGGCGGTAGGGCAGGCCGGTCAGTGCCAGGCCCTCCAGCCCTGCGGGCAGATGGGGGGCGAAGCGGATGCCTGTAGGGGTGAATTCCATGCCGCACAGGCCCATCAGCACCATTCGCAGGTAACCGGTGGCGCTCCAGGTCTGCCGGTGGCAGCTTTCCCAGCACTTATGGCCCCAGATTTCCAACCCCTGTTGTTCACCACCGTAGGGCTCGCCGGTCACCGGGTGGTAAATCTCGCGGAACTCGCCGTAGGTTACCGCGAGAGTGGCCAGCTGGCGCAGTTCAAACTCGAAACGGTCGGCCCGGCCGTGCCGGAGCGCGGCGTCCGCCCAGAACGCCTGGATATGGGGCCAGACGGTGCCGGCGTGGCGGCCGAAGCTCATGCCGTCCGGCTTGGCGTAACGGTCGAAACTGGGCCACAGGCAGGGAATGCCCCATGGCGTGACATGCTGATGGGTCAATACGGCGGCCGCCTGGCTGGGCGCGGCCACATTGAAGAGCAGGGCAAACGCGTGGCCCAGCCCTTCGTGCTGGTCACAGCCGCCGAAGGGATCGATAAAGTAACGGTAGCGGCCCGCCTCCGGCATCCACAGCCGCTGGTTGATCGCGGTCTTGAGGGCCGCCGCCTTTGTCGACCAGGCCGGATCCGGCGGCACGCCCAATTCGGCGGCCATTTCCCCTAAAAGCTGATAAACGTGGTGGTAAATGCAATTGGTCGACAATGCCTGCATGGGCAGGCCGCCGCCGGGAGTGGCGGCCAGTTCCGGGTGCAGCCGCACCCAGTCGCGGATGCCGCCCGTGCCGCCGGGCTGGGCGTAGCGGTCCGGATAGGCGGAATCGCCGTCGCCATAGGAGGCGGCACCCCGGAACAGGCCGGTCACCGCATCAAACTCGGTTTCCTCGAACAGCGTGAGGGTGTTTCGGGTCGCGGTGAAGGCGAGTTGCAGGAACTCGCGGTCGCCGGTGTACAGGTAGTGCCACCAGCCGCCGATGGCCCAAATGATGATGTCCCAGTAATTGAACTCCTTGTCGTCGGTGATCACCGGGCCGTGGGTGCCCCGCTTGAGGACGGCCAGCAGGGTGTTGCGCATCACCTCGGGGTGGAGCAGGCCGGCGCCGTTCCAGGTGTTGATGGCGGCGTCGCGGGTCCAGGGATCGGGATAGTCCCGGCCGGCCAGCAACACGGGGGCCGGCTGCTCCAGCAGTCCCAGCTGATAGGGCGCGATATTGCTGCCAATGTCGTCCAGCGCCAACTGGAAGGCCCGGTCGAGGGTGGCGTCGCCGGTGTGTAGGCGGGGCGCCGGGGCTGAGCCGGGCTGGGGGGGGATGCTGGGGTGGGCCGGTGACGTCATGGGGTTGAGGGGTTGAGGGGTTGAGGGGTTGAGGGGTTGAGGGGTTGAGGGGTTGAGGGGTTGAGGGAGAGAG
>CAITYL010000150.1 GCA_903896595.1 uncultured Lentisphaerota bacterium
CTTGCCAGCATTGGCTTGTGGTAAAAGCGCCCTCCGTGTTTAAGGCAACAAAAAGGTTTGACGGAGGGTTTGGGAACCGCCTTTCCTCAAAAGGGGGTTCCCAACATCGGCGGTTATAAATTACATTTCAAGGAGATAGGATCATGGAACTCGGATTATGCATTGAGATGGCGTTGACCAAGCTGCCGTTTGAGCAGCGGTTTGCGGCGGCGGCGCGGCTGGGCTTCAAGACGGTGGAGATGTGGTTTGTCCAGGACCTGAGCTGGAACGGGTCGCCGGAAGAGTTGGCGGCGCTGGCCAAGGCGGCCGGGGTGCGCATTTCCAACACCGTGGTCGGCGCCCCTGACGGTTCGCTGGGCGGCGGCCTGACCAATCCCGCCAAGCGCGAGGAATGGCTGGCCCGGGCGCGGCTGACCCTGGACTTCAACCGGCGCGCCGGCATTCCGGCGACCATTGTCTGCACCGGCAACGTGATTGAGGGCATGACGGATGCCGCCATGCGCCAGTCCGTGCTCGACGGCCTCAAGGCGACCACCCAGTTGGCCGAGGAAGCCGGGGTCACCCTGCTGCTGGAGCCGCTCAACACCCGCTGGGACCACGCGGGCTATTTCCTGACCGGCAGCGATGCCGGCGCCGATCTCTGCCGCGCGGTCGGTTCCGAACGGATGAAGCTGCTGTTCGACTGCTACCACATGCAGATCATGGAAGGCGACCTGGTCCAGCATATCCGCAAAAATATCGATGTCATTGGCCACTTCCACTCCGCCGGCGTGCCGGGGCGCAACGAGATCTTCAAGAGCGAGGTCGACTACCGCTTCCTCACCGCCCAGATCAAGGCGGCGGGCTGGAACAAGCTCTTTGCCTTGGAGTTCGCGCCGTCGATGGACGACACCGACGCGCTGCGCCAGACCATTGACTGGCTCGGCGGCACCACGTTCTAAGAAAACGGCGGCACGGGGCACGGGCTTGGGACAACACGGACACAACGGACATAACAGACACAACAGATGGGGCGCCGGTAACGGGGTTGGCTTGGTCCGTGTGTGTCCGTGCCAGTCCGTGTGTGTCCGTGCCCCCGCCAACCACATCCACTGTTTTACAAATAAGGCACCCCACCCCATGAAATTGTCACGGCTGGAAATTCTCTCGGACGCGGAAGTGCGCCAAATCCATGACGCGGCCCTCGACATCCTCGCCGAGTGCGGCGTGGAAGTGCAGAGTCCGCGCCTGCTGAAGTTGTTGCAGGCCAAGGGCGCAACGGTCGACCTGGCCGGCGCCCGCGTGCGTTTCCCCCGGGCGCTGGCCGAGGACGCCCTGAGTCATGCGCCAGCCGCCTTTGACCTGTTCAACCGCGACGGCGAGTTTGCCTTCCGCCTCGGCGGCGGCGCCGCCAAGGTCGCCGCCGGCCACAACGCGGTATTCTGGACCGACACCGAGAACGGCGACCCGCGCCCCTCGACGGTGGCCGATGTCGCCGCCTTTGCCGCCATTTGCGAACAGTTGCCGGAGATCGACATGGTCGGTATTCCGGTGATGCCGCAGGACGTGGCCGACCCCAAATCCACCCTATTGCACGGTGTCCGCGCCGTGGTCGAAAACACCCGCAAGCCGGTCTATTTCTCCACCGACTGCCCGCGGGTCAACCGCGGCTGCCTGGACCTGCTTCAGGCGGCCTGCCGCGGCGGCGACCTGCGCGCCCGGCCGTACGGCATTTCCCAGCTCTCGCCCACCTCGCCGCTGTACTGGGAGGCCAATCCCGCCGACGCGATCCTGGACTGCCTGGAGCGCGGTGTGCCGGTGGCGATCCTGCCCGAGCCCAATGCCGGCGTCTCCGCGCCGTACAGCCTGGCCGGCTTGCTGACTGTCAACCACGCCGAATGCCTCTCCGGGCTGATCATGATCCAGCTCTTGCAGCCGGGCGCCAAGGTGATGTACGCCAATTCCTGGACCACCACCGACATGCGCACCGGCGCGGCCCTGGTCGGCTCCATCGAAACCACCCAGTGCCGGGTCGCGGCAGCCCAGCTCGCCCGCCATTGCCGGATTCCCTCCCACACCACCGCCCCGAATTCCGACAACCATGCCCATGACGAACAGAATGCTTGGGAAAAGACGTTCAGCCTGTTCGCGGCCCAGGCCGCCGGGCACGACCTGATCGTCAATTGCGGCATGTTCGCCACCGGCATGACGTGCAGCCATGAGCAGCTGGTCATGGATGCGGAGATCGCCGCCATGGGGCGCCGGCTCACCGGCGGCATTGAGGTCACCGCCGAGACCATTGCCGCCGGACTGGTCAAGGAGACGGGGCCGCGCGGTAGTTTCCTCACCGCCGACCACACCCTGGAACGGTTGGCCTCCGGCGAGTTCTGGGAGCCGCGGGTCGGCGTGCGGGGTCCGCACGGGGCCTGGCTCGCCGCCGGATCCAAGAACGCCTACAAGCGGGCCCAGGAGCAGGCCCGCGCCTGCATTGCGCGCGGCGGCGCCACGCTGCCGGCCGAGGTCCAGGCCCGCCTGGCCGCCATCACCGCCGCCTTCTCGGCCTGAGGCGGACCATTGGGAGTTGCTAAAACCAATGAGACCTATGGGACTAATGAGACCGATGGGACAGTCGCGGCATGGTACAAGGTTGGTTTGTTATGCGATGCGGCCGGCCGGCCCATAGGTCCCATAGGCCCCATAGGTCCCATCCGGCCGTCGCCTCCCTCACCTCACCCGGCAGGAGTGCCTGACCTCCCATGACCAACGCCACCCCCTTGCCCATCAGCCTCTACTGCGTCTGGCAGTGGTGGGAACAGCATTACCAGGCGGCCCAAGGCCGGCCGGCAGCCATCGATTTCGACTGGCTGGACGCCACCTACCTGGGGCGGCAGCGGCAGTTGCATGCCTGGTTTGGCGACCTCGGCATCGGCCAGGCCGCGCCGGTGCTCGACCCCGACGTTGTCTCCATGCTGCTGCCCTACCACACCATGCTGGTGCCGGTGGTGCTGGGGATGACGGCGACGATTCAGGAGGTCGGCGGCTACCAGAACCATCCGCTGGATGAAACCCAGGCGGGCAAACTGGTGCCCGTTGATCTGGCACAGTCGCCCGTCGGTGAACTGCTGCTGGCCGAGCGCGAACGGCGCCTGGCCCGTTACGGCCGCGCCACCCAGATGATCGACCTGGCCGGCCCGGCAAACAATGCCTTCTCCCTGCGCGGCACCGAGTTCTATCTCGACCTGCTGGCCGACCCGGCGCTGGCCCGGCATTACCTGGAGGTGATCACCGAGACCATGCTGCTGGCCCACCGCTTCATCGGCAAGCACTTCGGGCGGCTGGAATCGGTGACACTGGCCAATTGCAATGTCACCATGATCTCGCCGGAGGTCTATGCCGACCTGGTGCGGCCGTACGACGTGCGCTTCATTGAGGCCGCCGCCGCCAGCCAGGGCGTGCCGCCGTGCTGCGACCTGCACCATTGCAGCGTGCCCGCCGACCCCTTTGCGGACGCCTATCGCGCCATTCCCGGCCTGCGCAGCCTGCAGGCCTCGGTCCGCTCGGATCTCCCGGCGCTGCATGCCGCGCTGCCCGCGACCGCCTTTTCCGGCATGATCACGCCGGTGGAACTGCTCACCAAACCACCGGCGGAGGTGCTGGCCGGCGTTGAGCGCGCGCTGGAGACGGGCGTGCGCGACCTCGCCCTGTGGGACGTGGACCCCGCCATCGCCCCTGCGCAGCTGGGGGCCTTCCTGCGCGGCCTGGCGCAACTCGCCCGGCGCCACGGCCGTGAACCGCAGTTTTCTTTCATCCCCATTACCTGGGAAGAACTGGACTGGGAATTCCCCCGCTACCGTGGTGGCATGGCCTGAGGCGGGGAAGGGAACCCCTTTTGAGGAAAGGCGTTCCCTTCCCCGCGCCCCAACCTTCGTCAAACCTTTTTGTTCATCATTTGCCTGCGACGCCGGCAAATAAAGGCTAGGCCGGTTTACGGGAATAGCCACCCTGGTCTCATGGTGGCAGGTGCGGCTGGGGGGCTAAGACCAGTAGGACCCTTGCGACCCTTGGGACAATTAGGACTGAACCCGCCTTACCCGCCAGTGGTTTGTCATGCACATGCGGCCGGTTGTCCCACAGGTCGTAATGGTCCCAAGAGTCCCAATGGTCCTAATGGTCCTACCCCAACCCGGCCGCCCACTGACGCCTGGGGGCGGGTGCCGGCAAGCCTGCACACGTACGGATTCACACGCACGGACGCACACGGACTGTCACGGACATACACGGACGGTGGCTGCACGGCCGGGCCCGCGCCAATTCCAGCCCGTCCATGTGTGTCCGTGCCGGTCCGTGTTGGTCCGTGTTGGTCCGTGCCGCCCCCTGGCGTCTGCCGTTTTACGTCATTGGGGAGTGCCAAGATTCTTGTCCCAATCGAATGCCAGCTGGATCTTCTGGTAGTCGGGGACGGTGGTGGGCGTTCGAATGGGGGCGGAATGGCCGTCGAACCAGCAGGTATTCCAGGAGCGGCCACTGTTGTGGTAGCGCCCCACGGCCAGCCCCGCATCGTCCGAACCCCATAGCACCGCCCAGCCGGAATTATTGGCGGCGTTATTTTCAAGCCAATATTCGGTAATGCTGACGGTATCGGCGGGCGTGACGATCAGGGACGGCGAGATCATCCATTGAGGATTGTAGCCAATACCCGTATACAGCCGGTCGTTTTCAGCATAACTACGGGGGGTGTAACCGGCGGGGCGGGCAATAGTGTCGCTCGGGCAGCGCACCAGGCCTGTCTTCTGCTCGGAATAGGCGCCGAGCAGGGTGTCGAACGAGATGCCGCCGCACTGGACACCGGCCGGGTAACCGTTGTAATCGCCCTCATACAGCGTTATGCAGAGGCCGAGCTGCTTGAGATTGCCCAGGCAGAAGGTGGTCTTGGCCTGTTCCCGCGCCTTGCCCAGCGACGGCAGCAACATGCTGGCCAGAATGGCGATGATGGCGATCACCACCAGCAGCTCAATCAGCGTGAATGTCCTGGTTTTCATGGCTGGACTCTCTCCACGTAAACGCCGAGCATGTTCCACCCGGTGTAAGATACACGCAAATAGCCGTGCGCATCACTCCGCTGGGTGGTGGCAACCCCGGTGATCAGGTTGGTGACGCGGTAGTCGGCGTTGGCGGCCGGAACCCGGGCGCGGAACTCGCCGGTGACGGCGGGGGCGGCGGCCTGGTACACAGAGAAGATTTCCCCGCCCAGGGCCATGTCGGTGGGGGCGTCCAGCTTGCAGGCGAGGAACACCCGGCCGCGCGCCGGAGTGTCGAAGCGAAGCACCCAGACGTTCTCCGGGCTGAGGGCCGTCGGTTCCTGACCCAGATAGCGCATGATGGCGTCCATGAGCTGGCGCTCCACCGGTTCCCCGGTGATGCCGCGCTCATTGGCGAAGGCATGCAGGTAGATTACCCGGCCCCGGCCGCACGGCCGTTCGGAGACCAGCGGCTGCCCGTCCAGCGACACCAGCACGGTGCCGCCGGGCGCCGCGCAAATGCCGCGGGCGAAGGACACCCGCCGGCCGTTCAGGGCGCCCAGCGCCTGGGCGAAAACGGGGTTATGCGCCTTCAGCACGCCGCTTCGCACCGCGGTTTCCTTGATTGAAGTGAAACCCAGGGCGCGTTCGCGGCCGCCGGCCTGAAACAGGCTATCCGCCGGTTCAAGACGGGTCCGGGGTGCGGCATAACGGGTGGGGATGAAGCTGTGGGTGACCACGGTCCGGTCCGGTGCGCCGTCCAGCCAGGCCGCCAGTTTTTTGGTGTAGCCGTCGGGCGGTTCACTGGCGGTGTAGATGACGGTCCGGTAATCCTCCAAGGCAAAGGCTTGGTCCACCGGGAAGGCGGCGCCGTCATGCAGATAATTGAGGCGGGTCAGATGACGGGCCAGATTGTACGGCTGGCCGTCCGGCCCGCGGTCGAAGGGCGGGAGATCCTGGGCGATCGGCCGCATCTCGAGGGCCAGCACGTCGGTCTTCGGCTTGACCGCGCGGTCATTGCGGGCCTGCAGAAAACCGCACCACGCCGAGCGGAAGGCGGTGTACGCTTGGTATTCGCGGGCGGCGGAATTGGTCATGGTTTTCCAGGAACTGCCCCAGTACTGGTCATGCTTGGCCTTGGCGTCCACCGCCCCGGCCTGGCCGTAGGTGATCAGGTAATTGGCCTGGTTGTCCCAGTAATTGGGCTTGCCCTGTTTGCCGTAAAAGGGATTGCCGCCGGCCGCCGCCGATTCGCCCAGAAAGATTAATTCCTTGCCGTTGGTGGCGGCGATGCGCTCGTAATAGCGGCCGCTGTAGTAGGTGGCGACCACGGTGTCCGCGCTGCTCCACCACTCGGTGGCGATGCCGCGCACGTTGGCGCAGCGCAACAGCCAGGCCAGGTCGGTGCCGTTGGCGAACGATTCCGGGTTGCAGATCGGCTGGGCCTTCAGGCCGTAGGGGAGACTGGGCCGGGCCGCCTCGTTGATGTATTTCACCCACTCGTAATGGAACAGCAGATTGAACAAGGTCTGACGGTTGGCCAGTTGCGGCGAGGCTTTTTCCTGGTCGCCGGGCGGCTGATACTGGGCCCAGGCGGTGTAGCCGCAGTCGGCCGGGGTCATGTGGTAACCCAGATAGGATTGGGCGTATTCCCCGAAATGGGCCACTCGCGTCTTCGCGCCATCCACGATTTCCAGCCCGGCATCGGTCCCGGCCAGGTTCTCCCGCCAGCGTTTGATGGCCGCCGGCGAATAACCCCAGATGGCGCCACCATCATATTTCCAAACATAATCCACGGTGCGCCAGGCCTTGGCGCCCGCCTGGGCCGAGGCCAGTAGACGTTTTTGCAATTCTTCCAGCACCGCCGGGTTGGTCATGTCCTCCTCGCAAAACTGGTTGACAACGGCTTTTTGGCCATGGATGTTCACGGCCAGGGCATCAAGCTGTTCCAGAAACTCTTTGCCGGGAAAGTTATGCCCCTCGGCCAGCGGCAGGCCGCCACGGGCGGCAAACCAGTCAGTAAAGCGGCGGCCATTGTCACCGTGAAGATAGGCGATGGTGATGCCGACAGTGCCGTAGTCGCGGAGCAGGTGGTCCGCCACCTCTTCCGCCATGGCCAGCCCCTTCGGAGAGGCGAGGCCGGGAAATTCACCGCCCTTGGGCGCCAGCCCCCAAATGTTATGAATGCAGGTCTCGATGCGGTAGCCCGGCACCGGCGGCGGCGTTTTGACCGGCATCCAGTTCGGGTGCCGGTACGGTTGGGGCGCGCAGGTGCCGCGCCGAACGCCGGCCAGCCACAGTGTGAACGGCTGGCCCGCCTGGCCTTTGGCAACGCGGCAGTGCAGATCCAGCTTGGCGATCTCCCCGAGCGGGCCGCGGGCCGGCTCATGCAGCCAAAGCGGGAACTCGCGGCGGAACCGGACCGGTGTCCAGTCCGTGGTCACGTCCAGGGCATACTGGCCGGCCCGGCCGGCCTGGTCGAGCAGCTTGCACTCCACCCGTCGCGGCGTGCTGCCGCGGACATAGAACTCCAGCTCATTGGCGGCACCGGGAGCGGGAAAAATGAGGCCGCCGCCGCACCAGTAATCAGTGCCGGCCGCTGGCGGAGCAAACGCGAGCCGGTAGGCCGCCGTTCCGTCCGGACCCCGTTCCGGCACCGGCTGACAGCTGGCCGCCGCCGGCGTGGGACCGTAGGAAAAACAGACCGGTTCCGCCGCCGCGGCGACGCCGGCCAGAGTCAGAGCGGCAAGCATAAGGTATTGACCATGAAGGTGCATATTGACCCGTAATTCAGAATATAGGCGCACGAAGGACGTTTTCTTACCGGTTTCGGCCGCAGCCGGAACCTCTTGAGTGGCGGTGGCTCGACACCGCTTTCATCCTGTATTTTTGACCCAACCCAGCGTCGCCGGTTCAACGCTAATCCGAGCCGCGAACAAAGCGACCGCAGAGAGCGAAAGTGACCGGTCAAAAAGGATCCACTTTTCTTGGGAAACCGCCACCTTTTTGACCCGTCACTCACGTTCCGGGCTCGGATCAGAAACTGTCGAATCCGGAGAAATCGGAGAAAAACTTCTCTGTGGCCTCACTAACGCGTTGCCATACAGTATGAAAGCGCCGTCAAGCCGGCGGCACTCAAGAGCCTCAGCCCGGTTCCCGGCTGAGGCGGTGGTACACCTTCTCCTGTAGCTGAGCGTTTGTAGCGCGGCGGAGACGTGCCGCCGGGCGGCAAGTCCCATCTAAATATACGCATTTTTTATCGCCCAAATCAACCGGCAACTGGATGGTTCCGAGCACCATTTTTCACCATTAAGAGCATGAAGCACATGAAGTAAACCGGCAGCAAGGCGACCAAAACGCGGACAGACGTCACTGATTACGTTTTTTCTTCTTGCTCTTCATGTTCTTCATGGTGAAATTTGGATTTAAGAACAGGTTTTTGGCAGTTTTGGCGGTTCCTCTGCGCCTCCGCGCCTCTGCGGGAGAAATGCGTATAGTAGATAGACTGCAAGCACTGAGCTACAGGAGTGAATAATTCGGCTTAGCGCCGGCGCCGCACGGCCAGCAGCCCGCCCACGCCCAGCAGCAGCGCTAGGGACGCCGGTTCGGGAATGGCGGTCACGCCGATGGCGTTCTCGAACACGCAACCGGCATTGCCGATATTATCGGTTCGGAAAATTTGAAACGTACCTGGTGCACCCGTGCCCATGCCGGGATCAGTAAAATCAAACATACCCTTGATGTAGTACTTGGTTGCCCCGCTGACGGAGGCGGTCAGGTTCGTTGTCGGATTGGAATCCAATATGTTGTAATTGTCGGAGGTCATGGTGGCGAATTCGTTCGTCCAATTGAGATTGTCCGTGCTGACGAACAAACGCAGGTGGTCATTGACGCCGGCACCCGGGAAGTTGGTGAAGCGCGATTCCACCGAAAGACTGGAAATGGCATAACCGGCCGGCAGGATGAAGCTGTAAACGAAACTCTGACTGGTGCCCTTGTTGCCGGAACTCGCAACAATGCCTTCGCCACCGAGGCATACGGTTCCGCCCGTGCTATCCACGGTCGTGGCGAATGTCGAGCCGGAAATGGGGGAACCGTTCAGGTAATGAAGATTGTCCTTGGCGTTGAAGTTGAGTTGGATCTTGTTGTTGACGATGTCATTGACGCCGAAGGTCATGGCCGTCGCCTGCTCGACGCCGGCCGCCGCCAGCATCATCAGGGCCACCCTGCTCACCAGGTGTTTGCTCAGCTTGTTCATGGTCCGTGCTCCGTGGGTTGACTGGGTTCGTTTCGTTGAGGCGCGTTCGACCGCGCCAGGCGGTCCGCTTTGGGTACCGGTAAGGATACCGGTATCCTAATGAGCAATGTAGCCGGGATCTGAAGTTTGTCAAGTTGCGGATTCCGCAGGCCGCTTTCGTGCGACAGGCCAGCTTTGGGACGGCGGGGGCGGCCTGCGGAATCCGCAAATGGGGGAGGCTCTTGCAAAACTCCGGTTATCGGTTCAACGCTAATCCGAGCCGCGAACGAAGCGACCGCAGAGAGCGAAAGTGACCGGTCAAAAAGAATCCACTTTTCTTGGGAGACTGCCACCTTTTTGACCCGTCACTCACGTTCCGGGCTCGGATAAGCAAATGTCGAATACTAAATGTCGAATTTTGAAGTAAAACGGGAACTTCGACATTCGATATTCAAAATTCAGCATTCAACCTTTGCATCGGCTCGTCTTTCCGTCGCTAGTCCGGGCGGGACGGGGGCGGGGCGAGTGATTCGCGCGGCACCCACACGGTGGGCAGGTGCTGGACCCGCGGCTTGGGCGCGGCCCGCTTGCCATGGCCCGGGCCCAGCAGGTCCAGCAGCAGCTTCATGGCGGTCTGCCCCATCTCAAAGGTGGGTTGCCGGACGGAGGCCAGGGTCGGGTCGAGCAGATCGCAGACCACGTCGTCGTCAAAGCCGACCACGCTGAGGTCATCGGGAATGCGCCGCCCCAGGCGGCGGAGTTCGCGGCTGGCCGTGGCCGCCTCCAAGTCGTTGGAACAGAACAGCGCCGTGGGCGGATTGGGCCGGTCCATCAATTCGCCGGTAAGACGGTGGATGGCGGCATGGAATTCCTCACCCGGGCGCCCGGAGATGTCCATCACCAGGGAGCGGTCGAAATGGATGCCGGCATCCAGCACGGCGTCGCGCAACCCGTCCAGCCGGGACCGCACCGTGTCGGCGGCGCGCAGGCCGCCCAGAAAGGCGATGCGCTGGTGGCCGAGCCGGGCGAGGGCCTGGCCGACGCTGTAGCCGCCCCCATAATTGTCGGCCAGCACGCAGGGAATGTCGCCGCCGCTGAATTCCTCATCCACCAGCACGAAGGGGTAGCCGGCGCTCTTGAGGTGAAACAGGGCGTCAGTGAGCTTTTCGTGGTGCGCGGATTGGATGATGGCGCCGTCGGCCTGGGTCGCGGCCAGGGCCCGGATGAATTGGGTGTCCGCCGCGCTGACGCCGTGCATTTCATAGATTTGCACATGCACGCCGCGCTGGCCGGCCACCGCCAGGGCGCCGCACAGGAGCTGGATGGACTGCTTGACGGCCAGGGTGGGCACCACCAGTTGGATCTGGCGGGTAAAGGTGTGCGACGCACGCGTAAAGACACCGATGCCAGGACGCCGTTCCACCAGGCCGTCGCCGATCAACTGTTCAATCGCCAGCCGCACCGATTTGCGGCTCAGGCCGGTTTCCCGGGTCATGGCGCGTTCGGTGCCGATCAGGGTGCCGGGGGCGGTTTCGCCGCGCTCCACCAGCCCCCGGATGCGGTCAATCAGCGGTTGATAGACGGGACTGGTTACGGAACCGGTATTCATGGGCGCAATTTGACACCGGAAACCCGGCCCGTCAAGAAGATACTGCGTTTGTGCTCGCGCGAAAGCGCGGAGTTCGCAGGGGGCAAGCCTGCACGCCACGGACCTACACGGACCAACACGGACCAGCACGGACCTACACGGACATACACGGACATACACGGACCTACACGGACCTACACGGACCAACACGGACGGTGGTGTGCGGCGGGCCCCATTTTTGGCCAGTCAGTGTGCGTCCGTGCTAGTCCGTGTGGGGCCGTGCTGGTCCGTGTGGGGCCGTGCTGGTCCGTGCGCGTCCGTGCTAGTCCGTGCCCGCCTGCCGGCGGTAGGCGCGGGGACTGGCGCCGGTCACCTGGCGGAAGCAGCGGTTGAAGCTGCTCAGGCTGCTGAAGCCGGCTTCGGGGGCGATCCGGCTGACCGGGTAGGCGGTGGTCTCCAGCAGGGTTTTGGCGTGATCCACCCGCAGGCGCCGGACGTAGGCGACGAACGGCTCGCCGGTGTCGCGCCGGAAGCGGCCGCTGAAATAGGCGGGGGCCAGGCCGGCGGCGCGGCTGACGTCCGCCAGGGTGAACGGTTCCGTCAGGTGCTGGCTGATGAAGTCGCGGGCGCGGGCCACCGGGGTGGCGGGCGCGGGTTCCTCGACCAGGCGCGAGCCGAGCTCGCGGAAGTGCTCGGCGAACAGCGACACCAGGTCGACCAGGTTTTTCAGCCGTTCCGGCGGCATGTGGGTGGTGTGAAAATAGGCATCCCGCAACCGTTGCCGGTCACAGGCAAACCCCTCCAGGCGGGCGGCCAGCTTGCGGAACCCGGCCGGGGTGGGCGGTTCCGGGAGGAGTTGCCCCCCCATGAAAGTGCCGACATGGCGCCGGCCGACATAGACCGGCACCACGATGTCGATCAGACCGGCATGGCACGGGTAGGAATAGCCGCGCCGGCGCCGGGCGGCCTCGGCGCAGTGTTCACGGTCGCACTGCTGGCAGCGGGCGAGAAAGCCATGGTCGTGGCGCAGCAGTTCGCACAGTGGCGCCTGGCTGCCCTGGTAATAGAGCAGGTCGCGGCGTACGGCGCCGGGAGCGGCAAAGACCAGATTGAAGCCGGTGGTTTCGCTCAGCAGGCGGCAAAACCGGCGGAAGGCGGCCGCCCGGGACAAGCGCGAGAAATCAATGGCCTGGTAAATCATTTTTTGCCGCCTGTGGGAGAGGTGTAACAGCGGGGAAGGGGAAATCTTTTGAGGAAAGATTTTCCCTTCCCCGCGGTCCCATCCCCTTTCAAACCTGTTTATTGCCGATGGAAACTGGCCGCGAGCGTACGGTTTGTCGCTCAGAAACGAGCTTACGGAAAGTCCCTGGACAGGCACGATTGCCTGTCTCACGTTTATAAAAAGTGATTAGTTATGGCTAAAAATATGACGAGTATTCGGGGGGTTGCAATCCTATATTCAAAACGGGGTGTTCAATTTGCGGAGTTCGCAGGCCGCTCTCGGGCGAGAAACCACACCGGGGGTAACGAGGCGGCCTGCGAAATCCGCAAAAAGGCACAAACAGGTTTGACGGAGGGTTTGGGAACCGCCTTTCCTCAAAAGGGGGTTCCCAAGCAAACACGTTATCAGGAATATCTTTCCATGCATGAGTTTAGAATCATCAATATCGCCCCGTTGCTCGTCGAGCACCGGGCCGAAATGACGGCGGATCTCCTGCGTCTTCACCAGGAGTGCGGCGTGACCGATGTGGCCTTCATGCTGCCGCTGCATCCCGAAGGCCGGATGCCGTCCCTGGCGAAGGCGGAACGGCTTCGCGATCTGTTCCTGGAAATGCGCCGTGGACTGGCGGGGTCCGGCCTGCGGGTCGGCATCCTCATCCAAAGCACCATGGGGCACGGCACCGCCAGTGAGTCCGAATTCACGCGGACCATCAACGCCAAGGGCGTGACGACGGCGTCGGTCTGTCCGCTTGCTCCGGGCTTTGCGGAGCACATCCGCCAGGCGGTGGCGACCGTCGCCGCGACCCGGCCGGAATTCCTGCTGGTCGATGACGACTTCCGTCTCTCCAATCATGGCGCGGACGGCTGCTACTGCGTCCACCATCTGGCCGCCCTGGAGCAGGCGACCGGGCGCCGGTTCGACCGTGAGGGGCTGCTGGCGGCGCTCAAAACGGAGCCGGCCCTGCGTAAACAATGGGATGCGGTCCGGCTGGAGAGCCTGCTGGCGGTCGCGCGGGAGATCCGGGCGGCCATCGATGCGGCCGATCCCAAGCTGCCGTGCGGTTACTGCATCTGTGACGCCGGCGGCATGGAACTTCAGTATGCCCATGCCATCGAGGCGGTGCTCGCCGGCGGCAACCCGCCGTTCGTCCGCGCCAACACCGCCTGCTACTGGAGCAGCGACACGAAAATGCTGATTTCCCGGCTCTATTGGACCGCCGCGCAGATGCGAACGCTGAAAGACCTGCCGGAAATCCTCGCCGAGTCCGACACCTATCCGCATAACCGCTATTACACGCCGGCCACGGTGCTCAATACCCAGATTCTCTACTCCATTCTGCATGGCTGCACCGGCCTCAAACTCTGGGTCAACCGGATGAGCGAGTTCCAGCCGGCCAGCGGCGAGGCCTATCGCCAAATGCTCAAGAAGCACATCGGCGCCTACCGGAAACTGGCCGGGCTGATGCCCCAGGTCGTCTGGGACGGCCCCACCACGCCGTTGCCGGCCGATCCCGCCGAGCTTCCCTCCTATCTTACTCATTTCGTGCGCTTCGAAAACTGGGCGTGCGCGGTCCTGGCCCACCTGGGCATTCCGGTGACCGTTGGCGCGAACCCCTCAAGCCGCGTCGTCATGCTGACCGGCCCGGAATGCGATTTGTTCCGCGACGACGAACTCAAGGCGTTCCTGGCCAAAGGACTGCTCCTTGACGGCGCGGCCGCCAAGCGCCTCTGCGACCGCGGCCTGGGTGGCCTGCTGGGCGTCGCCGCGGATGCGCCCGCCGGCTGGCAGTGCTCCTTTGAGCGGATGAACGGCCATGCCGTCAACGGCGCGGCCGCCGGAAAAACCATTGGCATTGCCGTGCTGGACAGCGGCACGGCGCTTCGCCTGACGTCCAACGCCCCCGCCACGCAGACACTCTCCACGCTGTACCATATCCCGTTCTATCTGAGCGGGGAGGAGACGGCCGTGGGCACCGGCCTCACGCTCTACGAAAACGACTTGGGCGGGCGGGTTGCCGTCTACGCCGCCAAACCAGGGGCCACCCCCTTTATGGACGAGGCCCGGCGCGAACAACTCATCCAGGTCTTGGACTGGCTCAACTGCGCGCCGCTTCCGGTCGTTGTCCTTTCCGACCTCGACATTTACGCCCTGCACGGACGGATCGGGGAGGCAGCCGGCGGCGGGGAACTCCTGGCCCTCTTCAATCTGAACCTGGACGTCCTGCCCGAGGTCACGCTCCGCACCGCCGGCCGGTCCCCCGCCAAGATCGAACGGCTCGCCGATTCCGGCCGCTGGCTGCCGCTCAGATGGTCCGCGGCTCCGGACGCCACGGTTACCGTTCAGGCCAAGCTCGAAACCACCGTTCCGCTGATCCTGAAACTTCACTTCTGACCCGGCGCCGGTTGCCGGAGCGGTTGGGCCTGGGAACGCCGGGCCCCAACTCGGCGGTGGAGTTTGGCATGGGTTGCACCGGCAACTTGCGGATTTGCGTGCGCATCTGGCCGTTCCTGTTGTCAAGCGGTACGGAAGAACTTCACCGCGTTACGGCACCCCCCAGGCAGGCAAGATTGCCTGCCCCACGTTGAGGGCCTTCCGTACTTGGCGTTTAACGTGGCGCAGGCACTCTTGCCTGCGATCAACGTCGGCCAGGCAATCCTGCCTGGTCTCGAAAGGAGGGGATGCGCTCTTATTGCATGTTCGTCATGCACAGAGCGCACAGAGGAAAAAAATGCCGGGGGATCGTTCGGTTTTTCGGCCCCATCCAGTCTCACCTCTCTGTGCCCTCTGTGTCCTCTGTGGTGAAATAACGTTATTTTGGTTCCGGCTATGCCGGGTTGGGGCTTGCAGCCCGGCGGGACGCCTTCGCCGCGCTACAAGCGCTCAGCTACAGCATACGCCGATTCGTTCTCATGTGCTGGCTTGTCCTCAAGGTCTTCGCCCCGCCGCCCGCCCAAACGGCACCCCACTCCGCCGCCGAGGACAGGGAAGACCCTTGGCCCCGATCCCAAAACCAAACCCGAGGACGTTGAGGACACCGAGGACGCGGCGGTTATCCCAATTCGCCCGTCCCCAATTGCCTCGCGTGGTTTGGCGCCGCCCGGTTCCGGGCGGCACGGTGGCGTGACGCGAAGCGCGGCCTTGCGGAAGGTCTGGACAGGCATGATTGCCTGTCTCACGTTCTTCTAATCCGACGCCTGACTTTTCCGCTTACCAGTAAAAAGTGATTGGTTTATCATAAAAATATGATAAGTATTTGGCGCGTTCAACTCTATACTGATAAGTGACGGCTGGCTTGGATTATTCATGACCAACGGATGATGTCAGTGTAGCAAAGGGCTTGCAGCCCGCCAGATCGAAAACGTGCCACTCGAAGAACGCGATGCAATCGCTTTGCTACAAAACTGAACACCGAATACCCCGCCGGCACAATGGAGTTTTGCAAGAGCCTCTTATGTCACCGCTTGAGTTCGATGTAAAAGGATTCGGCGCCGTGGGCGACGGTGTGGCGGATGACACCGCCGCCATCCAGGCCGCCCTTGACGCCGGTGCGGAACAGGGCGGAGGCCGGGTGGTCGTGCCGGCGGGCCGCTACGCCTGCGGGACGCTGTTCCTGCGGGACAACCTGGAACTGTATTTGGCGGCGGGCGCCCTGCTCAAGGCCGCCCCGCAGGCCCGGTACAATGCACCGGAGTGCTTTCCCGAGAACCTGGCCACCGTCTGCGGGTTTGAGCGGGCCGACGGCCGGCACCTGATCGTCGCCTACCAATGCCGGAACGTCGCCATCCGCGGCGCGGGGAGCATTGACGGCGCCTTTGCGGAAATGGCCTACCATGGCGCCCCCATCTGGAGCCGGCCGGAAACGCGCCCGTCGCAGATGCTCTTTTTCTGCCGCTGCGAAGATGTCGAGGTGTCCGGCATCACCCTGCAAAACGCCTGTTACTGGTCGCTGTTCCTCTTCGGCTGCCGGCGGGCCGTGGTTGCGGGGCTGCACGTCAGCACCGACCCCCGCGGCTGGTGCTGCGACGGCATCGACATCGATTCCTGCCAGGAGGTCACCGTCCGCGACTGCGTGGTGGAAACCGAGGACGACTGCCTCACCCTGCGGTGCGACAACCGGCGGCTGCCGGCCGGCTGCGACTGCCGGGAGATCACGGTCCGGGACTGCACCCTGACCAGCGCCCATGCCAATGCGGTCCGGGTCGGGGTCGGGGACGGCGTCATCCGCGGCGCGCGTTTCGAGCGCCTCACCGCCCGCGGCGGGTGCGGACTCAATGTGTGCGGGCGCTACCTGCCGACCCAGGCGGGGACCGAGATCGCCGACCTGGTGTTCGCGCATTCCACGGTCGTGGCGCCGATCCCGTTTTTCGTCACCTGCGGTTACGGTTCCCGGCGGGCGGTGGGCGGCATCGTCTTTTCAGATCTTGCCGTCACGGCGTCGCGCTGCGGCTATTTCGGCGGCATGCCGGATAATCCCCTCGGCACCATCACGTTCGACAACGTCCGTCTGCAGTTCGGGCCGGGCGCGGCCGGTGAAAACGCGTGGGACGAGACCGGCATGCTTGGCCGCTGGCAGGGGCAGGAGGTCTTTTATCAAACCTCGGACGGCCTGCCGTACGCCCTGCTGGTGGAGCATGTCCGCGACTGCCGGTTTGCGGAGTGCGCACTGGCCATGGCCGGCACGGGGCGGCGTTGGCGGGCGGCGGTCAGGCTCGTCAACGTGGCCCACACCAACGCCCGCGAGGGGCTTTGTCTCGACCTCGACCCCGCCGAAAGCATCGCCGCGCCTTGGGAAGCAGCCGGGACTTAACCCATTTTTCCTTGAGCCGTATTCAAAAGTAATAAGGATTTCCCATCACCGGGAGCCGCCCGTCCTCGGGCGGACGAACCCGTCATCGTCGGAGACGCGCATAACTTGATTTGGCGGACGGTGAATGAAAGGGCGGAACTGGTGTGACGCCATCGAGTTCCGCCC
>CAITYL010000151.1 GCA_903896595.1 uncultured Lentisphaerota bacterium
CAGAGGGCACGACGGATGACGCATGCACCTCGTGTGTTCCCCGCTGTCGCCGCGGCTGTGCCAGCCGCCCCAAGAGTGGGTCCGTTTTAGCGCCTGGCACAGGCGCGGCTACAGCACCGCTCCCGCTGTCGCCGAGCGCGGGTCGGTCGGCGGCGGCGTTCCGTCGGGCGGCAAGCCTTGGGGGGCTGTGGAAAATAACCCCGGCGAGGTTTTCCATCGGGATCGGAATCGGGATCGCTACGGTCCGTTCGTATTCCTGGCACGCCTCGCAATCGATTCTTCTGGCAAGGTGCTATCCGATTTTCAATCTAACAAAGTGGAATTAATGATACGCGCATTGCGCCTTGGAGTGCGGCATGGAATGCCGCCTTCCGCGATCCTCCACGGTAGACGCTTCCAGCGCCCACAACCAAGGCGGTGATCCTCATTTGCGGATTCCGCAGGCCGCCCCGGTTGCCCCATTCGTGGATGGTTGCGCTGGGGCGGCCTGCGAAATCCGCAAAAGGCACAAACAGGTTTGACGGAGGGTTTGGGAACCGCCTTTCCTCAAAAGGGGGTTCCCAACATCATCCAACAAAACTATCAGACACCCTGCGGGGCGTCCAGCTCGGCTTCGAGGCGCCAGACCCAGTTCCAGGCCAGACGGTAGTCGGCCAGGGTGTTGATGGGATGGCCGGTGCCCGCGCCATCGCTGGCCAGGGGCAGCAGCGGCTCGGGTTCGCAGAGGGCGAGATAGGCGGCGAAATAGGGGCCGCTGATCAGCCGGCCGCCGGTGTGCTGTTCCCGTTTCTGCACCTGAACCACGGCAGTGCCAAGAGCGTCGAACAACATGGCGGCGAGCCGGAAGGCATATTCCAGGCGCTGATCACGGAGCATTTGGGCGGCGACCACCAAATCGCCACTGGCCGCGACTTCCAGGCCCAGACTGATCCAGCGCCGGACCTTGTCCACCGTCTCGCGCTGCTGGCGACTGTCGCCAATGTCCACCTGATCGGCGACCATGACCTTGTTGGCGACCTCGATCAGCTCACCCTCCAGCCGGGCGGGCTGGCATTCGAGGTCGGCGGCGCTGTCGTGCTGGCGCAACCAGTCGGCCAGGCGCAGGATGAACAGTTGTTCGCGGCGGGCGCTGGCCGGCACCATGGCATCTACTCCCGCGGCAGCCGCCGCAGGCGTGGCGGTGAACGCCGCGCGCCAGCCACCAATCAGCGCAGTAACGTCGAAATCGATCGGATAATAGACCGTGATGGCCAGGGAATGAGTGGGGAACCCCTTGCCGCGCAAACGGCTTTCCCGGGCCTCGATGGCATCCGCCTCAATGGTGCCCTTGGTGTGCATGCGCACCCAGCCCAACAGGCGGACCCATAGGTTGGGATCGAGGGAATAGAGACGTTCCAAGAACAACTGAACCACGGGCTGGCTTCCCTTAACCCAGTCGGGGTCAAGGAAATAGACATCGTCAACCATGACGTCATGGTCGAAGCGGACGTGTTTTTTCAAGGCCAGGGCCAGCAGATCGGGATTGATGCCCGTGAGGATGCGGAAGATCTGATTGTCGTCGCATTCGAGGAAGAGCTGAAGCCAGTCAAAGAACTTGCGGCCGTCCAGCGACTCGCCGCGCCAGCAGTCGTGGTCGAGCATGAAATTGATCTGGGCCTCGGAGGCGACCTCGACCACTTCCTGGGTTTCCCACTTGCCGAGCGTCTGGACGGTCCGATGGAGTTCCATCTCCGGCAGGGACTGAACCAGCGCGGTCGGCTCTTCCGGCAGGAGCAACAGTTCCAGCCGTTCCTCCGGGGGCAGGCTCAGCACCCACTCGCGCTGGTCGGTCACTGGCAGCAGGGCAAAGCGCGCCTCGGCCGCACGCAGGTCCGTTCGCGCCAAGGCGCGCAATTCTCCGGCCTGCTGGGTGGTGGTGAGCGCGCCGGCGCCCGATGTTTCTGGTCCCAATTGCGTCATGGAGGTCTCACCGGAGAGAGGGGCACACATGGGGGACAGACACAGGAGCCTGCCCACGGAAGGAAGGGGAGAAAACGGGGGCCGGCACGAGGGCCGCCCCCGACGGCGGGACGTCACCCCATGGCCTGGCAGATGGTGATGGCGGCGACGCCGACAATATCATCGGCGACACAGCCGCGGCTGAGATCATTGACCGGCTTGGCCACACCCTGCAGGATCGGGCCATAGGCGATGGCGCCGGCGAGCCGCTCGGTGAGTTTGTAGCAGATATTGCCGCATTCAAGATTGGGGAAGATCAGGACGTTGGCTTTGCCGGCGACGGGGCTGCCGGGGGCTTTGCTGGCGCCGACCTTGGCCACCAGCGCGGCATCCCCTTGCAGTTCGCCATCGAGCAGGAACGGCAGTTTCAGGTCGGCGATTTTCTTTTGGGCGATGGCGGTCGCCTGGACCACCTTGTCCACCAGCTCATGCTTGGCGCTGCCCTTGGTGGAGAAACTGAGCATGGCCACGTACTGCGTGCCGCCGACCAGGGCCTGCCGGGTCATGGCGGAACTGATGGCGATATCGGCCAGTTCTTCGGCGTTGGGATTAATATTGACGCCGGAATCCGCGTAAAGCAGCACATCGTCGCCAGCCGGGGTCGGCTTGGCCATGTCCATCACGAAACAGCCGGAGGCGATCTTGATGCCCTTGGCGGTGCCGAGGCAATGGAAGCTGGCGCGCAACATGTCGGGCGTGGACGCGATGGAGCCGGCCACCATGCCGTCAACCAGGCCGGCGCCGAGCATGAGATTGCCGAAATAAAGACGATTCTGCAGGGCTTTGGCGGCGTCCGCCTCGGTCAACCCCTTGGCTTTGCGGCGCTCGTACAGCATGCCGGCCAGCTTGCCGGACAGGGTCGGGGTGGCCAGGTAATCCAACACCTCGATATTGAGGCCGGCAAAGTCCACGCCGGCCTTGGCCATGCTGTCCGCGGCTTCCACGGGCGTGGCCAGAACGGTCACCTTGCTGGCGATTCCCTGTTTCACGATCTTGGCGGCGGCAGCCATGACGCGCGGGTCATGGCCTTCCGGCAGGACCAGGGTTTTCTTGACCGTGTTGGTACGTTCGATGAGGCGGGCGAGCCGGTTCATGGGAAGTGCGCTTTAGGTTGGGGGGTTGAGTGGTTGGGGGGTTGGGGGGTTGAGCGGTTGGGGGGTTGGGGGGTTGGGCGTGAAACGTGAGGCGTGAAACGTGAAAGATGATTTTCAACGTCGACAAGTTGTCACTATAATCCCGGTTTGGGGCCGTGACTCCGGTTCCCGGTCAATGCTCATCCGAGCCGCGAACGAAGCGATTGCATCGCACTCTTCGAGTAGCACGTTTTCGATCTGGCAAGCTGCAAGCCCGTTGCTACAGACGTTCATGCTGAATTCTGGCTTCTGAATTCTAAATTCCAGAGCAACCATGGTTTTTTTTTAAAGACTCGCCGGTTTCCCACTAACCGGATGGCCACAGGCGGCACGCGGCGGTTTTTTGGATGTACGTTACGGGCGATATTAAAATTTCCGCCGGCCAGGCCGGTGGCGCGCATAAGGTGTGGTTTGATGGGCATGGATGCTGCGGGCGAGGGAAAAACCTTTGGTACGGTAGCCGTGGCCGGCCTAGGCATGTTGGGCGGTTCTCTGGGGCTGGCTTTGCGCCGGTTGCCGATACCCCCGCGTGTGCTGGGATGGGCACGGCGAGTGGAGACCGTGGAACTGGCCCTTAAAGGCGGCGTGATCGACGCCGGCGCCACCGATCCGGCCGCGATCCTGCCCCACGCCGATCTGACCGTGCTGTGCCTGCCCGTGGCGGATGGCGTGGCCTTCGGGCAACGCCATGCCGATCTATGGCGGCCCGGGGCGGTCGTGACCGACGTGGGCAGCGTCAAAGGACCGCTGGCCGAGGGCTTGACCGCGCGGTTGGCGGAACGGAACGTCACCGTGGTCGGCAGTCACCCCATGGCGGGGTCCGAGAAAAGCGGCCTCGACGCCGCCAATGCCGGGCTGTATGCCGGGGCCACGGTTTTCGTGACGCCCACCGCCGGCCAGGATGAGGCGGCCGGACAGGTGGAGTGCTTTTGGCGGACCTTGGGCGCCCGCACCGAGCGGCTGACCCCTGGCGCCCACGACGCCTTGGTGGCACGGACCAGCCACGCCCTGCACGTGTTGGCCGCCGCGACCGTCGAGGCCGTCCTCCGCCATCCCGGCGCCATCCTCGGCACCGCCGGCGGTTTCCGTGATTTCACCCCGCATCGCCGCCAGCTCCCCCGAAATGTGGACCCAGATTTTCGCCACCAACCGCACGGAACTCCTGGCCGCCCTGGACGACATCGGCGCGGAAACCGCACGGTTCCGCGAGCTCATTGCCGCCGGCGATTGGGCGGGCGTGCAGCACTACTTTGCCACCGCCCGCGACCGCCGCGAGGCATGGGACCAAGCCTGGCGCCGGCGTCAGGAGGGACGGCCATGACGCCATGCCCCCTGCTGGAAACCATCCGCGGTCCGGCCGAGGTGCGGACCTTGGCGCCCGAACAGTTGCCGGCCCTGGCCGCGGAAGTGCGCGCCGAACTGATCGAGGTGATCACCCGCCAGGGCGGCCACATGGCCTCGAACCTGGGCGTCGTCGAACTCACCATCGCCCTGCTCCGCACCTTTGATCCCGAACGCGACACGGTGGTCTGGGACACCGGCCACCAAACCTACACCTGGAAACTCCTCACCGGCCGGCGCGAGATATTCCAGCGGCTGCGCCAGGAAGACGGCTGCTGCGGCTTCACCCTGCGCCGCGAAAGCGCCGCCGACCCTTTCAGCACCGGCCACGCCGGCACCGCGATCTCGGCCGCCCTGGGCTTTGCCTCCGCCCGCGACCGCCACGGCGAAACAGAGCGGCGCGTCGTGGCGGTGGTCGGGGACGGCTCCCTGGGTTGCGGCGTGGCCTTTGAGGGGCTGAACAACATCATCGAAAAGACCAAAGACTTCATTTTGGTGGTCAACGACAACAAGATGGCCATCGCCCCCAATGTCGGCGGCCTGGCCCGCTGCCTGAACCGCGTCATTTCCGGGGAACGTTACAACCGCGTGAAACAGGGCGTGCATGATTTTGTCTTCAACCTGCCCGTCATCGGCCATTGGTTGCAACGCGCCGTGCATCGGCTGCTGGGCGCGGTCAAAGGCGCCATCACTCCCGGCGCCCTGTTTGAGGAACTTGGCTTGCGCTATATCGGGCCGGTGGACGGCCACGATCTGCCCCGCCTGCTCCAGACCTTCCAGGCGGCGGCACGCCTGCGCCAACCGCTGGTGATCCATGTGCTGACCGAGAAAGGGCACGGGCTGCCCCAGGCCGCCGAGGCGCCTGAACTTTACCATGGCATCAGCCGCGCCAGCACGACGCGAAACGAGGACGGCCCAAGCTTCTCCGGCGCTTTGGGAGACATTCTGCTGCGCACGGCCAAGGACGATCCGCGCCTGGTGGCCATTACCGCCGGCATGTGCCACGGCACCGGCCTGCGCCCGCTCCGCGAACAGATGCCCGACCGCCTCCATGACGTCGGCATCGCCGAAGAACACGCCGTTGTCTTTGCCGCCGGCCTGGCCGCCGCCGGCTTGCGGCCGGTGGTGGCCATTTACGCCACCTTTATGCAGCGGGCCATGGATTTCGTCTTCCATGACGTCTGCCTGCAGCAATTGCCGGTGATTTTCTGCCTGGATCGCGCCGGCATTGTCGAGGACGGCCCCACCCACCATGGCATCCACGACATCGGGTTTTGGCGCTCCCTGCCGCACCTGGCCATTCTGCAACCGGCCGATGCCGACGATCTTGAGGCCATGTTCCGCCTGTTGCTGGAGCGGGGCGAGCCCGCCGTGATCCGTTACCCCAAGGGCGCCGCCGGCCCGCTGCCCGGCGCCGGGCCACGTCAACCGGTCACCTGGGGTCGGGCCGAACTCCTGCGCACCGGTGGCGAAGTGGCCATCTGGGCCGTTGGCCGCGAGGCCGCCACCGCCCTGGAAGCGGCCCGGCTGCTGGCGGAACAGGGCATCGCCGCCACCGTGGTCAATGCGCGGTTCCTGCACCCGTTTGATGCAACGTTGTTCCGCGAACAGATGACGCACCTGCCAGTGGTCACCTTGGAAAACCACGTCATCCCCGGCGGCCTGGCCAGCATCGCCGCCGAAAACGCCGTCGGCGTTCCCCACGCCCGCCTGCTGGCCCGCGGCTGGCCCGTCAACGAGCTGCTGCCGTGGGGCTCGGAAGACGCCATGCGCCGCCAGTGCCGCCTCGACCCCGCCAGCCTGGCCGCCGACATCGCCGCCTGGGTCCGCATGCAGAGGTGCGTTTAAACGTAACGAGTTTTTCCCATCACCGGGAGCCGCCCGTCCTCGGGCGGACGAACCCGTCATCGTCGGAGACGCGCATCATTGGTTTGGCGGACGGTGGCCCAATAATAAAGGGCGGAACTGGTGTGACGCCATCGAGTTCCGCCC
>CAITYL010000152.1 GCA_903896595.1 uncultured Lentisphaerota bacterium
GAAAAAATCCGCTCCCGTCTCCCGATTCCGAAACTTGACTTGGGGCGCGGCGGGTTTAAGATGGCAGGATGCCAGACCCCACCCCGCCTCCCATCCTCACCGCCGCGCCGCCGGCCGACGCTTGCGGCGCCTGCTGCACCCGCCTGCTGCGGTTCGGCGTGCGCCTGGGCGGACGCACCATTTTGGACAACATCAACCTGCACATGCACTGCGGCGAACTGACGGCGCTGGTCGGCCCCAATGGTGCCGGCAAGACCACACTCCTGCGGGCCATGCTCGGCGAAACCCCGCACACCGGCGAGTTGCGCTTTTTTCCCTATGATGGCAGTAAGCGCGTCCCGCGCATCGGCTATGTTCCCCAAAAAGTGGATCTTGACCCCCACGCTCCGATCACCGTGCTCGACCTTTTTGCCGCCTCCTGCAGTCGGCGGCCGTTGTGGCTGGGCGTTTCGCACCGCCTGCGCGCCGCCGCCACCGCCGCCCTGGACGAGGTCGAAGCCGCATCCTTGCTGGACCGCCACTTGGGCCAGCTCTCCGGCGGCCAACTGCAGCGGGTCTTTCTGGCCCTGGCACTCACCCCCCTCCCCGACCTGCTCCTGCTCGACGAACCCGTTTCCGGCTTCGATACCGCCGGCATCGGCCTGTTCTACGACATTATCTCGCGCCTGCGCCGCCGCCACGACCTGGCCATCCTGCTGATCTCCCACGACCTACCCGCCGTGGCCGCCGTCTGCGACCGCATGGTCCTGCTCAACCACACCATCCTCTTCGACGGCCCGGCCCGCGACGCCCTGACCCATCCCGTGGTCATGCGGGCGCTCGGCTTCGACCCGCAGGCCCCCGCCGTCCCGCCGGTGCATCCGCCGTGGGCGGTTCATCCCGGCGCCGTTCCGGCCGCCAATCGGGAGACCGGAACATGATCGCGTCCTGGCACCAACTCATTGCCCTACTGCCCTGGGACTGGGCCCAGTTCGGCTTCATGCGTCAGGCCTTACTGGCCGTCCTGCTGCTGGCCCCGGTCTTCTCGCTGCTCGGCTGTCTGGTGGTCAATAATCAAATGGCCTTCTTTTCCGAGACCATTGGCCACGCCGCGCTCACCGGCATTGCCTTGGGGGTGCTGGTCGGCCTCGGCAATCCGTTGTGGGCCATGCTGCTGTTTGCCGCGCTGCTGGCTGTGGGCGTCACCGCCCTGCGGCGCTGGAGCGCCGCCTCCACCGACACCGTGCTCAGCCTGGTCATGGCCTTCTGTGTCGCCTTGGGCGTGGTTCTGCTGTCGCGCGGCGGCGGGTTCGCCAAATATTCGCGCTACCTGGTTGGCGACCTGCTGGCGGTCTCCCCCTCCGAACTGGCGGGGCTGGTGGCGTTGTTGCTGGGAGTGCTCCTGGCCTGGGTCTGGCTGTTCAACGGCTGGGTGCTGGCCAGCCTCAACCGGTCCGTGGCCAGCAGCCGCGGCCTGGGCGTGTGGGGACTGGAGGCGGCCTTTGCCGTCCTGGTGGCGGTGGCGGTCACCGTCAGTATCCCCTGGATCGGCGTGCTGGTGGTCAATTCCCTGCTGATTCTGCCCGCCGCCGCCGCGCGCAACCTGGCCCGCGGCCTGCGGCAGTACCTGCTGCTGGCGCTGCTGGGCGGCTGGCTCTCCGGCGTCGCCGGCCTGCTGCTGTCCTATTACTGGAACACCGCCGCCGGCGGCACCATCGTTCTCTTCTCCATGGGCCTGTTCCTGCTCTCCCTCGTCCTGCGCCGCCGGTGAAAATTAGTCCAGTGCCCCCCCCCCAAAAAAAAGCCCGGTCCACAACCAGCGTTGGCGTTATGGCGCCACGACTAGGTCGGTCTCTTGGAGACGGTCGAGGCCGCCGCCGGTGGCGATTTGGTTTTGAACCGCATCATATCATTCCAATGCCGGGGGTCTCACACGAAGGCACGAAATCACGAAGAACATCAGGCGCAATCCGGTCAAACAAAACCGCCTCACGCGGAGACGCGGAGTTCGCGGAGGCTAAAGTGGCACCGTTCTTGGAGTGCGGCAATTACTTTGCCGCTTTTTAATATCGACGTAGTTTGAACAGAAGGTAGCGAAGACCGCAAAGGAAATCCCCCCCATCCAGCCTTCGCTATCTTTGCTTCCTTCTGTTCAA
>CAITYL010000153.1 GCA_903896595.1 uncultured Lentisphaerota bacterium
CTTCCACCACAAGCCATGCTGGCAACTCATTGCCGTTGTGCGTGTTGGCTTGTGGTGGAAGCGCCCTCCGGGTATTTAGGAAACAAAAGTTTTAGGAAGGGGTTTGGGGATCACCCTTTTTCAAAAGGGTGGCCCCAACATCATCCGACCAAACTGTCATGCAGCCGCGTCATGGGGGCTACTTGTTTTTTGCCCTGGTTTGTTTATGGTTTGCCCACCCGCACCCGATTTTACTCCACAAAAAGGTCACCTCCCATGCCAGTCCGTAGTGCTGCTGCATCAAAGAAACAAGTTTCGTTGGGGTTTGCGTCCCGGCTGGCGTTCCTGCGGGCGCAGCACGAGGCGCTGCTCACCCGGCCCAATCCGCTTGACCCCGCCTGGAGCAACGGCGTTTACGCGCGCCATGGCCATCCGGTGCTCACCGCCGCCCATACCCCGCTGTTTTGGCGCTATGATCTCAATCCCAAGACCAATCCGTTTCTGCTGGAACGCCTGGGGATCAATGCGGTTTTCAATTCCGGCGCTCTTGAAGTCGATGGCAAAATTCTCCTGGTCGCCCGTGTCGAAGGCGCCGACCGCAAGAGCTTCTTCGCCGTTGCCGAAAGCGACAACGGCGTGGACAACTTCCGCTTTTGGGATTATCCCGTGGTTATGCCGGAGACCGCCGACCCTGACGTCAACGTCTATGACCTGCGCCTGGTCCGCCACGAGGATGGCTGGATCTACGGCCTGTTCTGCACCGAGCGCAAGGACCCCAAGGCGCCCCCCGGCGACCTGTCGACCGCCACCGCCCAGTGCGGCATCGCCCGGACCCGCGACCTGGTCAAATGGGAGCGCCTGCCCGATCTCAAGACCGCCTCACCGCAACAGCGCAATGTGGTGCTGCACCCCGAGTTTGTCCGCGGCCAGTACGCCTTTTACACCCGGCCGCAGGACGATTTCATTCAGGCCGGTTCGGGCGGCGGCATCGGCTGGGGGCTGTCCAAGCGCATGAATCCCGCGGTGATCGCCAAGGAGACCGTTATCGAGCAACGCGCCTACCACACCATCAAAGAACTCAAGAACGGGGAAGGGCCGGCGCCGATCAAGACTGCCCAGGGGTGGCTGCATCTGGCCCATGGCGTCCGCGGCTGCGCGGCCGGTCTGCGCTACGTCCTTTACACCTACCTGTCCGACCTCAAGGAACCGTGGAAAGTCACGCGCCAGCCGGGCGGTTATTTCATTGGGCCGGAAGGTGAAGAACGCATCGGTGATGTCTCCAATGTTGTTTTTTCCAATGGCTGGGTGGCCCGGGCCAGCGGCGAGGTGCTTATCTACTACGCCTCGTCCGACACCCGCCTGCATGTTGCCACCAGCAGCGTCGATCGGCTCCTAGATTACACGCTCAACACCCCCGCGGACGCCCAGCGCTCCGCCGCCTGCGTCCAGCAGCGCATCCGATTGATCCGCAAGAACCTGGCCCTGTAGCACCCTGTACGACCTTAAACTCGTTCACCGCGAGGATGGGGGGGGCGTGACACCGGCAACCCTGCGGAAGGCCAGGACAGGCACGATTGCCTGTCTCACCTGGGGTCAGCCTTCCGCGTCCTTGTCTGCCTCAGGCGCGGTCCCGGCCGGCGTTGCCGGGCGCAGGAACGGCTCGAAGGCTGGCAGCAGGGACAGGGGCACTTCGGCGCTAATCTCGGCGCCGGCGTCGGTGAAGTTCTCGTCCAGCACCCGGCAGGCGCGGTGCAGTTGCGCCAGCAGGTCGCCGCGGGCATGGGGCAGCAGCAGTTCCAGCCGGCGCCGGCCATGGGCGACCTGGGCGGCGAGCCGTTCGAGCAGGGCGTCGAAACCGTCGCCGGTGCGGGCGGAGATGAAGATGGCGTCGCGGAAGCGGCGGCGGATGCGCTGGCGGGCCAGCGGGTCGGTGAGCAGGTCGGTCTTGTTGAACACGGTGATGACCGGGCGCCGTTCGGCGCCGATCTCACGCAGGACGGCCACGGTGGTGTCGTGGTGTTCTTCGACCTCAGGATTGGTGATGTCCAACACTTCCAGGAGGAAATCGGCATTGGCGACTTCTTCCAGGGTGGACTTGAACGCTTCGACCAGTTGGTGGGGCAGTTTGCGGATGAAGCCGACGGTGTCGGCCACCAGCAGTTCCTGGCGTCCGGCCAGGCGCAGGCGGCGCACGGTCGGGTCCAGGGTGGCAAACAGCTTGTCCTCGACCAGGACGTCGGCCTGGGTGAGGCGGTTGAGCAGGCAGGACTTGCCGGCATTGGTGTAGCCGACAATGGCGGCCAGGGGCAGGGCGCGCCGCTGGCGGAGCCGGCGCTGCACGGCGCGGTGGCGGCTGACGGCGGCCAGTTCCTGGCGGAGCTGGACGATGTGGCGCTTGACCAGGCGGGCGTCGACTTCGATTTGCTGCTCGCCTTCGCCACGGCCACCCATGCCGCCCCGGGCGCCGCGCTGGCGCGAGAGGTGGAGCCACCGGCGCTTGAGCCGTGGCAGGTCGTATTGGGCGCGGGCCAGCGCCACCTGCAAGATGGCCTCACGGGTGCGGGCGCGTTTGGCAAAGATGTCGAGAATGACTTCCTCGCGGTCGATCACGGGCAGTCCGGCCAGTTTTTCCCAGTTGCGTTGCTGGGCCGGGGTGAGGGCGTCGTCGAAAATAATGACCTCGGCCTCGACGGCCCGTGTCTGGGCGACGATCTCAGCCGCCTTGCCGGAACCCACCAGGTAACGGGTTTGCGGTTCGCGCAGGCGCACCAGCAGCTGGCCGGCCACCGTCAGGCCTTGGGTGCGGGTCAATTCGCCCAGTTCCTCGATCAGCTCCCGGGCGTGTTCCGGGTCCGCATTGAGGTCATGCACCCCCATCAGAAAGGCCCGCATCGGCGCCACCGGGGACAAGGTGATCACCGTGCCGTGGGTGTGCCGTTCCGGTGCCGGCGGATTGGAAGAGGAGTGGTCGCTCATGCGGAATGGAAGGGGGTGTTCATTGGCGTCTCAACATAAGGGGCCGATGGAGGGATGACAATTACATAGTTGGGGCCACCCTTTTGAAAAAGGGTGCTCCCCAAACCCCTTCCCAAAACTTTTGTATCTTAAACCGGATGGCGCTTCCGCCACAAGCCCATGTGCGCTGAGCGTGACGTTTTGCCAGAATGGCTTGTGGCGGAAGCGCCATCCGCGTCAAGGTATAAAAAGGTTTGACGGAGGGTTTGGGAACCGCCTTTCCTCAAAAGGGGGTTCCCAATATGGCTCGATGAAACTGTAGTCATTCCGGCACCGTGAAGCCCATGACGGTGATGCGGGCGCGGTCGAGGGCGGCCAGGGTTTCGTCATGGTTGAGGAACAGGGTCTTGCCGGTTTGCACGGCCAGGGCATGGGCACCGGCGGCGATCAGGGATTCGACTGTGCGCGGGCCGATGCACGGCACGTCGAAGCGCATGTCGTGCCGCGGTTTGGCGGCCTTGGCCACGGTGACGCTGCCGTTGCCCAGCTCGCCACCGCGCCGGATCGCCTTGTCCGTGCCCTCAAACCCTTCGACGGCGAGGACGGTGCCGCGCTTGACCACCACCGTCTGGCCGATGTCGAGCCGGCCGATGTCCCGGGCTAGGCGCATGCCGAAGGCCATTTCCGCGCGCTGGCGGGCGGACGGCCGGACACGGCCCAAGACGCCTTCCCCGGCCAGCCACTCTTCCAGGAAGGTGGTGGCGGGCAGCACCTGGACGCCGGCGGCTTCGAAGGCGCCGGCTACGGCGCCGAACAAGGAGTGGGCGTTGCGTTCCGGCAGCTTCCACAAGAGGCGCAATGCCAGGAGGTCGGGCTTGAAGCCGCTGAACAGCCGGCCGGGCTTGATCTGGCCGGCGAAAATCACCCGGCGCACACCCTGGTCCAAAAAGGTGTTAATGGTGCGGCGAAGCTGACCCACGGCCACCGTACTCAGACTGTCGGCCAATTCCCGGATGGCCGGGTCGGTCTCGTCCTGCAGCGCCACCACGGCTAGGCGCGCCACACCGGCCTGGCGGGCTGCCCGGCAGACGGCGAGCGGGTACTCGCCCCGGCCGGCCACCAGCCCCACGGCCGGCAGGCGGCCCGGTGGCGCGGCGGTGACGGGAGGCGCCACCGCCGGCCGGGAACCCAAACCAAAGAATGATAGCATACTCATCGGCAGAGGGGTTTGATCAGAGCCGCGACCGAAGCGACTGCAGGGAACGAAAGTGACCGGTTCAAAAGGAATCCACTGGTTTGGGGAGGCGGACATTGTTGACCCGTCACTCACATTCCGGGCTCTGATGCTCGCGGTTCCCCGTTGCCTTTGCTCACCTTAACCCGGCAATATCCAAAGGCAACTATCAAAAGCAGAAAGCTAAAAGAGAAAAACTCCAGCATCGTCTTCTCCGTGCCTCGGTGTCTCTAGCGTAGCGGGTGGTGAATTAGGCATTTTTCTGTTTTTTAAAGGGGTAGTTGCGTCTGTGCTGGCGGTGTGCTATGATTCCACCACCATGTTGCTCGAAGGCTTCACCATTGAGGAACGGCAGACCCTGACCGGCATCACCCGGGTGCGGGCGGTGCCCGCTGGTGAGGTTATTCTTCACGAGGGTTTTTTTGGCGACAGCATCTTCCTGGTTGCCGCCGGCCAAGTGCAGGTCCGCAAGGATATCGATGAGAGCCATTTCAAGCAGTTGAAAGTGTTGGGCGCGGGCGAGTTTTTCGGCGATTTCTCCTTTCTTGGCCTGGCGTATCGTTCCGCGACCGTGGTGGCGCTGGATGATTGTGAGGTATGGCAGATCTCCCGGGTCAAGTTCCAGCAGTTGGTTGAAACCCGGCCCCTGCTTGGCGCCAAGTTTTACCGCAATTTGGCCCGCGGTCTGGCGGCGCGGCTGCGCGACGCCAACGAGGAGTTGCGCAAGGCCCTGTTATGGGCCATGCACACCCAGCAGGTACCCCCGGCGGCGGAACCGTCCGAGCAAGCGGGACAAGAGCATTCCACGTTCAAACTGAAACGTCTCACGCCGAAATAAAACCGGTGAATCCCCCAAGGGGGCCGTGCCCATGCCGGAAAAACAAACCAAGGACTCACCGCCACAGCTCGCGGACCTGAAGGCGGGTTTCGGCACCACCGACCTGACCTCGTTGCTGGAAGTGGTGGCCCGCGCCCGGCGCGAGCATATCGGCGTGTCCGAGGCCAATGCGCCGCGCAATCCGCAAAACCTGATGACGGCCGAGCGGATTCGCGACTGGTGCGGACGTGACCGCTACGTGCTCGGCGAGGTGGTTGCCGTGGGCGGCATGGCCCGCATTTTTCGTGCCGCCGACCTGCATTTGTGCCGCACCGTTGCCCTCAAGATGCCGGTCGAAGCCGCGCCCACCCCGCTCAATCTCACCCGGTTCATGCTGGAGGCCCAGGTGACGGCCCAGCTTGAGCATCCCAATATCATTCCAGTGCATGATATTGGCATTGAACCGATCAGCGGCCTGCCGTTCTTCACCATGGAATATGTTGCCGGCCTCACCGTGTTGGACGTCATCACCGGCTTGCGCCGGCGTGACGCCGAGACCCGCCGGTTATATGGCAACCTGTCGGAACGGCTCACTATTTTTCTGAAGGCCAGTGACGCCATCGCCTTCGCCCATTCCCTGCATGTGGTGCATCGGGATATCAAGCCGGCCAACATCATGGTGGGCAAGCACGGGCAGGTGTTTGTCATCGATTGGGGCATTGCCATCAATCGGTGGCATGGACAGCCGGACGCGAGCGATGTCGGCCGGGTCCAGTTTGAAGAGCGCCGGATCTGCACGTTTTGGGATGCTCAAAACCAAGGGGTTCCGGCAAAGGATCCCACCTTTCTCGGCTCGCTGGTGCATATGGCGCCCGAACAATTCCTGGACAACGGTGAAGTTGACGAGCGCACCGATGTTTATGGCCTGGGCTGCACTCTCTACGAGATGGTGACGCTGCATCCGCCCTTTGACCCGAACCAACCGGTGCAGAGCCTGCTGGCCATCAAAAAGCAGGCCGCCTTCCCGCCGGTGTGGCGTTATGTGCCCTCGGTGCATTACGAGCTGGCCAGAATTATCCACCGCTGCCTGGAACCCAAACGCCGCCGCCGTTACCAGTCGGTGCGCCAGTTGCAGGCCGCCCTCAAGCGCTTTATTCATACCTCCATGGCGTTCCGGCGCCAGCTTTCGTCGCTGCGGCACCACTTGGAGGCCCTGACCCCCGGGGAGTTCACGGCCGCGGCGCAGACACAACTGCTCGCCCGCCTGGATGCGGCCTTGTGCAAGGCCCCGCGCTGAACGTCAGCCCGCTCTTGAAAAGCGAAAAACCGCAGAGTGTCGGAAAACGCGGATCATTCATGTGACGTGGCGGGGAGGCGGATGCGGCGGCCGCCGGCGGGGAGGGGGATCAGCAGCACCGGGACCACGCCGCGCAGGCGGCCGTCGGCGTCACAGGTCAGCGGTTCCCCGAGGAGATCGGGAATGCGCTCGGGCCACTCAATGGCCGTCACGGCGTGGGGATTGAAGAGGAATTCTTCGATGCCAAAGGCGGCGGCGTCGGCTTCGGCGCCAATGCGGTAGAGGTCGAGATGGAAGAACCAGCCGCCGGCCGGCCGCCGGTATTCCTGCACCAGCGTGAAGGTCGGGCTGGTGACCGGCTCGGTGATGCCGAAGGCGCGGGCCAGGCCGCGGGCAAACACGGTCTTGCCGGCGCCCAAGTCGCCGCGCAAGACCACCACGGCGCCATCCGCCAGGCGGGCCGCCAGCGCGGCGGCCACCGCTTCGGTGTCGTCGCTGGTGGCCGCAACCACTTCCTGCCATGTCAATTGGGTGGACATTGTTATTCCAATCACACTTCAAATTGATTCCAAAATTAACCGCAAAGATCGCAAAGATAAAACAATCTAAAAATGCGCCATTAATCTTTGTGTTCTTTGCGTTCTTTGTGGTAAAATAAAAAGATCAATTTGAACTTTAATTGGAATTGGGCTGTGGGCTGTGGGTGCGGAACCGAGTCGGGCTCCGGCGGTGCGGCGGGGAAATTACTCGATGGCGACTTTCAGGATCAGTTTGTGAACGGCCACGCCGGTGTTGGCCAGGGGGGCGTGGGCATCCTCGGGAAAGAAGATGGCGAACTGTCCGGGGAGCACGGGCAGCCAAAGTTTGGCGGGCTGGGTAAAAAAGATGATGTCATCCGGGGCCTTGTAGCCGTCTGTCGTGGCTGTGGCCGCGACGTCCGCCAGGGGCGCCCAGCCGATGAGGTCGCTACCGCCGAGGACGAGCTGGATGTCAATGTAGCGGCGATGGCCTTCGAGCAAAGCCTCGGCCTGTGGGCGGCCAACGCCATGGGAGGCCACGGCGTAGAGGCGGTCGTCCACGATGGCGTGGCGTCCGTCCGGCAGGCCGGCCGCCGCAGGCCGGCGTGCGAACGCGAAAGCCTGGGCGAACAGCGGGTGGAGGGGGAAGGAACGGTCGGCATTGGCAAGGGTGTCAAGTATCATGGGCGTAAATATACTACGTTAGGCTGAAGCTTTTTAGGCGGTAGGCTAAAGGTAATTAAAAATTCACCCTACCGCGACATATATCCGGCGGCATTCGGTGGCGTTTGCCACCTCCAAGGGCTAGATTAAAGCGCTTTGCGTTACCAGCTTTTTCAAGGGCGAGATTTTTCGGCATGAATGTACTAGTTACGGGAACGGCAGGATTCATTGGTTTTCACCTGGCCACACGCTTGCTGGCTGAGGGGCATCGGGTGACCGGGCTTGACAATTTCAACGATTATTATGCCGTTACCCTGAAAGAAGACCGGCACCGGCAGTTGAACGGATGCCCGGGCTATCGGGGGGTGCGGGGCGATCTCTGCGACCTGGAACTGCTGCACCGGCTGTTTCGCGAGGAACGCTTTGAGGTGGTGGTGAATCTGGCCGCGCAAGCCGGCGTGCGTTATTCGCTTGAGCATCCGTTCGCTTATCTCAAGGCTAATCTGGAAGGGCATTTGTCGGTCTTGGAAGCCTGTCGGCACGGCGGCAAGCCGCGCCTGGTTTACGCCTCCAGTTCCAGCGTGTACGGGGGCAATACCAAGTTGCCCTTTGCGGAGACGGATCCGGTTGATCATCCGGTCAGTCTGTATGCGGCGACCAAGAAAAGCGACGAGCTGATGTCGCACGCCTACAGCCACTTGTACGGCATGCAGACGATCGGGTTACGCTTTTTTACGGTGTACGGCCCCTGGGGCCGGCCAGACATGGCGATGTGGAGCTTTACGGAACGGATTCTCCAGGGGCAACCGATCCCGGTGTTCAATCACGGCGACATGCGCCGCGACTTCACCTATGTTGATGACATCGTCTCCGGCATCATTGGCGCCATGACCGCCCCCGGCCTGGCCTCCTACGAGATCTTCAATTTGGGCAACAACCAGTCGGAAAAATTACTGGACATGATTGCCGTTTTGGAGGCGGCTCTTGGTCGGTCGGCCAAGCTGGAATTATTGCCGATGCAGCCCGGTGATGTTCCCGTCACTTACGCGGACATTGAAAAAGCCCGGACCAAGCTGGGGTTTGCCCCGGCCACGCCGATGGCCGCCGGCATTCCGCGCTTTGTCTCCTGGTACAAGCAATACCACGGTGTGGTGTGAGCAGGCACCTGGTGATGATCCGCCACGTTGGTCAAAACCGCACCATAGGCAATCACTGTCCGCACCTCCAACGCGATGCCAACCAGTCATCCGGCACCCGTCGCCGCGTGCCGACAACTGGCGTCATTTGATGGCCGGTTGAACGTCACCCTCGCCGAGCATGTCCCACCAGAGGTATTTTTTGGCGGCCTTGGCCACGACCGTCACCTGGGCCGCGTAGACCGACTCGCAGGCGTTGGCGCATTCTGGGCAATAGGGATCGGGCTTGACCGTGATGCGCGTTTTCTTGAAGGTAGCGGTGACGAACGCCACTTCGCTGCCATCGGCGCATTCACGTTCGGCCGCGCCCGGGCCACCGGTTTTCGGGGTAACGTCAAACCGGGTGGCGCCACCATCCAGTTTAAGGATATTTGAGGCCGTCCTGGCGCTGGCTTTCTCACGGGTGCCCGCCAAGGTAAAGACGACCGCCGGCGAGGTGGTGTACGCGCTGGCCGTCAGATCTTCCACGTCGGGATACGGCAGGAAGGTGGCGAAGGTGACGCCCACGTTGCCGTTGCCAAAGCAATAACCAACGGCATCGGTAATGCCGCCGTCTTCGAGGCTGGCGGCAAAGAGTTGCCGGCTCTTTTTATCGGCCAGCCACAGCCAGGCGTCGGTGATCTCGAAGGGACAGACCGGGCAGAGGATTTCGCCGTAGCACAACACCAGGTAGGCGTCATACTTGACGGGGAACGGCACCCAGTCGTTGCAGTTGGCCAGGTCGGTGTCCAGACCGCTGAAATTAACCCAGTTGGCCGCCACCGTCACCGTGCCGGTGAAGGCGGTGGAGACGGCGGCCACCACCGGCGTCGGCGTCGCCGTGACGAAAGAAGCCGTCACGGTGCGGCTGGCGGTGGCGATGAAGCTGTAACTGGCCTGACGGCTGAGTACCGTGCCGCCGTCCGTCCATGACTCAAACCGGTAGCCGTCGGCCGGCCTGGCCACCAAGGTCACCCGCGTGCCATAATCCACCGTGCCGCCGCCGCTGACGGCACCGCCGTCCGTCGGCGTGGGGCTAAGGAGGGTGATCGTCACCGGCACGGCTTGGTAAGTGGCCGTGACGGTGGCGGCGGAAGTCAGGGTGAAGCTGAGCGCGGCCCCCGTGCCGGTGTAGCTGCCGGTCCAGCCGGCGAAGCTCTTGCCGGTGATGGCGGGCGCGGTCAGGGTGACCGCCGTTCCATAAGCCACCGACCGCTGATAGTTGGTGGTGCCGCCGTGACCGGTGACGCTGGCAATGACGACCGCCGCGGCCCCGGATGAAGTCACGTCCAGGGTGAGGAGGGCGGCCTCGACGGTGACGGGTGCGCCGGGGCCGGCGCCGGCGTCAGGCCCGACGCTGTTTTGCGACCGGCCGGCGGCCAGCGAGATGCTGAGCGTCCCCTCCCCGGCCAGGCCGGTCAGGGAAACGGTCGGCGTGGCCGTCGTTCCGTTGAGCACGGTCACCGTCGCGCTGGCGGTGCCGCTCAACTGATTGAGCGTCACATCCTGGGCGCGCAGGTCGATGGTGGCGGCCCCGGTATAGGTCACGGGAAAAGTGACGGTCTGGCCGGCATGCACCGGGGTGGCCGAGGGGGCGCCGATGCTCACGGCCGGGATGGTGGTGGCCTCGACGACGACGGATACCGTGTCCGTGTCCGTCAGGGGGCCGAACTCGCCGGTATGCCCCAAGTCGTCGGTGACCATGGTGAGCGCGGTGGGGCCGGCGAAGCCCGGGGGCGGCGTGAAGCTGAGCCCGGCTGCAAAGGCCGTGTTGAGCGCTGAGATCAGCCCCTGGGCCGTCAAATGGGCGCTGCTGTTGCCCGTGACCGTCAAGCCGGTCGTGCTGCCGAGCTGAAGCGTGCCCGCCGCGACGCTAAAATCCACCAGGGCCTCGATGTTGCCGTCCGGGTCGGAAACGGAAATGCCATTGCCGTTGGCAAGACTGAAGAGCAGCGTCGTTCCCTGGGACATGGCCTGGGTCACGGGCACGCTGTTGTGCGGCGGATGGTTGGCGATCCACAGCGCGGTGGGCCGGCCTTGCCAACTGTCGTCCCAGCCCGTGGCGGCGGCCAGGCGATAAACGGTGGCCCCGCTGTCGGGACTGAACACCGCCCCTCCCGCAGTACCGGGACAATTACCTTTGAAATAGACGCCCTGCAAATTCGCGCACTCTGCGAAGGCATAGTCATTGACGAGGGTGACACCGCTGCCGACAATCACGCGGGTCAGATTGTCGCAGGAATAGAATGTATAATAGAGAATGGTGGTCACGCCGTCAGGAATGGTCACGCTGGTCAGGGCGTGGCAATGCATGAACGCGGCGCCTTCAATGCTGGTGACGCTGTCGGGAATGGTCACGCCGGTCAGGGCGGCGCAGCCACTGAAGGCTTCATACCCGATGCTGGTGACGCCGTCGGGAATCGTGTAGTTGCCGGCCTTGCCGCCGGGATACCGCAACAGATTATGCCGCAGTTTGTCAAACAAGACCCCGTCCAAACTGCTATAAGCTGGGTTGCCGCCAATGACGATAATGGACGACAAGTTGCCGCAGCCGGAGAACGCGCCTTGGCCGATGGCGGTGACGCGGTCGGGAATGGTCACGCTGGTCAGGGCACCACAGTTAAGGAAGACCTCGGTGCCGAGGGTAGTGACGCGGTCGGGAATGGTCACGCCGGTCAGGGCGGCGCAGCCACTGAAGGCTTCATCTCCGATGATGATGACGCCGTTGCCGAGGGTGGCGCTGATCAGGCCGGTGCATAAACTAAAGGCGCCCGGGCCAATGGTGGTGACGCTATCAGGAATGGTCGCACTGGTCAGGCCGCTACACCAACTGAAGGCATAGTTGCCGATGCTGGTGACGTGGTTGCCGATGGTCACGCTGGTTAAGCCGCTGCAGCGGTAGAACGCCTGGGCACCGAGGGTGGTGACGTGATCGGGGATGACCACGCTGGTCAGGCCGGTGCAGTCACGGAAGGCGTAATCCCCGATGCTGGTAACGCCATCGGGGATGCTCACACTCGTGATACCGCTCTTCCCTAAGAAGGCACTCATGCCCAGGATGGTGACCTCTTTGCTATCGATGACTGGAGGAATGACCACCGGGCCGCCCGTCCCAGTATAGCCGGTAATAGTGATGGTATTATCGAGATTGACCTCGTAAGTAAAGTCAAGCGCGGTTACCGTCGTCGCGGTGGCCAGCAGGAAGTACGCCAGCCAGTACCGCGCCCTGCCGTTCCAGATTCGCACGGACGCCGTTGCGGCGGATGGCTTTGATGCCGTTGTCATGGGGTTCCCTTAACACTACATCACGACACTAACGACACACCTGAGGCCCTTGCAAGACCCCCTGTGACCGGCGGGGTATTCGGGGTTCGGTGTTCAGGAAAACCGTTTTTGGAGTGCGGCAATGCCTTTGCCGCTTTTTCATGCCCGATTCTGCACGGCTATTCACATTTGCGGGAACTTTAACCCGCCGGAATTCAGATGGCAAGTCCGCGATGAACGTCAGCGTGACACCAAACTCGAACCCCGCCAGGACGCGGACGGCTTCCATATTCGTCAATCTGCGGTTTTTTCTCCCGCTTAGATCTGGTCGCCCCCGGTCAGCTCGGCCTCAAAGGAGTCAGCTTCCCGGGTCAAGTCCATCACCAGATCCCGGAAGACGCCGGGGGTCAGGGTAGACTTGGGCACGGTCTGACGGAGGCTGACCTTGGTGGCACCCTGGCTGGCCGGGTCAAGAATAAAGCGGCTATGGCGCAGGGTGACATGCCGGCGGGCGATCATGTCGCGGAGCCGGGTGATGTCTGTGGTGGTGCCGCATTCGGTGTAAAACAGGGCGGCGGGTTCTCCCGTACGGGGATCATTAGGGAACGAAACGACCAGTTGTTGATGGCGGCCATGGTCAAACTTGGCTTGGAGATGAAGATAGCCTGGGGCTTCCCAACTGATCTCAACGGGAACGCCGCACAAGGCCTCCCGGGCCAGGGCGAGTTCCGGGGCGGTTTTGCTGTCGGCCGCGGCTGGGCCGCCGGCTGCGGCTGAGCCGCCGCCGGCCAGATAGCGGTCCCACGCCTCCGGATCATCCCCCAGGTCGGTGCCGGAAATGCGGCGTAGCGCATCCAAGGCACCACCGCGCAGGTGCGGTTCGTGGCGGAGCAGGCCGGCACACAGCGGCAGGGCGGGCGCATGAGCAAACTCGGCCAGCAAGTCCACGGCGACCCAGCGTGCGTTTTCGCTGGCGTCAGGAGCGGCGGCCAGTTGCATGAGCGCGTCCGCGCAAGCCTCTGCCCCCAAGTCGGCCAGAGCGCGTCGGGCGCCGGCCCGGGTGCGGAAATTACCCAAGGCGTGTACAAGTTCGGACACTGCGGTGGAGGAACAGGTTGCCATCCCAACACCATAAACGCTCTGAGCGAATGCGGCAAGGGGCACGAAAACCGGAAGCGCAAACCGCAGATTGCCGAAGGATGAGTTCCGAACGAGGGAACTCCCGAGGTGCTCAGGCGTCTAAAGAGCATGAGCAATCAAGAACCTTGCTTGAGGTGGCGGCGGTTACTGCTGCTGGTGACGGTGAGCGGCGGGCTGTGGCTAGCGGCGGGAGTGGCTGGTCAGGCCCGGGCCGGTGAACCATCGGCCACGGGGCTGGCGGAACTGGCCCGGCAGGAGGCGGCGTTTACCGCCGTGGCGGATCAGGCCTTTCCCGCTGTGGTGGTGATCACCAACCAGCAGGCCGTCGGGCGTGGCCGACGACCGGGGGGATACCAGGAATTGCCGCCGGAACTGCGACGCTTTTTCGGAATGCCAGAGGATGATGCCGTTGCCGGTGACGAGGAGGATGCCACCGAGGCACCAGCCCGCCGGCATGGCGGTGCCCTGCGGCCGGTGGGCAAGGGATCGGGCGTGCTGTTCCGCGACACCGGATATGTCGTGACCAATTGCCATGTCATCGCCGATGCTGATGCTCTGGAGGTAAAGTTGCATGACGGGCGGGTGTTCGACAATGCCCGCCATCCACGCGAGGTCGAGGTGGTGGGCATGGATCCTGAAACCGATCTGGCCGTGCTGCGGATTGGCGAGGGCAAGCTCAAGGGGCTGCCGACCCTGCCGTTTGCGGACTCCGCCAAGGTGAAAGTGGGGCAGTTCGCCATTGCCGTGGGAGCACCGTTCAATTTCGACTACAGTCTGTCCGTGGGGCATGTCAGTCAAAAGGGGCGGCATGACATGAACGTGAACCGTTATGAGAACTACATCCAGACCGATGCCTCGATCAATCCGGGGAACAGCGGCGGGCCGTTGCTCAACATCCGGGGCGAGGTGATTGGCATCAACGAATTTATCGTCAACGGCGGTACCGGCGGCAATGTGGGGTTAGGGTTTGCCATTGCCAGTAATTTGGTGCGTCAGGTGGCAGAGGGGCTGGCCGCCAATCATGGCAAGATGCAGCGGCCCTGGCTGGGCATTGCCATGCAACCGTTGACGCCTGAGCTGAGGCGGCAGTTCAAGACGGGCGTCGGCGTGGTGGTCAACGACGTGGTCCGTGGCGATCCGGCGGCGCAGGGAGGCATGCGGCCGGGTGACGTGATCGTGACGGTGGGGGACACGCCGGTGCGGACGCCGCATGACGTGCAGTTTGCCATCCTGAATTACCGCCCGGGCGACCGGATTCCGATGACGGTCAACCGGCGGGGCAAAGAGCTGCGGTTGGAGGTGGTGGCCCGGCAGAAGGACGGGGACGGTGAACGGGCGGTGGCGGCGGCGTCAGCGGCGGAGAAAAAACCGGGGGCGGCCGACCCGCCGTTGCGGCGGCTCCACCGTGTCGGCATCAATTTGGAGGACACCCCTGACGGTGTTATGGTTGTGGCTGTCCGACCCGGCAGTCTGGCCGCCCAGGCGCAATTGCGGCGCGGCGACCGGATTTTGGAAATCAACCAGCGGCCGGTGCGGTCGGTGGCTGAGGTTAACGCGGCCCTGGTCGAGGCCGGTGACGAGGTGGTGCTTTACATCGCGCGTCGCGAGAGTAAATTCTTCGTCCCTCTAGCAGCATCGGGGGATACGGGTGGATAAGCATGGCAACTACGGCGGCGACAAAACCAATTGGGGCGCCTTCCGTGGTACTCCATATCGAAGAATGCAAGGGCTGTGGACGATGCGTGGTTGCCTGCCCGAAAGGGTGCCTGGCGATGGGGTGTGAATTTAATGCGCGCGGTTTCTTTTTTGTTCATCTTGAAAAGGATGGGTGTGTGGGGTGCGGGGCGTGTTTTTACGCCTGTCCCGAGCCGCATGCGGTGGAAGTGCATCTGCCTCCCGCGAAAACCGTAGCCAAGGTCTGAGGGAGGCGTCAGCCTGTGGGTGTGCGATTAGTCAAAGGGAATGACGCCGCGGTGATCGGGGCGCTGTACGCCGGTTGCGATGCCTACTTCGGGTATCCGATCACGCCGGCCAGCGAAATTGCCCACACTGCGGCCAAGCTGTTTCCGCGCCTGGGGCGGGTGTTCGTCCAGGCGGAATGCGAAACCGCCTCGATCAACATGGTCTATGGCGCGGCGGCGGCGGGCAAGCTCTCCATGACCGGTTCCTCCGGTCCCGGCATCAGCCTGATGCAGGAGGGAATGTCGTTCCTGGCCGCGTCCGAGTTGCCGTGTGTGGTGGTGGACGTGGTGCGGGCGGGGCCCGGACTGGGCAATATCGGCCCCGAGCAGAGCGACTACAATCAAATGGTCAAAGGCGGCGGGCACGGCAATTACCGCAATCTGGTGCTGGCCCCGGCCTCGGTTCAGGAAATGTGCGATTTCATGATTTGGGGGTTTGATCTGGCGTTTCGCTACCGCAACCCGGTGGTGATCCTGGCCGATGCCGTGATCGGTCAGATGGTGGAACCCTTGGTGTTGCCGGAGCGCGTGGCGCCGCCGCCCGACACCCGCGCCTGGGCGGTGCAGGGCACGGCGGAGACGCGGGCCAATGTGGTGACGTCGATTTTTCTGGATTTCGAGGTATTGGAAGCCCTGAATCGCCGGCTGGCGGAAAAATATGCGCGGGCCGCCGCCGATGCCGCCGCGGAAAATTGGAGGACCGAGGATGCCGACGTGGTGTTTGTGGCCTACGGGGTTTCCAGCCGCATCGCCCGGTCGGCGGTCGATGAGTTGCGCCGCGTCGGGGTGCGCGCCGGCCTGTTCCGGCCCAAGACGCTGTTTCCCTTTCCCGGCGAGGCGCTAAACGCCATTGCCCGGCGGCCCGGCATGCGTCTGGTGGTGGCCGAGTTGAGCGATGGACAATTTCGTGACGAGGTCCTCATGGCCACCCGCTTTGCCTGCCCGGTCAGTCTGCTGTCGCGCATGGGGGGTAATTTGTTCTCGGTCGAGGATGCCATGGCCGCGGCGCAGACGGCCGCAGGAGACGTGGCATGAGCACGCACCCCCAGTCGCAACGCCGGCTGCATGCCAAGGGCTTTTACGACGAGTTCCCCCGCAAGGGCGGCACCGCCTCGCGCGCCACTCATTACTGTGCCGGCTGCGGGCATGGGCTGCTGCACAAGCTGATTGCCGAGGCGATGCACGATTTCGGGCTGCAAGACCGCGCCATTCTCATCAGTCCGGTCGGGTGCGCCGTCTTCGGTTATTACTATTTTGATTGCGGCAATGTTCAGGCGGCCCATGGCCGGGCCCCGGCGGTTGGCGCCGCACTGGCGCGTTGCTTGCCCGAAGCGGTCGTGTTGTCGTATCAGGGTGACGGCGATTTGGGTTCCATCGGACTCAATCAGACCTTGCAGGCGGCCAATCGCGGCGAGCGGATGGCGGTCTTCTTCGTCAATAACGCGGTTTATGGCATGACCGGCGGCCAGATGGCACCCACCACCCTGGCCGGGCAAAAAACCGTCACCACGCCCAACGGGCGCGACGTCGAGACCACCGGCCATCCCCTGCACCTCTGCGAACTGATCAACACCTTGCCGGCGCCGGTGTACATCGAACGTTGTCTGCTGACCACCCCCGCTAATATCCAAAAGGCCCGACGCGCCGTGCGCAAGGCGATGGAAATTCAGCGCGACCGGCGGGGGTATGCCTTTGTCGAGTTTCTCAGCCCCTGTCCGACTAACCTGCACCTGAGCCCGCTCGACGCGGCCAAGTTCGTGGATGAAGAGATGGCGCGCGAATTCCCGCCGGGCTGTTTGCGCGACCGCACGGCCGAGGTCGCCGCGCGGCCCGCCCCGCCGCCCCTGGAGCCGCTGACCCCCGCCGACATCGAGGCGGTGCTGGATAAGTGTGTGGCCGTGCCCGCACCCCCGGGGCTGGATCCCGACTTTGGCACCATTCGCATCAAAATGGCGGGGTTTGGCGGGCAGGGGGTGCTCAGCTACGGGATGATGGTCGCCGGGGCTGGCCTGGCCGACGGCCGCCACGTCTCCTGGTTTCCCAGTTACGGCCCGGAACAGCGCGGAGGTACGGCCAACTGCTCGGCCGTGATCAGCGGCAGCGCCATCGGTTCGCCAGTGTTGTCACACTTGCAAGTGCTGGTGGCCTTCAATCAGCCCGCCCTGGATCGATTTGCCCGGGATGTCGAGGCGGACGGCCTCATCCTTTATGATTCTTGTCTGGCGGAAAAACCGACAACGACCACCGCCCGGGCCCTGGGGGTTCCCGCCTCCCGCCTGGCCATCGAGGCCGGCCTGCCCAAGGCCGCCAACACCGCCATGCTGGCTGCCCTGGCGTGCAGCGGCGCCTGCCGTGTCGCATCGGAGCGCTTCTCCGACATGCTTGCGCAGACCTTTGCGGGCAAGCCCGCCCTGATCGCCGCCAACCGCCGCGTATTTGCCGCCGCCACCGAATGGTGCCAGGCCAACTTGCGGCCTGAGTGACCGGGCGGCGGGAAATAACGGAAGTTTAATGGGTTGACCGGCCACGAACGGTCGATTTTTTCCGTTATGGTGGTATGGTAAAAATGACGATGTTGAACGGTTATGACGATTCGGGGTTGTAATGAGGTTTCATGGAGGCGTCAGACAATGGTTAAGCATGATCCCAAAAAAACCGGCCAGGTGACCTTTGTCTGCACGGTCGCCCCTCAGGCGAAGAAGGTGTTTTTGGTGGGAGATTTCAACGCCTGGGACGTTGCCGCCCGCAAGATGGTCAAGGCCAAGGACGGTTCGTTCCGGGCCAAGCTGGACTTGGAGCCGGGCCGCTACGAATATAAGTTTGTCGTTGACGGCGAATGGGTCGGCGATCCGGATGCCGATATCCAGACCCTTAACCCCTTTGGCAGCTGCAACAGTGTGGTCATGGTTGGCGATTTTGCCGATGCTTGTGGCTGTGATTGCGGCGGCTGCGGTTGTGGTTGCGATTAATGATGGCACCCTCGCTTGAAACGGTGTTTGCCACCTGCCGCCGCCAGCAACGCAAGGCGCTGGTGGTCTATGTCTGTGCCGGCGACCCCTCCCTGGCCTGCACGGAGCGGTTGTTGCCGCGCCTGGCGGCGGCGGGGGCCGATATTATTGAATTGGGCGTGCCGTTCTCCGATCCCATGGCGGACGGCCCGGTGATCCAGGCTGCCAGTCAGCGCGCCCTGGCCGGTGGCGCCTCGCTTGAGGGCATGCTCGCCATGGCGCGGCGATTAAAAGCGACACTGACCGCGCCGGTGGTGCTGTTCAGTTATTACAACGTGCTGATGCAATACGGCGTGGAACGCTTGGCGCGGGATTCCGCGGCGGCCGGCATTGCCGGCTGGCTGGTGGTCGATCTGCCGGCGGAAGAAGCAGCCGAGATTGCTCCGGCGTTGGATCAGGCCGGATTGTGCCGCATCCCCCTGGTGGCCCCGACCACGCCGGCCGGCCGGCTGGGCAAGGTGCTGGGCGGCGCGGCCGCCGGCGGTTTTGTCTATTACATCACCGTTACCGGGGTGACCGGCGCCCGCCAGGAAGTGCCGCCGGACCTGGCCCATAACCTCGATCAATTGCGCGCCCACACCGCGCTGCCCGTGGTGGCCGGTTTTGGCGTGGCCTCGTCGGAAACCGCGCGGCTGGTAGCTGCCCATGCCGACGGTGTCGTGGTCGGCAGCGCCCTGGTCAAGCTGATGGCCGAGGCGCCGGACGATGACGCCCGGATCGAAGCCGCCACCCAGTTTGTCGCCAGTCTGGCCGCCGCCCTGCGCGCCGCCTGACGGATGTTGGGAACCCCCTTTTAAGGAAAGGCGGTTCCCAAACCCTCCATCAAACCTTTTTGTTGCCATAAACGCGGAGGGCGCATTTACCACAAGCCACGTTGGCAAATC
>CAITYL010000154.1 GCA_903896595.1 uncultured Lentisphaerota bacterium
CGCGAAATGGGGGGTGGCAAAACAGGGGCTGAAGCCCCTGCCTATTCCCGCTCCGTCCCGCTGGGACGGGAAAACCGCAACCGTGGAGTTCTGCCAAACTCCAGGCCTGGGGCAACGCCCCAGGAAAGGCGACATATAACGTTTGAGCCCTGAAGGGGCGTTTCATGGAGCGGGCCTTCAGCCCTTTCTTTCTCATTCTCGCAAACCTGGGGCGTTGCCCCAGGCTATTATAAAATCGGGCCTTTGGCCCTGCCTGAACACCGGTCAAGGCACGATTGAAAAACCTTAACCTGATGGCTATGGGCGTGTCGCCCGTGTGCGACGCGCCTTCACGGCAGAGTCGCACAACGTGGTGGTTGACGGACGTGGCGGTTTCTCAGCGCCGCCGCGCCTCGGCGGGAGGAACGCACAGAAGTGTGCCGGAATGGCGCAGATGCGGCGCCAAATGGCACACTTGCCCGCCGGCGGCCGGCCGGGGCCGGACATCACGCATAAACACAACCAATTTATTGACAGTTTGATATGCATAAAATATCCTGGCATGCCAGGACTCTTGCTAAGAATGAGTCATCACTGAAATCCCTAAAAAAACGAACGCAACCCTAGTTTGAGGTGACATCATGGCTAAAATTCTTGGCATTGACCTGGGCACCACCAACTCCTGCATGGCCGTCATGGAAGGCGGGGAGCCGGTGGTGATTCCGAACGCGGAAGGCGCGCGGACGACGCCGTCCGTGGTGGCGTTTACCAAAACGGGCGAACGGCTGGTCGGCGCCACGGCGCGCCGGCAGGCGGTGACCAACCCGAAGAACACCGTCTATTCCATCAAGCGCTTCATGGGGCGCAAGTACGACGAAGTCAAGCACGAAATCGAGCTAGTGGCCTATGAGGTGGTGCGGGCCGCCAACGGCGATGTCGCGGTCAAGATCAACGACAAGGTCTACTCGCCGCCGGAAATCTCCGCCATGATCCTGCAGAAGCTGAAGGCTGATGCGGAAGCCTACCTGGGCGAAAAAATCACCGAGGCGATCATCACCGTCCCGGCCTATTTCAATGACAGCCAGCGCCAGGCCACCAAAGATGCCGGCCGCATTGCCGGCCTGGAAGTCAAGCGCATCATCAACGAACCGACCGCCTCCTCGCTGGCCTATGGCTTGGACAAGAAGAAGGATGAGAAGATCGCCGTCTACGACCTGGGCGGCGGCACCTTCGACGTGTCCGTGCTGGAAATCGGCGACGGCGTGTTCGAGGTGAAAGCCACCAACGGCGACACCCACCTGGGCGGCGACGACTTCGACCAGACCATCATCAACTGGCTGGTCACCGACTTCAAGGCTGAAGCCGGCATCGACCTGCGCAATGACCCAATGGCCCTGCAACGGCTCAAGGAAGCCGCCGAAAAGGCCAAGTGCGAACTGTCCTCCAGCGTCACCACCGAGATCAATCTGCCGTTCATCACCGCCGACGCCTCCGGGCCCAAGCACCTGACCAAGACGCTCACCCGCGCCAAGCTGGAGCAGCTGGTCGAGGACTTGATCCAGCGCAGCGTCAACCCGGTCAAGAACTGCCTGCGCGACGCCGGCCTGGACACCCGCGTCATTGATGAGGTGATCCTGGTGGGCGGCATGACCCGCATGCCGCGGGTCCAGCAGCTGGTCGAACAACTGTTCGCCAAACCCCCGCACAAGGGCGTCAACCCCGACGAAGTGGTCGCCGTGGGCGCCGCCATCCAGGGCGGCGTGCTCAAGGGCGAAGTCAACGACGTTCTGCTGCTGGACGTGACCCCGCTGTCCCTGGGCATCGAAACCCTGGGCGGCGTCTTCACCAAGCTGATCGAGCGCAATACCACCATCCCGACCCGCAAGAGCGAAATCTTCTCCACCGCCTCCGACAATCAGCCGCAGGTGGAAATCCACGTCCTGCAGGGCGAGCGCGAGATGGCCTCCTACAACAAGACCATCGGCAAGTTCCATCTTGACGGCATCCCGTCGGCCCCCCGCGGCGTGCCCCAGATCGAAGTCACCTTCGACCTGGATGCCAACGGCATTCTCCACGTCTCCGCCAAGGACCTGGGCACCGGCAAGGAACAGAAGATCACCATCACCGCCTCGTCCGGCCTCAAGGAAGAGGAAATCAAGAAGATGGTCCGCGACGCCGAGGAACACGCCGGCGAAGACAAGACCAAGCGCGAGGAAATCGACACCCGCAACCGCGCCGATTCCTTCGTCTATCAGACGGAGAAACAGCTCAAGGACAACGGCGACAAAATCCCCGCCGATGTCAAGGCCCCCATTGAGCAGGCCCTGGTCGACCTCAAAAAGGCCCTGGCCGACAATAATCTCGAAGAAATGAAGCGCATCATGACCGACGTCCAGGACAAGATGCACAAGTTCGCCGAAGAACTCTACAAGAACACCGGCGCCGCCCACCAGGCGGGTGGCGATCCTGGCAACGCGGCGGGCGCCCCCCCGCCGCCGCCCCAGGAGCCCGGCAAGAAGGGCGCCGACGGCGACGTCATCGACGCCGACTTCAAGATGATGGACGACGACAAGAAGTGAAGTGTTGAAACGTGATGCGTGGCACGTGACACGTCAAACGTGAAGCGTGCCGCACGTCAACTGTACCCAGTTCCCGACTAACGGGAATGAACCCAAAACAAAGAAAAGGAAGTACCGCATGGCCATCAAGGTAAAACCCCTGGGCGACTGTGTCCTCGTGGAGCCGGTTGAAGAGAAGGAAACCGTCAAGGGCGGGATCGTCATTCCGGACAGCGCCAAAGAGAAGCCGCAGGAGGCCAAGATCCTCGCCCTCGGCACCGGCAAAAAAGATGACGACGGCAAGCTCATCCCCTTCGAAGTCAAGGTCGGGGATATCGTGCTGACCAGCAAGTACGGCGGCACCGAAGTCAAGCTCAACGACAAAACCCTCAAGATCCTCAGCGTCAGCGACATCCTCGCGGTGGTCGGCTGAACCGGGAACGGGCCGGCCTCAGCACGCCGCTGACGGCCCGATAACGTCCAAAAAAGTAATCGTCAAGGAGTTCAAAACATTATGGCTGCCAAACAACTGTTGTTCGACGAACGGGCGCGCCAGTCGCTGCTCAACGGCGCCGCCAAGCTGAGCCACGCGGTCAAGGTCACCCTCGGCCCCAAGGGGCGCAATGTGGTGCTGGACAAGAAGTTCGGTTCCCCGACCATCACCAAGGACGGCGTCACCGTCGCCAAGGAAGTCGAGCTGAAGGATCCCTTCGAGAACATGGGCGCCCAGCTCATCCGTGAAGTCGCCAGCAAGACCAGCGACGTGGCCGGCGACGGCACCACGACCGCCACGGTCCTGGCCGAGGCGATCTTCCGCGAGGGCATGAAGAATGTCACCGCCGGCGCCAACCCGATGAGCCTGAAGCGCGGCGTCGACCAGGCCTGCGCGGCCATCGTCAAGGAACTGGGCAAGTTCAGCAACTCGGTCGAAGACCGCGCCCAGATCGCCCAGGTCGCCACCATCTCCGCCAACGGTGACAAGACCATCGGCGACATCATCGCCGACGCCATGGACAAGGTCGGCAAGGACGGCACCATCACCGTCGAGGAAGCCAAGACCATCGAAACCACCCTCGACGTGGTCGAAGGCATGCAGTTCGACAAGGGCTATCTCTCCCCCTACTTCGTCACCAATGCCGAAGCCATGGACTGCGTCATGGAAGACGCCCTGATCCTCATCCACGAGAAGAAGATCAGCTCGCTCCAGGACATGCTGCCCCTGCTGCAGGCGGTCGCCAAGACCGGCAGCCCGCTGCTGATCATCGCCGAAGAGGTTGAGGGCGAGGCCCTGGCCACCCTGGTGGTGAACAAGCTGCGCGGCACCCTGAAGATCTGCGCCGTCAAGGCCCCCGGCTTCGGCGACCGCCGCAAAGCCATGCTCGAAGACATCGCGATCCTGACCGGCGGCACCTGCCTGAGCGACGATTTGGGCATCAAGCTCGAAAACGTCACCCTGGACCAGCTCGGCAAGGCCAAGCACGTCACGGTGGACAAGGAAAACACCACCATCGTCGAAGGCGCCGGCAAGCCCAGCGCCATCGCCGGCCGGGTCAACCAGATCAAGCGGCAGATCGAGGAAACCACCTCGGACTACGACCGCGAGAAACTCCAGGAACGCCTGGCCAAGCTGGCCGGCGGCGTGGCCGTCATTCATGTCGGCGCCGCCACCGAGACCGAGATGAAGGAAAAGAAGGCCCGCGTCGAAGACGCCCTGCACGCCACCCGCGCCGCGGTCGAAGAGGGTATCGTGGCCGGTGGTGGTGTCGCGCTGATTCGCGCCGCCGCCTCGTCCTTGGACAAGCTGGCTGCCGAAGGCGACGAGAAGATCGGCGTCAACATCGTCCGCCGCGCCGTTGAGGAACCCCTGCGCCAGATCGCCTACAATGCGGGCGCCGAAGGCTCGGTCGTGGTCAACGAAGTCAAGTCCAAGAAGGGCAATTACGGGTACGACGCCGCGACCGGCGTGTTCTGCGACCTGATCAAGGCCGGCATCATCGACCCGACCAAGGTCGAGCGCGCCGCCCTGCAGAACGCCTGCTCCGTGGCCGGCCTCCTGCTCACCACCGAATGCGTGGTGGCGGAACTTCCCGAGAAGAAGGATGCTCCGGCCGGCGGCCATGGCGGCGGCATGGGTGGCATGGGCGGAATGGGCGGCATGGGCGGCATGGATGACATGATGTAATCCAGTCCGTCTCTTTAGTCCCATTGAAACCGATCAGGCGCCAGTCTCCGCAAGGAGGCCGGCGCCTGATTTTTTATATTTTTGACCGGCGTCAGCCAACCAGCAAGAGCGGCTGCGGAGACAAGGCCACGGTCATCCACGTGGGAAGATTAACCAGCGGGACACCCGCAATTTCCTTGGGTTCCACCTTGTGCAGGCCGCCGCCATAGACCCGGCCATTCCGCGCCAGGTTCGCCGGAGTAATGGCATTCAAAATCGCATGCAGTTCCGCAAAACGACTCGCATCCTCGTTCAGTAATTTTTTTAAAGCATGGGTGGGGTAAAGATTGAGATAAACATTGGTCACGATGGCGCGCGAATAATTGAGGATGAAACGGATAGGCGATTTCCCGGCGGCATTGCCGCGCCCCATGTAACTGACCAAAAACGGTGACGGCTCGCGTTGTTCCTGATAATACCAAAAATCGCGACTGGCGCAGAGGTAACCGTCGGGAATGCCTTTGGTAACGCCGGTTTGCAGATAATTCCACAGGCCAGGAAATTCCGCCTGTACGCGCTCGGGCGGCAACTGGCAGTCCAATAGGTAATTTACCCCGTCAAGAAGCGGTTCTCCGGTGGCGTCCGCTTCGACAACATCGACCTTGAGATAACGCGGGCTCGGCAAAATCGGCTTCAAGAACCGGGTGGGAATCGCATATTGTTCGGCGGTTTCCAGATCCATGGTAAAAAAATCATTGGCACCGGTGGCAACGCCACGACGAACATGAAAAAGGTCACCCAGTCGAATGACGGCCGCATCCGAAAATTCCGCACCGGAATCAACCGGCTGGGCAAAGGTCCACTTTGGCTTGGCGGTTTGCTCAAAGGCATTGAAGGTCACCGTGCGCTTCGGAACCAGCACGTCCCCACCGAATTGGAAAATGAACTGGTCCGTGGCGACCGGACGGCTCTTGCGGTACGTAACGATGCAGGAGGTGACCAATGCATCATCGAACTGGACGTCCTCCGGATCAAACTGATGCACGTCCAGCAACGTGACGTGACGCGTCAGATATTCCCGCAACGGCCGGCCATAATTGACGAAAAAAAACTCCGATGGGAGCAGCCAGGAAGCAACCGCTCCTGGAGCTAAAAGCTGGTCCGCCAGTAAAAGAAAATAAACGTAAAGACCGGAAAGCCCGCTGATTTCAAGGCCAAGGTTTTTTTTGACTCGCGCCTGTAATTCCAGCTTCAAATCCGAATTGAGATGATGATGGCGGACATACGGTGGATTGGTGCAAAGCAGATTGAATCGCTCCCGGTTGGCGGGATCGGCGGCAAAGGCCAAAAAATCGCCATGCCGCACTTCCATCGGTTCGACAGGCCATAAGGTGCGGGCAATCTCCGCATATTCGGCGTCAAGTTCGATCCCGACGGCTTCCCGCACCAGCCGACCTTCACACTCTTTGTCTAATGCGGAGAAAAACACCCCTGAACCGAGTGCCGGCTCCAAAAAACAAATGGACTGATTGGCCTCCAGATGGCTAAAACAACGCCGGACCATCTTTCGGGCGAGCGGGTAAGGCGTGGAGAACTGGCCGAGACGATTGCGCTCCGCAGCGGACTTGGAACGGTCAACCCGAACCTGACCGGCAAATCGCGTGGTTTCAGTGGGATCGGGAATGTGCCCCAAATAGGCGTCACTCTCATCGTGAAGTTCGCGGGTCGAGCTGGGAGGCGGAAGCAAAAGTCCTGCCAAATCATCGAGGCGGTGTTCCCAAATCCAATCGATTCCTTCCGCCGCTTCGTAACCGAGATATCCGGGCTCGAAATATCCACACAGCAAAAGAAGAAAGGAGGTATCGGCGCCGTAACGCGTCTTGAGCTGGCTGAATTTGTGCGCTTCTTCTTTGCGACGCTTATTGGTGTTGGTGGCGTCACCAGCCGACTTGGCTTCGATCAAAACCGGCATCTCTCCCAAATTAGCCGAGAGCGGCTGAATAACACAATCAATGGGAATGTTAGTGGAGGCGGTCGGCAGATTGAGACGAAACGTGAACGTGCCGGGCGGCATTTGATGCGGATCGCGGGCTTGGTCGGTTTCGACGTGGCGATATCCGTGTTTTTTAAGCCATTTCTGCAAGGCGGCTAATTGGCGTTTTTCCTGAGCGTTGCGGATAATGGGATCGGAGGCGGCTCCGCACAGGCGGTCCGCAATTACGGTGGCGGCACGTTTCACCTCGGATTTGGCGGGGAACTGGCTATTCCCAAGCCACGGCAGGAGATCGGTGTCGGCAACTTCCCGAATGACATCGCAAATACGACGCAGCGAGGCCTCTAATTCTCCTCGTGCCATGCGCGCCGGGATGCGGGGCGGTTTGTCTTCTTTGCCTTCCATTGATTCGATTAGGTTTTTGCTGACATAGGAAAGGCCCATCAGACGGTCGCGCGCCAAAGGAGGCGCGGTTAGCATCCGGAAGATTGACAATAATTGCGGATGTTCGATTAGAACCGCATGGTCGATCCGGCTCAGATTGTCCGTCTTGGCAAAAGCGTCAAGAACATCATGTGTTCGCATCTCGCGTTGGGCACGGTAGGTCTCCGGCGCAAACTTAAGAAACCAAGAGTTGTAGTAATCGATGGATTGCTCAACATCGGCCTTCCACAATTGGGTTTTATCCGCGTTGATCGGCATATCGAATTCCTGGCTCACAAAAGTAACACCCGTGACACGGCTATAAAACCTAGCCGACCGGATGACAGATGCAAATAAAAACCGGCATGATACCGATTTTATTTTTGCGTAATTTTATTAGCATAATACGCGCAAACAGCCGGGGAAAATCAGGCCTCGCCGGGGCGTTGCTGGGCGCAGTAACGGGAGGGGGGAATGCCGGTGACGCGCTTGAACACCTTCGAGAAGTGAAAAACGTCGCCCAGGCCGGTGGCGGCGGCAATGCCGGCCAGGGACAGGCGCCCTTCCCACAGCAGAGCTTCCGCGCGGCGGACCCGCTGACGGTTGACATAGGCCAGCGGCGGCATCCCGGCGACACGGCTGAACAGGTTGGAAAAATAGGTCGGCTGCAAGTGAACGCAGGCGGCGAGGTCGGCCAGGCGCAGTTTGCGCGGCAGATGGCGCTCGACGAACTGGAACACCGGCTGCAACCGGCACAGATCATCCCAGCGCCCGGAAGGCGGCACCACGGCAGCCGAATCCGGGTGGGGGGCCGCCAACAACGGGGCAAGCAACTGGCGGAACAAGCCGTCCGCTTCCAAACGCGCGTCCAAACCCGGCCGGCCGCTGACGACGTGTAGGCGGTCCCACACCGCGCCGCTGGCCGCCGGATCGGGCAAGGGCACCGCATACCCGCAGCGCAAGGCGGCAAACAAGTCCAAGCCCCCCAACACCGTGGCGGTGAAATGGACATACGCCAGATCCATCGCCGTGGGGCAGAGATAGCGTGACAGCGCATGGGCCGGAATCACATACAGCCAGCCCGGCCGCAAGTGAAAAACCCGGTCATGATGGGTGACCATGGCCTGGCCGTCAAAGAGCAGGTACAGGCGGCCGAAGGGATCCATATGCACGCTGCGGCCATGGTCGGCCCACGCATGGTCCAAGCGCATCCGGTTAACCATCAACAAGCGGGTTTCCAGCGTCTCCAGGAGCGCGGCGGCGCGCGGATCAGCGGCGTCTTTCTGTAAAACGGACAAATCTGTCTGTGATTCAGCCATGGTGTTATCCTCAAGATTAGACATACTATACGGCGTAAGGCTGAAGCGTGTTAGGCTGTAGACTGAAGGTAATTAAAATTTCCCCCTAATGCGGTAGATAACCCACTCGTCACGGGGGCCCCATCCGACCCGTCGGACCTGTCGGACGCGTCGGACCTGTCCGACCAACCCCTCAACCGCCCAACCCCTCAACCGCCCAACCGCCCAACCCCTCAACCGCCCAACCGCCCAACCGCCCACCCCACCCCGGAGATCACCATGGATCCCTTCTTTGCCACCATCCTGGGCCAGGGGCCAAAACGGCTGCTCCACTGGGAGCACTGGTCCGACCCGGACGCCGAAACCTTCCTGACCGGCATTGACCATTACGCCCATCCCCGGCAATGCCGACTGCGCTTGAAAGAGTTGTACCCGCAACTCAACTTGCCGGTGCCGGAGACGGACACCCCGCTGCCGCGCCCCCGGCTGGACGGCGCGGCGGCCACCGTCGACGGAGACAAGCACACCGTGCGCTGGGGCGATACCGAAACGGCCACCTGGGAGCATGGCGAAGCGCATTTCCGCTCCGTGGATGATGTCTTGCGCTTCAGTCCGCTGGCCAAGGCGGACTTCACCGACTGGCCCCATGTGGTGATGAACTGGGATTTCTCCAGCGAGGAGGCGATCTACCAGCGGCTGCGCCCCCAATTTCCGGCCGCTTGGGGCGACCGGGCACCCGCCGGAGAGAACGCCTCCACTTGGTTCTATAACACGTTGTTCATGTGGCCGTTGCTCACCTTCGGCTGGGAGCTGTTCCTGCAAGCCTGCCTGGAGGACGAATTCACCCAGGTCATGGATGAGTTCGCCGAAATCAACCGCCGGGTGTTCCGCGCTTTTGCCCGGCTGCCCATCAACTGGGTGCTCTGTCACGATGACATTGTCAACACCCGTGGCCCGGTCTGCTCGCCGGCCTGGATGCGCCGGCATATTTTCCCGCGTTACGAGGAGTACTGGGGGCTCCTGCGGGCGGCAGGCAAGCAGGTGGTGTTCATGGCGGACGGCAATCTGGACCGCTTCGCCGACGACGTCATCGCCTGCGGCGCCCGCGGTGTCATCAGCGAACCGTACACCGATTACAGGGCACTGGCCCGGCGGCACCCGGACTGCTTCCTGGCCGGCGAGGGGGACAACCGGGTGCTCAAACGCAACCGCCCGGACGAGATCGATGCCATGGTCCGCGCCATGGTTGAGACCGGCAAAATGAGCCGCGGTTATATGTTGTGCATCGGCAACCACATTCCGTGGGACATTCCCGGCGAAGCGGTCAAGCGTTACCTCGACCGCGCCGCGGAATGGGGCTGGCGGGACTAACCTCAGACCTCTGCACCTATCGGAAATTGACTGGTAACAACGGCGCTTCTCAAACGGGTGGGCGCCAGGGTCTCGCGTAATTGGGATTTTCGCCCCAACGGGGCCGGGGAGAATAGCCCAGGGCAGCGCCCTGGGAAACTCCCCCCCCCATTTTTCGCCGCCCTGA
>CAITYL010000155.1 GCA_903896595.1 uncultured Lentisphaerota bacterium
CCGGTCACCACCATTTTGGGGTCGAGTTCATCACTGTCGTCGGCCGCCACACCCAAACCCCGCCGAAAAGCCCGCCCCATTGTCCGCCGGCTAATGTCACCCCTTGCGGACATCCGCTCGCCCGTGTGCCAAAAATCCGCCATCAAAAGGGTTTTTCAGCAGAATCAAATAGTAGGGGTGACCCCGCGCGCCCCTGGGCTGAGGCTGATTGCGGAGGTGCGTCCCCGGTTTTTCGCGCCTATCACCAATGACAAAGAGCCCATTTCCCATCCGGTCCAAAACCAAATCCCATTATCGAGAGGTGGAGCGCTTTCACCTCCGCACTGACGACATGACCATCCCGCACCAGGAAAACCACCTTTTCTCTCGCGAGAGGCAGTACCAAAGGAACCGGCACGATCAACAATGGAATGACGCCACCACCGACCAGTCCGAACTTATATGTCCAAAGTTCTCCCTGGGTTTCTTTCGTGGCTGGCCTGACGCTTGCCGGCTTGCCCCAGTACTCTTGTAACCATGCGGCGGTAAGCGGGTCCTCCAAGCTGCCCTTACTTCTGACACAATCCCACTCCCACAAATTCACCGTGGGCTCGTATCCGATGGCAGGGTTCTTGTATGTTTCCGTTTCAATATGCGCGACACAGACGCCCACGCAACCTTGGCCAAACAGACAAACAACCAGAATCGGAACCAGCTTTGCCGCAGCTCGTAATTTGTTCATAAACTTTCCGGCAAAACTGTCCTTGACAAGGGGGGCACTTCAGTAACTCTACCGGGTGGCGGGGGAAATGGCAAGTTTTTGGCGTGGGAAAAAGACTGGGGGGCGCTTCCAGCGCCTCCAATCAGGCCGGTGATGCCCATCGCACTCCACGGCGATGGCCGATGGGGTGAACCGCGCGGAAGGCAACGCGCTGGGCCGGGGCTCGGCGTGCCCAGGCGGGCGCGAGCCGTCGGGAGCCATCGGGAGCTGTCGAGCGCTGTCGAGGGCCGGCGGCGACAGGCGCGTGTTAGGGTGCGGGCAAATGCGTTCGACGGCTTGCGGAAGTACTCGACGGCCCGCGACGGCTTTCGACTCTTCCCCGCTCAGACCTGTCGCACGCCCTTGCAGTCGGGGTAGCCGGTGCAACCCCAGAATTCCCGGCCGGCGTTCTTGCCGGAGCGGGCCTGGCGTTTGTGCATGGGCTTGCCGCACTCCGGACAGACGGGGGCGTCGTCTTGCCGAGCGCGCTCGGCGACGCGGACAGCGGCCAGTTTTTCGCGGAACCCGCCGACTTGCTCGAAACGGTCGCCCAGCGCCTGAAGTTGGTGCGAGAGCATGTTGACCGTGCGGCTGATGAGGATCAGCAGCGTGTTGGCGATCACGATGTCGTCGCCGGAATCCAGCCATTGGGCGAACTTCCGCTGTTGGGCCAGGATATGGGCGCAGGAGTCGTGGGCGATGTCGTCGGAGTATTCCGGCTTGTCGAGGCGCAAGCTGAAGACGGCTTTGGCCTCGGGGGCGTCCCGCCGCCAGGGGACGGCGCCGTGCAGCATGAGCCAGGTTTCGTAGTCGCCGCGGAGTTCACAAAGGCTTGCCCGGGCGACGTCGGTGAGTCTCATCTCCGTTTCCTTGGAGGTCGTGGTGCGCTCGGAGCCTTCGATGATGTTTTCCTTGCCGGAACGCGCGGCCTGGGTCATCTGGTCGTATTGCCGGCCGCAGGGATCGTTCGAGCGGTTCAGGAATTTTCCGCAGAACCGGATGGTGGCGAGCTGGACGATGCTGGCCATGACGAAGGAATCGAGCCAGCGGTAACCGCCCGATTTGCCGAAGTCCATGGGGGGGCCTTTCAATTGGTTGAGTTGGGTGAAAATTATCGAGGGCAGTCGAGGGACGGCGAGTGCTCTCGATGGTTATCGATGGCCCGCGCCGGCGCTCGAAAAATTATTTCCATTCCTACGTCGTCCCCGGCCTCGGGCCTCGTTTAAGACGTAACTTTACCGGGCGGCGGGGTAAAAGGCAAGGATTTGGGTGATAAAGGCAGGAATGAAGAATCCCCCTGCCCGGCGGGCCGGGGTCGGCGGTTGCCTTGGTTTGCGGCGGGTTTTCGGGCAAGCTCCGCCTGTGGCGTGGACTGGCGCGGTTTTTGCCGGTTGTTTTGTGCAGGTTGCGAAGAACG
>CAITYL010000156.1 GCA_903896595.1 uncultured Lentisphaerota bacterium
CTCCGCAGCCCCGGCACAGTTTGTCGCGCGATGGTTGCCTGCGGAATCCGCAAAAGGCACAAAAAGGTTTGACGGAGGGTTTGGGAACCGCCTTTCCTTAAAAGGGGGTTCCCAACCGAATATCATTGTCACGCCACCGCCCCTCGAAAAAGCAGGTTGGCCACGCCATATTTGAGGCCGACGCAAAAGGAGTTTTCTTATGCCCGGTTCCACCGCCCCGTCCGTTCCCAGCCTGCCGCCGCCACCCGGCCCGCTGTTCCTCGCCGGCATCGGCGGCATTGGCATGAGCGGCCTGGCCCAGCTCCTGCGCTGGCAAGGGTACACGGTGGCCGGCAGTGATCGCGAAACCACCGGCCCCGGCCGCGACGAGCTGTACGACAAACTGCGCGCCCAAGGGATCACGATTTGGCCGCAGGACGGCTCCGGGGTGCGGGCCGTCCGTCCGGCACTGCTGATCCATTCCACCGCGGTCGAAGAGGGCAATCCCGACTTCATCGCCGCCGCCGAACTCGGTTGCGCCCGCGAGCATCGCGCGCGCGCCCTGGCCGCCGCCCTGAACCGCCTGCCCGGCCGCCAGATCGCCATCGCCGGCTCGGCCGGCAAAACCAGCGTCACCGCCTGGCTGGCCAGTACCCTCCACCATCTCGGACTGCCGGTACTGAGCGTCTGCGGCGGTTACATTCACGAATTCACCGACGCGCAACACCCCGGCAATTTCACCGCCGATCCCGCCCCGGAATGGCTGGTGGTCGAGGTGGACGAAAGCGACGGCAGCCTGACCGCCTTCACCCCCGACTATGGTGTGCTGCTCAATATCGGCACGGACCACTTTGAACGCGAACGCCTGATCGAATTGTTTCGTTATTTTCTGGGCAACTGCCGCCACGGCAGTGTGCTCCCCGCCGCCCTCGAACCGGAACTGCACCCGCCCGCGGACCGGCCCGTCTGCCGCTTCCAGCCGGCCGAGGCCCCACCGCCCGCCGGCATCCCGGCCGCCGTGGTCACGCCTGAACAGTACCAACCGGGGGCGGCGGGCTGCTCCTTCTCGGTGGCCGGACTCGGCCGCTGCCAGGTCAGCCAGTTCGGCCGGCATTCCGCCGCCAATGCCGCGGCGGTCATCGCCGCCTTGCGCCTGCTAACACTCCCGACCCGGCCGGACGCCTGGCGTCAGGCCCTGGCCGCCTTCCGCGGCGTGGCGCGCCGCTTCGATCTGGCGGGACACACCCCGGCCGGCCAGCCGGTGTACGACGATTATGCCCACAACGTGGAGAAAATCACCGCCGCCATCGCCACCGCCCAAGAAGCACATCCCAACCACGGCCTGCTCATTCTCTTCCAACCGCACGGGTTCGGCCCGTTCAAGTTCATGCGTGACGCCCTCGGCGACGCGCTCCGGCGCCAGCTCCGGCCCGCCGACCGTTTCGCCCTGCTTCCCGTCTATTACGCCGGCGGTTCGTCCAGCTTCACCCCCACCTCACATGAGGTCGCCGACGGCTACCGGGCGGGCGGCCTGGAGGTTCTGGACTTCCCGGACAAGGACCAGGCCGCCCGGTTCGTCGCCACCGGCGCGGATGGCGCCGCCGCCATCCTCGTGCTCGGCGCCCGCGACCCCGCCCTCCCCACCTGGTGCCGCAGTCTGACCCATTGCACTAGTACCTTGTAAAACTTAAAATTTCGGATTCACCACGAAGACACGAAGAGCACGAAGATAAATCGAAGATGTGTCTTGGTGCTCATTTTACCATTGAAGCGCTTCGATCGAACTTCGTGTCCTTCGTGGCTTCGTGGTGAAGATTTAAGCTTTACTTGGTACTAGCACGTAACCGGCAGGATCAGAAAGCGATGCGGGGCTCTTCCCCAGGCCCCGCTCAAGGAACTCCAGATC
>CAITYL010000157.1 GCA_903896595.1 uncultured Lentisphaerota bacterium
CGCCGAGCTGCCTGCGCAATCCGCAAATGGCACAAATAGGTTTGACGGAGGGTTTGGGAACCGCCTTTCCTCAAAAGGGGGTTCCCAACATCATCCGACAAAACGGTCATGCCCCACGGCCGGCGGCCAATTTTTGCAAGTAGGCTTCCGTGGCGCCCTTGGACTTGCCCATGAGCGCGCGAAAAACCGCCAGATCTGGCGGCACGCCCCCGAGCCGGTGGCGCAGCCGGGCCGTCAGGTGGTTCCACAGGGCCACCGTCAGCAGCACGTCATCCAAGGCGCGGTGGGCGCGGCTGCCGTCGGGCGTCTCCAAAAACAGATGGTGCACCAGCGTGCCCAGCCGGTGGTTGGGCGCCTCCGGCACCAGCCGGCGCGCCAGCTTCATGCTGCACAGAAAGGGCCGCTCATCCGGCACCCCGGCCCGTTCCATTTCGGCGAAAAAAAAGCGCGCGTCAAAGGCCGCGTTGTGCGCGATGCACGGCCGCTGGCCCAGGAACTCCTTGAGCCTGGGCATCACCGTTTCCGGCGCCGGCTGCCCCCGCACCATGGCGTCAGAAATGCCGGTGAGCCCGGTGATGAAGGCGGGAATGCGCGTCCCCGGGTGCATCAGTTGGACAAAGGTATCCACCACTTCGCCGTTGCACACAATCGCCGCGCCAACCTCAATCACGCGATCCCAGCCGGCACTCAGCCCGGTGGTCTCAAAGTCAATGACCGCATATTCCGTGGCCGGCATGGTGCAAACACCGTTGAGTTTATATGTTAGGCGGTTTGTCACACGAAGAGACGAATAAAAAGATTCAAAGGTAAAGTAACTCACACGATCCATCTTTAAAAACTCGTCGTGCCATACGGCATTAGCCAGCATGATTAATGAACGATTATCGGATTTTTCTTTCGCGCTCCCTGTGTTCTTTCGCGGTTAATCGAATGATGGTGAATCACGATACCTGGACCATGAATAACCAAACCACCATCGCCGGTACCGCCGCCCGTCACGTTCCCCGCGTCGTGGTGGTCGGGGCCGGCCCGGCCGGACTGATGGCCGCCCTGGCCGCCGCCGCCGCCGGGGCGCGCGTCGACGTGCTGGAGGCGCAATCCCAGCCGGGGCGCAAACTGCTGGCCACCGGCGGCGGCCGCTGCAATCTCTGCAACGCCCTGGATCCCGAGGCGTTCATGGCCCGCTTCGGCCGCCACGGGCGCTTCCTGGCCCCGGCCTTGCGCGGCCTGGACCAAACCGCCCTGCGCCGCTGGTTCGCCGACCATGGCGTCCCGACCCGGGCCGCCGACAACTTTCATTATTTCCCCGTTGCGGAGTCCGCACGGGCGGTGCTGGATGCGTTGCTGACCGCGGCGCGCCAGGCCGGGGTCCGCATCCACCCCGGCGAGCCGGCACGCACCCTGCTTCATGAAGATGCCGCGGCCGGCCGCCGGATCAGCGGTGTCCGCACCGACGTTGACGTCCACCCAGCCTCCGCAGTCGTGCTGGCGACGGGCGGTTTGGGCTATCCGGCACTGGGCGGCGGCGCCGCCGGCCTGGAATTGGCCAGGGCAACCGGCCACGCCATCACCCCGCCGGTACCAGGCCTGGCGCCGCTGCCGGTAACCGAGTCCTGGGTGGCGGAGTGCGCGGGCGTGGTGCTCAGCCCCGGCCGGCTGTGGATCGCGTTGCCGGGCTTTCCCAAGGCCGGCCTGGCCGGCGAACTGCTGTTCACCCACCACGGCTTGTCCGGGCCGGCGGCATTGGACCTCTCGGCCACAGTGGCACGGGCGCTGGCCGAACACCCGGCCGGCGTCCCGTTGCGGGTCGCCCTGCGCCCGGATCTCGACGCCGCGGCCTGGCACGCCCACCTGGAGCAATGGCGGACCAGCGACGGCCGCAAGCTCCTGCCCACCCTCATCGACCGCCTGCTGCCGGCCTCGCTGGCCGCCGTCGTCGCCCGCCTGGCCGGCGTGACCACCACCACCGCGGCCCGCCTCGACCGCGCCGCCCATGACCGTCTCGTGACGCTGGTGACCGCCCTGCCACTCACCGTCACCCGCGCGGCCGGCTGGGACCGGGCCATGGTCATGGCCGGTGGCGTCGATCGGCGCGAGGTGAATCCCGACACCCTGGAAAGCCGCCGGCTTCCCGGCCTCTTTTTCGCCGGGGAATTGCTCGACGTGGACGGTCCCTGCGGCGGCTTCAACCTGCCTTGGGCCTTCGCCAGCGGCCGCCTGGCCGGCCGGGTGGCCGCCGCCGCGCGCCCGTGAACCCACCGGGCACCCCTGCACGGACGCACACGGACGGGCACGGACTGCCACGAACAAAACCTGGCCCGTTCCGATTGTCCGTGCCAGTCCGTGAAGGTCCGTGCACGTCCGTGCGCCCGCTCTTGACAAAACTGCCACCACCTCCTATAATACACTAATATTATTTAGTTATTAATGATGGTGTATTCAAAGGTGTTACTTATGAGCGCCTGCGCCCAGTTAACCGCCGCCCCCTTCCCGGCGGAAGTTCCCGCTCTCCCGGCTGATGGGGTGTTCATGATCGCCGACCTGCCGGCCCATGAGCGGCCGCGCGAACGGTTATGGCGCCAGGGCGCGGACGCCTTGGGCGATGCAGAACTGCTGGCCATCCTGCTGCGCACCGGGGCACGGCGACGCTCGGCCGTGGACGTGGCGCGCGACCTGCTCGCGCGCTTTGACCACCGCCTCGACGCCCTGGCCGCCGCCGCCCCGGTGGAACTCAAGGCCGCCCCCGGCGTCGGCGCGGCCAAGGCGGTGGCGGTCCTGGCGGCCTTCGCGCTGGCCCGGCGCTTGCAAACCACCGGACAGGCGGACCGCCCCCACCTGGGCAGTCCCGCCGAAGTGGCGGACTGGCTGCGCGAGACGTTGCGCGGCAAAGCGCAGGAAGAGTTCCATGTGCTGCTGCTCGACAGCCGTCACCGGCTGTTGCGCGACGTGCTGGCCACCCTTGGCCTGGCCGACCGCAGCCAGGCCCATGCCCGCGAAGTGTTCCGGGAGGCGATCAAGGAAAACTGCACCCGCATCATTCTGGCCCATAACCACCCTGCGGGCGACCCCACCCCCTCGCCGCAGGATGTCGAATGCACCCGCGGCCTGATTGCCGCCGGCAAAGTGGTCGGCATTGAAGTGCTGGATCACGTCATTCTCGGCGCCCGCACCCCCGCCCATCCCTGCGACCACACCAGCTTCCGCAATGCCGGCCTGATGTGAGGACCAAAGACAGTTTTGTCGGACAATGTTGGGGCCACCCTTTTGGAAAAGGGTGCTCCCCAAACCCCTTCCCAAAACTTTTGATCCCTAATACCGGCGGGCGCTTCCACCACAAGCTGTTCTGGCAAATCATCGCCTTTGCGTTCGTGGGCTTGTGGTGGAAGCGCCCGCCGCGTATAAGGCAACAAAAAGGTTTGACGGAGGGTTTGGGAACCGCCTTTCCTCAAAAGGGGGTTCCCAACAACCAACTTGCCGCGCAGACTGGTTCGGGGCGGGAGGCCCGTTCGTTCAGCGGCCGAACTGGGCGAGGAACCAGGCATACTCGGCGGCGAGGCTGGCGGTGACGCCCTGGGCGCGAAGCGGTTCCGGCATGACGGAAAAACTGTAGGTTTCCAGTTCGACATGGGGACACAGGCCGCCGCGCAGGCAGGCGAAAAAGGCGGGGTCCAGTTCGCAACGAGTGGAACCGACCCCGCCAAACCCGTCAAGGCCCAGCGGGATATGAAAGTGCGTGCGGAGTTCGCAACCCGCGAGGGCGGGATCGCGGGCCGCAGCCAGGGCGGGGGCCAGGTCGGGAAAACGCAGCACCGGGCCGTTGGCCGGCCGGATGCGGGTCTGATGAAGATAGACCGGCTCGGCGAGAGGCGCGAGTTGTGCCAGTGTCTCCGCGCTGATCCGGGCCAGGGGAGCGGCGCTGATCTGGATCTTGACCAGCGGCACGCCCGCCGCCGCCAAAGCCGCCAAGGCCGCTGGCAGCGGTTCAAACACCACGGCGGAGTGGCAGGTGTCGAGACACAGGCCGAGATGGGTGTCCAAGGCGTTTTCCAGGACGGCCACGGCGGGGGCGCCACTGGCGGTGGCCAGCCGGCGCAGGGCGATGGGGGTGCGCCGCCAGGCCGACCAGGACGCGGCAAAAGCGGCGGCGCTTTCCCAGTGACAGTCAGGCTCGGGTTCGACCGCCAGCCGGATCAGCCGGCCGGTGCGGCGGCGCAAGTCGGCCAGGGCCAGAGCGGCGCGGGCCAGGTTTTGCCAGGCCGCGGCATCGTCTTCCGGACCGGTGAAATCCGCGCCATACCCGCCGGGAACGGTGCTGATGCTGCCATCGACCGCTTCCGGCAGCAGGGCGGCGAGCAGCTCCGCCACCTCCAGCGTATAAGCCAGCCGTGCAGGATCGCGCCAATCCGGCTGGTAAACTTTTTCCTTGACCGCCGCGCCATGAAAACGGCCGTAGGGAAAGGCGTTGACCGTGAAGACATAGAAATTTTCAGCCGCCAGCGACTCCCGCAATTCCCGCCGCGCCGCCGGGTCGCGAAAACCGGCGGCGGCGTCACGGCCCAGGCGCAGTCCCAGACCGAAGGCCCCCGGCCGGCCCACGGCGTCACGCACCGCCACGGCATGAGTGCGGACCGCCGCCAGAACCTCCTCCCGGCTCTCGCCTGGGTGGATGTTCAGACAATAGGTCAGGTGCAAGGGATGAGTCGCCGCCAAAAGACGCATGCCAGATAACGTAATGTCGAAAGGATGATGCGTTAAACGTGATGCATGAGCAGTGTTGGGGCCACCCTTTTGAAAAAGGGTGCTCCCCCCGCGCTTCGCGCTTCGCAGTCCCGGCTCTGCCGGGTGGCTCACATGTTCGCTCTGCACCCCCCTTCCC
>CAITYL010000158.1 GCA_903896595.1 uncultured Lentisphaerota bacterium
ACCCCAGTTCCGCCCTTTTTATGGGGCCACCGTCCGCCAAACCAATGATGCGCGTCTCCGACGATGACGGGTTCGTCCGCCCGAGGCCGGGCGGCTCCCGGTCTGGATTATTCATCACAGTAACTCAGTGCTTGCAGTCCGGCGGGACGTCGCTGCCGCGCTACAAGCGCTCAGCTACAGCAGACGCCGATCCGGTCTCATGAATAATGCAGGTTCAGCCGTTGGCTGAAGGTAATCTCATCAGGAAACCGGTTGATTCCCTTCAGCCTAACAGCCTACAGCCTAATAGCCTATCAGGCCACGGCGTCGAGCTGGCAGACGCGGGCCACTTCGGCGGCGGTGGTGATGCCGGCGCGGACTTTGAGCTCGCCGTCTTCGCGCAGGGGGCGCATGCCGTGGCGGCGGGCGATGCCGGCCAGTTCGGTGGCGTCCTTGCGGTCGTTGATGGCGCGCCGCAGTTCGTCATTGACGTGCATCCATTCGTAGATGCCGACCCGGCCGCGGAAGCCGCTGCCGGCGCAGGTGCGGCACCGGTGCGCGGTTGCGGGTTTGGCATTCGGGGTGTCGGGGGTGTCGGTGGCGGCGACGACGGCCCGGCCGGTGCCGTGGCAGTCGGGACAGATCCGGCGCACCAGGCGTTGGGAGAGCACTCCGAGCAGGGCCGAGGAAATCAGGAAGCCTTCCACGCCCATGTCCAGCAGGCGGCTGATGGCGCCCGGGGCGTCGTTGGTGTGCAGGGTGCTCAGCACCATATGTCCGGTCAGGGCGGCTTGGATGGCGATTTCGGCGGTTTCGCGGTCGCGGATCTCGCCGACCAGAATGATGTCCGGGTCCTGGCGCACGATGGAGCGCAGGCCGTTGGCGAAGGTCAGGCCGATCTGCGTCTTGACCTGGATCTGGGTCAGCCCCGGCATTTGGTATTCGACCGGGTCCTCCATGGTGATGATCTTGGAGGATTCGTGGTTGAGCAGTTTCATCACGCAGTACAGGGTGGTGGTTTTGCCCGAACCGGTGGGGCCGACGACCAGCACCATGCCGTGGGGCATTTGGACGGTTTCCTCAAAGGGGCCGCGGAGCGCGGCGTCCATGCCCAGATTGCCCAGGTCGAAGATGGAGACATCCTTTTGCAGCAGGCGCAGAACGATGCTTTCGCCGTGCATGGAGGGGACGGTGCTGACGCGCACGTCAATGGCGTTGCGGCCGATCTGCAGGTCGATGCGGCCGTCCTGGGGCAGGCGGCGTTCGGCAATGTTCATACCGGCCAGGAGCTTGAGGCGCGAGGAAATGGCGGCGTAATGGGATTTGGGCGGGGTGAGCACGGTTTGCAGCACGCCGTCGATGCGGTAGCGCACGGCCAGGTCGCCTTCGCTGGGCTCGACATGAATATCGCTGGCGCCCATTTCGGCGGCGCGGCTGAACATGTCATTGACCAGGCGGACAATGGGGGCTTCGCGGGCCAGGTCGCGCAGGGCTTGTTCGCTGTCATCACCGTCGGCGTCCAAGCGGCTTCCGGCGGCTTCGAGGTTTTTTTCGTAGAGTTCGGTCAATTGGCGTTCGATCCAGCTGCGGCGGCCGAGCACGAAACTGGCGTGGCGTCCGAAGAACACCCGCCACTGCCAGGCCAGTTCACCCAGGCGATACGGCGAGGCCACGGCCAGCAGGATGCTGTTCTGGTCCCAGCTCAAGGGCAGGCAGTTCCAGTGGCTGAGGAAGTCGAAAGCCGCCTCAAGGAATGGTTCCGGCTTGTGATGCTGTTCTTCGTCGAGTGGCTTCAGGCCTGACGCCCCGGTGTAAATGCGCAGCAGGTCTGCTTCGGTGAGGCGGCCCTGATGCACCAGTGCCCATTCGTCGTTGCCGGCGGCGAGCGCCGGGGGGGCGGCCGCCGCGGCGGGCCCGCTGGCTGCCGCCAGCACGCGGTCCAGTTCGGTCCGCACCAGGGCGGCCAGGGCCGCCTCGCGGCCGGCCTCCACCGGCGCCGGGGGTGGCGGGGCGGGCGTCACGGGGAGCAGTGGCGGGGGTGGTTGGGTTGAGTCCGCGTCCATATCCATGGCCCTTTCAGGGCGAAAATTGGTTTTATCCCGACTCTGTGGTTGTGTTGTTCCATTGCCCCTTCAGGGCGCAAGCGTTATGTTGGTTTTACCCAGGGCGTTGCCCTGGGCTATTTTCCCGCCGCCCCGTTGGGGCTCAAAAACCGTGCCATCCTGTTGGGGCTCAAAAACCGTGCCGCCGCGTTGGGGTTCGAAGATTGGTTTCTTGTCTGTGATTGGATTTACGCCCCAACGGGGCCGGGGACAATAGCCCAGGGCAACGCCCTGGGGTACACGCCCTTCTCTTTTTTCGCCGCCCTGAAGGGGCAAGGAAAGGGGAGGGGACGACGCTCAATCCCATACATATTGTTCGTCGTACCCCATGCGATGTTTTTCCAAGAATTGCCGGAATTCCTCCTGAAACGTCATTCTCCGGTGATGCTCTTCTTGTGACGCAATGTATGCGGTTACCGCATCCCGGTTGGATTCGCTGACGGAAAACATCCCATACCCGTGTTGCCAATAAAATCCGGAAAAGGCAGCGGATCGGCCTTTGATCCAGCGGGAACTGCCACGTTTGACTTCTTCCACCAATGCACCAATAGGTTGGCCAGGGATTGCGGCATGCGTTCTGTTCCATTGCCCCTTCAGGGCGCAAGCGTTATGTTGGTTTTACCCAGGGCGTTGCCCTGGGCTATTTTCCCGCTGCCCCGTTGGGGCTCAAAAACCGTGCCATCCAGTTGCGCGGGTCAAGTGCTATTGGGTTCCTGTGCGCGTTTTATACCGCGCTAGGGTGAGAACGTAATTACCTTCAGCCTACAGCCTAACACGCTTCAGCCTAACGCAGTATAAGGTTTGGTTTCAGGGTCGGGTCATTTCCCCATTTGTTCACGAATTTCGTGGACGGCATTCTTGTAGCGGTAGGCGAGCTTGTCCACGTCACTGGTTTCATCCACCATGGTGACCGTGACCACGACCAGCAGTTCGGAACGTCTGCTTTCCGTTGCATTGGTGCGGAACAGGGCGCCGAGCCAAGGGATGTCCATGAGCAGCGGGATGCCGTTATGAACTTCGGTTTCGTCGGTGCGGATGAGGCCACCCATCAAGACCGTGGCGCCATCGGGCACCACCAGCTTGGTTTCCAGGGTGCGGGTGCGAATGGTCGGGGAATCAATGTTCGAGGATTCGGTTTTGATCGGATCGGATTTTTCTTGGCGGATGTCCATTTTTACGACATTGCCGGCGGTGATGTGCGGGGTGACGGTGAGGACAATCCCGGTGTCGATATAGGTGTAGGAATTGGTGGAGTAGGGATTGTAATTGGCGGTGGTGGAACTGTCCGTGTAGCCGTCGTCACCGGTGCGGACCGGGACCTGTTCACCGACGTTAATCACCGCTTCCTGGTCGTTGACGGCCATAATCTGGGGCGCCGACAGTACACGCACGTTGGCGTTGCCGGCCACGGCGCGGATAAAGCCCATGACGTCATTTTTCTTGAAGCCGAGAAAGAACCCTTTGCCGGCCAGGCCGAACGGATCAACCGGGCCGGTGGCTCCGAACGGCTTGTCAATGGACGGCAGGCCATTGCTCATCCACGTGGCATCGTAGCCGTCCAAGTTGAACTTGGCGGCATAAGCAAAGCCGTATTCCGTAGTTTTATTGAGGGTGATTTCCGCAAGAATGGCCTGGATCAGCACTTGGCGCGGGGGGACGTCGAGGCGCTTGAGCAGGGCCTCGACCATGGCGTAGGCGCGGGGGGTGGTGCGGATGGTCAGCCGGTTCTGGTCGCTGTCGGCGTAGAGGGTGACCGGGGTGTCAAAGACGGTTTTGGGCGCGCCGTTTTCCTTATTGTTCTGATCGCCGGTGCGGCCTGGCAGTTGCTGGCCGGTGCGGCTCTGGCCAGAGGTGGACGAGCGTGAGCCGGCGCTACTGGTGCCGGAAAAGCTGCCCCCTTGGTTGTTGCGGTTTGAAGACGAGGATGAGCCGCTGCCGTAGCCCGATCCGGAACCGCTGGCTTTGCTTGAGGTGGACTTGGTGCTTTCCGCAGCCGTGCTGGTCAGGCCACTGGTATTGAAGAAGACGCCGAGCCCTTCCGCCAGGTGTTCCGCCGTGCTGTGCCGCACGTTGTAGAAGAAAATGTTTTCCTGTTCCGCCAAGTTTTCCTGGTCCAGCGCCCGGACCCAGCGTTCCACTTCCTCTACCACCTCGGGGAGGGCGGCGGAAACGATGATCGCCTGGAGCCGGGGCAGGGCGGTGATCTTGATTTCGCCGCCGGTGGAGGTCTTGTCGGTCACCGGCAGGCCGAGCACGGGCAGGAGCGCCATCAGTTCATCGCGCACGATTTCGGCGTCCACTTTTTGGCAGCGGATGCAGCTTTGGGGCCACCCTGCCTCGCCTTTGCCGTCGAGCATGACGACCAGTTCCCGCAGCTTGGCCATATTGGCCGGGGCTTCGACGATCAGCAGGCTGTTCAGGCGCGGGAAGTCGGTGATGGTGGCGCCTTCCGTTTTGAACGGGGTGAGGGCGGCGACCAGATCGGCGCTTTTGGCCTGGTAGACTGGCAGCATGGCGACCTCGACATTGGCCGCCGGATCATAGCGGCCCAGCAATCGCCGCTCCTGCGGCATCTTGCTCAAGGGCAGGACATGCACGTAGCCGGGGTTGCGCGAGGCGTAGCCGCCGGACAGCCAGAGGATTTCCTCAAACATGGCCCATACCTCGCGGGCGGTCATCTCGGTGTCCACGGTCATGGTCACCGAACCTTTGATGGCGGGGTCGATGAGGTAGCTGAAATTGAGCAAAGAGCCAAAGAGGGGGACCACCTCGGTCACCGGGGCGGCGTCAAAATTGAACAACACCTTGACTTTGGCGTCCGGGTCCTTGATGCCCTTGACCAGATTATTGGGATAGGTCGTGCCCGGTTTGGGGCCGACGACTGGTCCGGCGGGCTGGGCGCCGGTGGCGGTGGTCGCGGGGGACGTGGTGGCGGCGGGCATCTTGCGCACGGGCAGGGCGCCCTCTTTGCTCGTGTCGCTGGCCTTGTCCGGGGCCACCTGGTTGACCATGATGGGTTTTTCATCCAGGGTTTGGGTCTTGACCGGGGCCTGGCCGGCCTGGTTGGCGGCCTGCACCGCTTCGGTGACTTTTTCCATCTTGGCGTTCTCGGAACTTTTTTGGGCGGTATGGCAGGCGCCCAGCAACAGCAGGGACAGGGCGCCGGTCAACAGGGCGCCCAGGCGTGTGCGGCCCAGCCAGAAGGGTAAGTGTGGTTTCATGGTATTGCCTTGGGTTGAGTTACTGGGACTGGGAGTTCTGGGAGCACTGGGAGTACTGGGAGTACTGGGAGGATGCCAGGTTTTCCATAGCTCCCAGTACTCTCAGAGCTCCTATAACTCCCAAAGATTGCTTCTCGCTCATGGTCGGGGCGGGGTGTTTTGCGGTTGTTGCGCGTCCATCATCAGGCGTCGGCGGGCTTCAATGGCGGTACGGATGCGTTCTTCGCGGGAGGGGAAGGTACCCGGCATGCCGGCCGCCGCCGGCTGGCCAGCGGCATTGAAGGCGGGCGGAGCGTTGATGCCGCCGCCGGGGAACGTCGGCCGGCCAGGGAGGCCGGGGGCGGGCGGCGGCGGGGGGGTGGCCGGTACGCGTGCCACGGCGTCCCGGGTGGCGCTCTCCTGGCGCGTTTTGCTGCTGGCGTCGTTGCGGTCCAATTTGAGCACGCGTTCCTCGGCGCCGCGGAGGAGGACCACCGTGTCGATTCGAACTTCTTTGACCACAAACCCGCTGGTGCCCACCCGTTGGTTGAGCCGGAAGATATGGGTTTGGCCGCTGCTTTCACCGCCGCCTCGGGCGGTGCTGGTCCGGCCGGGAGGGGTCCGGCGGAGTCCGCCGGCGCCGCGCCGGCCAAAAGGCGTTGCCAGTCCCGGGGTGTCCGGCAGGTCTGGCCGGCGGCCGGGCGGGAGCATGCCACTGGCGCCGTTCTGGATCAAGATGATCGCGGCGCCTTCGCCGTTGATCTGGCCGATGCCGACCAGTTCCATGTCGGTGGTTCGGGCATTTTCCGCCGCCGCCGCGCCACCCTCGGCGCCGTCTTCGCCGCGGTCAGGGCGGAAGAGGGACTGCTTCCAGATCACCTCAACCACTTCCGGGGAAGGGCCGCGTGGTGGCACCCGGTTGCCGGCGGGCAGTTGACGTGTGCCGCCTGCCGTTTTGCCGGTGCGCGGCTCATCCGCCGTGACCCCGGCCGGGCTTGACGTCGGATGACTGGGTTCAAAGCGCACGGCCGCCAGTGTGACGAGCAAACCGACGACGAGGAGGACGCCATTGAGCAGCCAAAAAAAGCGGTTCATGGTGTGCCGCCTTTCCGGTCCGTCGGATCCGCCAGGAACGGGACGGCTTCCGGGGACAACAGGATGGCTTGCAACCGGCCGTCAACCGTGACGCCCTGAGGTTCGCGCGGATTGTCGGGGCGCACCGTGCAGGAGGCCCAGGTGAAGGCCGGCTGCCGGCGCTCAAGTTCAGCCAGGAATTTGGCGACGTCGCGCATGCTGCCCGCCACCCGCAGGGAAAGATCGACGGAGGAGAGGTTGTCGCTGATCCGGCCGGTGCGTGCGGCACCCACGTTTTGAAGAGTCACGCCGGAGCGGCGCGCGGCATCTTCGAGGCCGTTTTGGACCTCGACGGCCGCATTTTTGTCCTGCTTGCGCCACAACGGCTCGGCCAGGCGCCGCAACTCCGCGATGCGCCGTTGCCGTGTTCGGGCGTCCTTTTCCAGGGAGGCCAACTCGCGATGAAAGCCCTTTAGTCGTTTGGCTTCAGCCGTCAGATGCCCCTGGGTTGGCCAGTCCCGGAACCGCCAATCCACGCCGAAGCCGAGGAACAGCAGGGCAAACCCGGCGGCGGCGACGGCCAGCAGGCGGTGTCGGGGGGACCAATGGCGCCAGGGTGCGTTCATGGTCCGTTCTCCCCGGTGCCGTCGGTGTCAGCGGCCGGCTGGCCGTCGGTTGGTGGCATCGTTGGTGGTGGCGGGGGTGGGGGCATGGTGGGGAGGGGCGACCGGCCGGTCGCCCGTACGGCGGCGCCGTCGCCGTCCGCGGGGGATGTCGCGGGTGCCGTCGCGGCAGGAGTGGCGGGCGGCGGCGGGAGGGCGGATGCCGGCTTATTCATGGCTTCGGCGCGCACCCGCCAGGACGTCTGCTTGTTGGCGTCCAAACTTTTGCGGACCGGTTCCACGTTGCCCAGCAGCGGTGAGGTTTCCAGCAACGACAACGGGTTGATGGTGTCGTTGGCGGTCAGCAACTCAAGTTCGACCCGGCCATCGGTCCACGTGACGCTTTGCGACCAGGCGTCTTTGGGGATGATCCGGGTCAGTTCGGCCAGGCAGGCGGTAAACCCCGGCCGGTCCAGGCGGGCGTCGCGGAATTCCCCCTCCAATTTGTCCAAAAATTCCTGTTCCTGGCGTTGCGCCTTGAAGCCGGCGATTTTCTGTTGCACCTGGGCCAGCTCGCTTTTGATCTGGCTGAGCTGGCGGGCGTTGTCCGCCACCCGGCGTCCCACCGCCACGGCGGTGACCAGAGCCAGGTAGGCGGCCAGGCCGACCGCCGCGACGCGGCCGGTGCGGTTGCGGTGGATGCGGAGTTCGCGGGGCAGTGGCAGCCAGGTACGGACATCGGCGGCGACCTGACCGCTCAAACCATGAAGCCCCAGGATCAACGCTCCGGCGAAACGGGCCTGGACCGCTGGTTCCAGGGCGGCCACTGCCGGAGCCAGTTCCACGCCGGCCGTCGCCAGGGAAACCGTCGGCGCGCCAAACATGGTTTCCGGTGCCGGGGCAACGGCTTCGGTGATGCGATTGCCGGTGGCATCCGTCCGGAAAATGAAGCCGGCGCCCGTCGGCTGGTCCGGGTCGCTGGGGAAAAAAACCGGTTGTCCGGCCAAGGCCGGATCAAGTGCCAAAATGGGGGGGAGGCAAAGATCAACCCCGGCGCCCATGCCGGCCAAGTCGTCCAGCAACCGCCGCCATTCCGTTTCCCGGAGAAAACCCAGGCGGAGCCGTTGGCTGGCCGTGGCGGCATCCGGCGGTAAAACGCGCCAGCCCCAGGCCAGGCGTTCCGGCGGCACCGGTGCGCGCCGGGCCAGTTCGAATGCCAGGGCTTGGCGCAACTCCGCCACGCCCAGCTTGGGCATGGCCAAATCCGCCACTCCCACCACCAACCCCGCCGGGCCTGCCACCACCGTGGTGGTTTCATCGGCGCCCAAGGCGTTCCGGCCGGCGGCCAGGCGGCTGCCCAAATCGGCGGGTTCGCCCGTTTCCAGAGACCAGCAGGTCTCGACCCGAATCGCCGTGCCAAGGCGCCGGAGACGCACGCCATAGACGCGGCGGGCATTATCCCACGTCAGGGCCACACATAAGTTGCGGGTGAAAAAAGGCGGCATGTCTTGGCTGGCAGTCCGAGTCCGAAAATGGCTAAACGAAATAATATAGCTCTGAGCAAGGCGTTTTGGGGTTTGCGTTTCCCGGCGTTTCGGCAGCCCGCAAGCCACCGCCCTAATCTTTGACCTTTCCGTTGCCGTAAAGTTCCCGTCAAGATGTGCCGGCGTGGCGGCGACGGGGTATATTGGGCGCGATGGCGGGAAGAAACCCCAAAACCGAACACCGGGAGCGAGGGACCAGGATGAAACCATTTCGGCAGATTTTGATGCTGGCCATGATGGGTGGTTTGCTGTTGCCATTGGCGGTTGTGGCGCAGGATGAAGCGGCGGAGGATGCCGGCAGTGGCGAGGAGGTCACCGTCGAGGCGATCATGGCCAAGCCGGCCGACTGGGAGGACAAGGAGGTCACCGTGCGCGGCCGCGTCAAATCGGCGGCGTCAGACGATGACAAGGACTTTTTCCAACTGCTGTTTGATGGTGGCCTGCGCTGCCGTTTGGCCAAGGCCCCGATCGAGAACAAATATTCCGAAATGAAGGTGCAGTGCGTTTCGGGCACGCGCGGCGCTTCGATTCGGTTGTTTCACCCGGAGGTGAAAGACGCCCGAAAAACCCTGTTTCGGGTCGGTGAGGAAGTCGAGGTGGCCGGCACCGTCAGCAGTAAGGGCAGCAACCGGATCATGGTTGCCGATGCCAAGGTCGTACGCTATAGCTGGCCCAAGATTGCCGGGCAATATTACGACAAGTATGGCCAGTGGCACAAATACGGCCTCCCCGAGAATAATTCCTACACGACCTATGCCGATGCCCGCAACAACGCCAGCGGGGAATTGAGCCAGGACCAGGACGTTGATGCCGCCACGGCCGATGCCATTATGGCGGCGCCGGCTGATTTCAATGGCAAAAAATTGCGTGTCCAAGGCCATATTCAGCGGTTGGACCCTGATGGCCGGGATGGGTTTCTGATGTTGCTCGACGGCAACCTGCGCTGCCGCATGCGCAAGCCGGAAATTGAGAATCACTACGACCGGGGATGGCAGATGATGATCAGCAAGGATGGCGGGGGCAAGCTGGTGATCCGTTCGGGGAGCAAGATCGTGAACCAAATGGTGGTGTTCAGCAAGGGTGACGAAATTGAGGTCATTGGCACGGTCAATCAGGCCAGTTCCAACCGCGTCCTGCTGGAGAATGCCTCCATTGCCGCCTACAAATGGCCAAAGCGCTGACCCGCATTTTCTTTTGCGATCTTTCGCGTTCTATCGTGGTGAATGTGCTTAAAATTCATCGTTGCCGTTCCATCCGTCATGATCTTCCGAACCGGTGTTCCGTGCCGTTGAGCAGGCGGCGGATATTGCTGTGATGCTTGGCGATGATCAGGACGGCCAAGGCGCCCAGCAGCCCGATTTCCGGCCAACCATACGGGCGCCAGCCGCCCATCCGCAGGCCCAGCGCCGCCAATGGCAGCACCGCGGCCGCGATGATGCTGGCCAGGGACACGTATCGGCTGAGAAAGAACACCACCCCCCAGACCGCGCCCATGATCAGCACCGGCCAAAACGCCACGGGCAGCAGGGCGCCGAGCGTGGTGGACACGCCCTTGCCGCCCTTGAAGCCCAGGTAAACCGGCCAGATGTGGCCGGCCACGGCGCCCGCCGCCGCCAGGACCGCTGCCCAGGCCGCCCAGGCCGCTGGCAGAGCCGGCGCGCCCCAGTGCGCCGCCGCCAGCACGGGCAGGCAGCCCTTGAGGAAGTCGAGCGCGAAACAGGGGTAGCCCCATGCCTTGCCCAGCACCCGGGTGACGTTGGTCGCGCCGATGTTGCCGCTTCCCTGCTTCCGGATGTCAAGGCCGCGCAGCCAGCCCAGGAGCAGGCCAAAGGGAATGGCGCCGATCAGATAGGCGGCCAGGGCGCAGAGGGCCAAAATCAACAACGGGGCAGAGGTCATGGTTTTGCGGGTCCACGGGGTTTGAATGTCCAATAATCAACAAGGAATATCCAATGTCCAAGTTAATGCGGGGGCGCGCTTTTCACGAACTGAATGGCTTTTTCCTTGGACATTCCTTGTTGGATATTGGATATTTAATTTTTTTGGGGGTCCGTCACTAACGTTCCGGGCTGGGAAGGAAAAGGTCGAATATCGCATATTGTAAGGATGGCAACCGTGGGTTTTGCAAGCGGCTCCATAAATGTGGCGCCATGGGCCGCCGCCGTTTTTCACCCCGCGTCCGGGTTGTCCTGGCGCCGCCGGGCGCAGGCGGGACAGCGGAAAATCTCGAGGCCGAGGACGGTGGCGACCTGCGGACTGCGCCGGATCACGACCTCGGCGCCCGCGGCCAGGGTGATGCGGCCGGGGGCGTTGTCGGCCAGCAGGATGGCGGGGCCGCGGAGGATTTGTACGCGCACCACGGCGGTCTCCGGCAGCACCAAATGGTGCGTGGGCTCGGTGGAGTTGTTGAAGGCCAGGCCCATGCCGGTTTTAAAGATACTATGCGTGATGCTGCGGTAGTACCCGCTGCTGCCGAACGGCGTGGCGGCCACCAAGCCGTCGCCGACCACTTGATTGGCATACAACTCACCATCCAGCCAAACTCGGTAGCGCACGGCACTGCTGATGACCCGATTGTGGACGACAATGTCGTTGACGGCGGTGAGCGGCTGGGCGGCATGGCCCGTCACGGTCGCCTCCAGCTTGATCAGGCATGCTTCCTTCAGTCGCCCGGCGATCAGGCTCGCCAGGGTCGCTTCTTCGCCATGGTCCGGGCAATGGGGATTGGCGCGCCGGTCGCGCAAGGGCAGCTTGGGCACCCCCGGAAATGCGCGTTCGGCACCGAGCAGGGCGCCGTCGCCGCCATAGGACAGGATAAGGTCGGGGCGGTCCGTCACTTCCCGCACCGGGAATCCCGCCAGGATCTGGCGCAAGTCGTCGAGATGCCGCCCGCACAAGATCACACGCACCATGCTGTCCTCCAAAACCGTTGGCAATCTTGCCGGCATTCACCATACCCCGCCCCGGCGGCTTGGCAACCGGGTTGCGGATTTCGCAGGCAGCCCCACGCCGCGGACCACGTGTGGGACCGCAAGGCTGCCTGCGAAATCCGCAAAAAGAAACAAACAGGTTTG
>CAITYL010000159.1 GCA_903896595.1 uncultured Lentisphaerota bacterium
AACAAGCCGACTTCAGGAATTGCCGGCCGGCCATTCCTGAAGATTGTCTAGGGGATTCCAAAGGGACAGGTCCCTTTGGCAGGGGTTTGGGGGCGGCGCCCCATAAGCGCTAACTTAATAAGTCGAACGTCCAACAGTGAACATTCAACATCGAACATTGAATTGACAAGAATGCAGCACGCCAAGTCTTTTTCAGTGATTAAAAAATCCGGTTTTTAACGATTTTTGGGCATTGTCGTTATTCAATATTGAATGTTGAACGTTGAACGTTCTCGTTAAAGTGGTTATAAAACAAGTTGGCGCTTATGGGGCGGCGCCCCCACATCCGTCCCCGTAGCCGGCTAGTTCCCCGCGAGGGTGCGGTGGAGTTGGAGCAGGAAGTCGCGGTTGTCGGCGGAGAGGTAATGCATGGTGCCGCCCATGCGGCTGAAGGTCTTGCAGTAGCGCAGGTAATAGGCGGGGTTGTCCATGGGCGGTTCGCCGTCCCGGCTCCAGTCCCACGTGCTCTGAGCCAGGTCAACGATCAGCATGAAGTGCCGGTCGATGTGCTTTCCCTGTTGCAGCATCAGGTTCTGGGCCATGGCCAGGGATTTTTCAAAGATCATCGGCGACATGACGGCGGAGCCGACCGACAGATAAACGCCGCCGTCCAACTGGCTGACCTGGTTGGCAAAGGCCAGAAAGTCGCGCAGCGCGGTGCGGCCGATGGCGGCGCCGTGGTTGAGCGGGTGGTTGTAGATGATGTCGTGCCCGATCATCGGATGGCCGGTGAATGGCACCCGCAGGCGGTAGGCGTTGCCCTGGACGCTGTATTGCTTGAACGGATGCGGAATGGCCAGCCGCCCGGGGGCCAGGTTGAATTTGCGGACGGTGTAGAGCAGGTCGGCCGCCGCCGCGGCCCGGTCAGGATCGCTTTCCACGGTGTCGCGCACCACGGCGGCCAGCTCTGTCGCCGCGGGAATGGTCAGTGCCTCGTTCTGGATCATGGCGCCCACAGCCTCGCCGTAGCCCAAGCCCTCGTACGCGCCCACCACCAGCGCCAGGTTGATGTGGAACCCGGTTTCCTGCCAGATGCCGAAGGTGCCGCTGGCGACGTTGGCGCGCACGTCCTCGCTGGAGTTGCCGTGATAGGCGAACTCCCAGTCGTGAATGATGCCCGCGCCGTTGGTGGCCAGGTGCGTGACCCAGCCCTCTTCCATGAGCTTGATCAACACCGGCGACAAACCGTTCTTGATGGCGTGCGCGCCAAAGGTCAGCATGACCGGCTTGCCGTTTTTCCGCGCCTCGCGGATCCGCTCCACCGCCTCCTGAAACACCGCCGCCCCCGCCCCCGTAAACTCACGGCTCGGCGCATTCACCGACAAATGATCCCGGGCAATGCTGACCTTGCTGTGACGCTCCGCCAATACGTGCATCTTCAACCGGTCACGATCCAACTGTGGATAAGGCATGTGATGTTCCTTTTGCGTTTAATGTAAGCGATGTGGGGCTCTGCCCCAGGCCCCGCTCAAGGAACTTCGTCCCTTGAGAATCCCGACATCTTGATTTTGCGGGAGCCGGTACTGTGCGCCGCGAAACGCCCGAACCCATCGGCATTGTCTTCGGCGGCGGCGCATAGCACCGGCTCCCGCAAAATGGAATGCCTCGGGGATTCCAAAGGGACAGGTCCCTTTGGCAGGGGCCTGGGGGCGGCGCCCCCACATGAATTTATAATCAGTTGATGCCTAATATAGTGTAGAGGATGGTGCGTTGGGAGAAGTCGGGGATGACGAGATCGGCGCCGGCGCGGATCAAGCGGCTGCGTTTGGTGGTATTGAGGCCGAAGCGGCGGACCTCGTCACTGGCGATGCCGACGGCGAGGCCGCCGCGCTTGTTGATCTCGCGGATCTCCACCGGGCCGTCGCCGAAGGCGGCCATGCGTTGGACATTGGCGGCGCCGACAGCGTTGAGGATGCGGTCCATGACGATCTTCTTGGCTTCCTTGGCCACGTCGCCGACGGCGCCGTAGATGCGCCCCTCAAAGAGGTGGGCATAGCCGAGGGCCTGGGCTTCGGCAATCACATCACTTTCGTCCGAGCCGCTGGCCAGATAGAGCTTGACCCCGCAGCCGTGCAGGTGGGAGAGGAATTCCACCGCGCCCTTGATGGCGAAATCGTCCACCGTCAGCTCGCCGCGTTCGAATTTGCCGAGGCGTTGTTTGACCAGTTCCAGCAGGGCGTGGTTGTAGATCGCCTTGTAGCCGTGCTCGTCCAGGATTTCCGCCTTCGGCACGAATCCGAACTCGGCCACCAGCCGGACCATGCCCTGCATCTGGACCAGGGTCTGGACGCCGGTGGTGCTGTCGATAAAGGTGCGGACGCGGTTGATGACCTTGTGGTAGGTGGTCTCGTCCGCGGTGGCGTAGACGGGGCCGAGAATGGCCTTGACCATCATCGGTTCCATGATTTTTTCCCAGCCTTCGCGCAGCACGGAAATGGTGCCGTCATGGTCAAAGATGGCATGGGCGATGGCGAGGCCCGCGGGGGCCTCGTCGCCGGTGATCTCGATCTCCGAGCCGTGGTAATAGCGGGCGGCGCGCAGGTCCTCGGCCTTTTCCGGCTGGAAGATGTAGTCGGGCGCGGTGCCGATGGCGCGGATCTCGTCGGGGGTGGCGGTGCCGGTCTGGTGGAGTTTTTGCACGGTCACGCCGGCAGCAAAATTGCCGAAGGCGGCGGCGATGAACGGATCGCGGCCGGCCGCCATGGCGGCGGCGAGGCCGGCGAGCATGCTGTCGCCGGCGCCGACCGGGTCGACGCCGCCGATGATGTGCAGGCCGGGCACGGCCTGGATGCCGCTGGCGTCCACCACCAGGCAGCCGCGGTCGCCGCGGGTGACAAAGACCGGCTTGCCCCAGGCTCCCGCCAGTTTTTGGCCGGCCCGGCCGGCCTCGTCCAGCGAGATCACGTCCTGCGGGGTGTAGGTGCCGCCGACCAGTTTGGTGGCCTCGTAGGCGTTGAGCTTGCGGATGCTGCCCGCGTAAAGCTGGCTGAGGTCGCGGCTGTCCAGAAAAAACCGCGCTCCGGGATGGGCGTTGATCAGCGCTTTCAGCCCGTCCTGGAACACCGTTGACAGATGGATGCCGTTGACCACCTGCTGGTTGATAATCACCGCGTCCAGCGACGGCAGGTCCTGTTCGAGTTTGGTCACGAGTTGGCGGGCGGTGGCGTCGGCCAACCGGTTGTAGTTGCCAAAGTCGATCCGGTTTGCCTCGCGGCCCGCCTCGATCGGTTTGATGTAGGCGTGGGTGATCCAGGCCTCAGTCTGTTCCAGCAGTCCGTCGGCGCCGATACCCAGGGACGCCATCAACGCCCGCATCTGGTAGCCGAACGGGTCGTGGCCGGTGACCCCATACACGGCGACCTGGCCCACCCCCATCGCCCGCAGGTTGTGGGCGACATTCCCCGCCCCGCCCAGGCTGTAGCGCTGCCCCCGGACTGGCCGCGTCGGCTGTTTGGTTTCCACGGAAATCTCGGCGCGGCTCAGGTCGACGTCCCAGTAGACGTCCAGGCAAAAATCCCCGATGACGCCGATCCGCGTTCGGGGGATGCGGGTCAGAATGGTTTCCAGGTCAATGGTGCGCATGTGAGTACTCCATAAAATTTTTCACCACGAAGACACGAAGGGCACGAAGGTAAAGCGAAGCGTTTTTGAGGTGTTTTCAAAAGTCCGGATCACGGTGGCACCGTTCTTGGAGTGCGGCAATTCCTTTGCCGCTTTTTTATCTCGGCGTTATGTCAAGACCGGGAGCCGCCCGTCCTCGGGCGGAAATCGATGGCGTCACACCAGTTCCGCCCTTTTTTTATTCCTAGTGGGGGTAAATACCCCGACCTTCTAGGTCGCTTCAATGGTTTGGTGATAACTTTGGTAGATGCCAAATCGTTCCTGCACACGTCACTGTAAACCTCTTCTGATGTACCACGTTGCAAT
>CAITYL010000160.1 GCA_903896595.1 uncultured Lentisphaerota bacterium
CGCGTCGCCCCTCACACGGGGGGCGTGGATTGAAACCTTCTCGCGAACCGTGCCGCGCGGTGAATCCCGGTCGCCCCTCACACGGGGGGCGTGGATTGAAACCGCGCGTTCTCGTCCAGCATGTAGCGGACTGCCGGTCGCCCCTCACACGGGGGGCGTGGATTGCAACGATTACCTCGGTGAGGGGTTCGTGGGTTTCGGTCGCCCCTCACACGGGGGGCGTGGATTGAAACAAGTGGGGCCTGGCTTGTCCACGTCGGGACGCATGTCGCCCCTCACACGGGGGGCGTGGATTGAAACCGCGACACCACCCTGTGGGACAAGGCCAACGCCCGTCGCCCCTCACACGGGGGGCGTGGATTGAAACCAAAAAATGCCAAAGGACCTGTCCCGTTGGAACCTTTGGAATCCCCGAGGCATGCTTCAGGAAGTGCCGGTCCCGGGCACCGCTTCCTGCGACAACGATCACACGTTCTGGCGTTCAGCGGTGCCCAGTACTGGCACTTCCTGAAGACAAGGAATGGGTTCCTTGAGCGGGGCTTGGGGCAGAGTCCCACATCACGAAATGGCCCGGAGGCGTTTGGCGTGTTCGACCAATAGGGCGTGGAACTCCTGGTAGACGTCCACTCTGGCCGGCAAGGCGTTGATGCACAGCTGTTTGAGCGCGTCATACCCCGCGTCTGACGGGCAGAACCCCAGGCCCGACAGCACCCGGCGGGCATAGGTATCGACCACCATTTCACATTGTCCGAACGCGTAAAGCCGGATGCTGTCGGCGGTTTCCGGGCCGATGCCCCACACGGCAAGCAAACGCTCACGGGACGGCGTTTCCCTGGGACGCAAGGCGCGCCAGAAGGTTGCCCAATGCCGTAGTTTTTCCGCCTTGCTGTTGAAATAGCCGGCGGAACGAATGGCCAGGGCCAGTTCGGGCGGCGGCGCGGCCAAAAGGGCGGCCGGATCCAGCCACCCGGCGGAGTGCAGCGCCAGAAGCGCTTTCTCAACATTGGGCCAGGCGGTGTTTTGGGTGAGAATGGCGCCGCAGCCGATCTCAAAGGCCTCGGCCGGCGTGTGCGGGAAACTGTAGTCACCGGGATGATAACCGGTCACCGAACCGCTTTTGGTGGGGTTCACCCCGGCGTGCCCGAGCAACGGCCACCAGCCTTGGGGGCCGTACGCCGCCAGCAGGCCGGCGTAAAGCGCGCGCAGGGTTGGCCAAGAGGCCAGGACGGGAGGATGGCTCCCGGCACGTGAAATGGGTTGCACACCAGTCATGAAGTGAACCGTACGAAAGCGGTGTCGAGCCACCGCCACTCAAAAGGTTCCGGCCGCGGCCGGAACCGGAAAAAATGTCTATAACTTGCGGGTGACGTCACCCGCCAGTGGTATTTGGGACGGGTGGTTCTTGCACCACCCGATGATTGTATAAGCTGAGACCGCCATCGAGTTTAAGCACCGTGCCGGTCGTGAAGGCCGAGAAATAATCCGCCGCCAAATACACCGCCGCCCGCCCAATATAGCAGGGCGCGATCGAGCAGCCATGGAGGGGGGTATACTCGTGACGCAACGGTTGCCCATGCTCCTCTTCCACCACCCAACCGGGAGCTATGCCGTTGACCCGGATCATCGCGGGCGCCAACTCCACCGCCAATTCTTTGATCAGCATGGCCAAGGCGGCTTTTGAGGCACTGTAACTGGGCCAGCGGGAAATGACGTCCTGATGAATGGACGTAAGAAAAAGAATCGAGCCCTGAACCCCGTTCGCGATCATCTGTTCGGCCACGAGCCGGGTGAGATAGAGCGGACCAAACACATTGGTTTGGAAGGTCTGTTGCCAGGCCTCAACCGTCAGACCGGCGAGGCCGATCCCGGTCACTTGCCGGCCGACATTATTGACCAGAACATCAATGCGGATCGTGTTTTGGTTCAGGTATTCAACAATGCCGTCACTTTCGGCGGTATGGGTGATGTCCGCGACAAATCCTTTGACCTTGACCGGATAAACCGCCAGTTCATGTTCCAGACTGACGCAGGCTTGGTCACTAAAGTCAGTGAAGAAGACATTGGCGCCTTGTTTGGCCATTTCGAGGGCGATGGCGCGGCCACAATTTTTCCCGGCGCCGGTGATCAGGACATTTTTTCCGGCCAACAGCTGATTGTCCAGCACGATCCGCGGCTCGGGTGCCGGTTTCGGAAAGACGTGGGGCGGTGGCGGCGGGGGCCGCTGAAGGAGCGCGGGATAAATGAACGCCTTCAACGCCGCTTTGATCCGCGTTTTGATCATGCCTGTCTCCGACGGTCCCGAATCAGTTGCAGAACGGCGGCGATGCAGAAGAACGGCAACAGCCAGATCAGACGGCTGCCGTACCGGTTGTGCGGCCCCGAGATGGCGGCGGTGACGACCGCGCTCAGGCCGTAGGCAACGGCCAGGGCGGCCAGGAACAGAACCGGCAAGGCCTGGCGGCGGCGAAGAAAAAGCAACCACACGGCCCCCGCCAGCGGCACACAGAGGGCGATGGCCAGCCAGTGCAGAACGTTGAACCATTTGAGGCCCAGGCGGTTTTCGTTCTGCCGGCAATTGGCGTAAACGTTGAACTCGCCGGGAAAATGCACCTTGATGTCGTTGGTGGGATAAGGCAAATGACGGAAGGGCGCGATGCCATACCCATTACTGAACATAAACAACTGATGCCACGTGTTCCGCACCATCAGCCGCCCGACCTCGAAGGGATAATGCAAAACGGTGCCGATGACGATCGCCCGCCCTTCCTGGCGGTAGCCGTCAATCCAGCCGACCTTGCGGAAGGGGCTGTCTTCCGGCCACAGGAAGGCATCGGAGGTCGTCGGCATTTCGTCGAGATAGTCGCACAGTGCATAATGCTTTTCCGGGCAATGTTCCCGGAGATAGCGGACCGCGGGACCGTCGGCCACCAGCCGGGCCAGCGGAAACGCATAACCACCGGGGGCCATGGTGAGACGGCCGTAGGTTCGGTACCCGTTGGCCAGCAACAACGCCAACGCCATGGCAACGGCGAAAACGCCCCGCGCCAGGGCGGGCGGCGGAAAAGCCGTCAGGTGCCGCGCCGCCAGTTTCCACATGGCGCCGGCCAGCAGCAGGCCGAGGGCCAGCGGCAAATGCGAGAAGTGCACCGTAATGGCCAAAACGGCCAGCCCGGTCAAATAGAGCTGTTCGCCGCGGCCCAGCCGCGCCCCGCAGAAGAACAGCAGGAAAAAAGCCAAAATCAGCACGCCCGTGAAGATATCGGGCATGATGAAGCCGGTAAACCAGGCAAGATTGCTCAGCAGGCAGAGCGGCAGCATCACCAAGGGCAGGTTCCACGGCGAGGCCAGTCCGAACACCGTCCGCAGCACCAGTCCCAGGAGATGGACGGCGATGAGCGACTGGATGAACACCACCGGCCACAAGGAATGCAACCCCAGCGCCGGGCAGAGAAAAAGATTATAGAAGAAGCTCCGGAACGACGGGCTGCCCCCCAGTCCGAGGTACCCGCCGGTATCGGGATAGACCAGGGGATAGCCGTTATAACACGCCGCCCAGCAGAGCAGAAGGGTGGCCAGGAGGAGGGTCAACACAGAAGTCGTTTTTTGCAGGTTCATGACGGTTTGGCCCGGCGCCGGTCAAGGGCGGCCTTCAATGCATGGATATAGCCGGCGCGCTGATCCCGCGCCATCAACCCTAGGTTGGTCCGGTGCAGCCGCCGCTTCATGACAATGTCCGGCAATAGCCGGCTCTTCAGCGGCAATTCCACTGCCCGGGCATGCCAGTCAACGAAGTCGCCGATGCGCAGTTCCGGCTTGCAAAACCCGACCCGCAGGAACGTTTCCCGGCGGATCAGCATGGCACCGGGGTGGTAAGCGGGCATCACCGCCAGCGGGATGCGGAGGCGTTGGCGTTCGTCTTCCGTCAGTTCGGGACTGTAAAACTGTAAGACATGCCCAAAGACCATCTCCAGTTCCGGATCGTCGGCGAAGGCCGCCAATTGCCGTCGCAACTTGTCCGGGGTCCAAAGGTCGTCGGCATCCAGGAAAGCCAGAAACTCCCCGCCCGCCAAGGCCACGCCGGAATTGCGGGCCGCGCCGGCACCGGCATTCGCCTGCCGATGGCAGCGGACCGGCGCGCCAAAGTGCTCCGCCACGGCGGCGGAACCGTCCGTGGAGCCGTCGTCAATAACAATGACTTCGCAGACCGGCACGGCCTGTGCCAGCACGCTGGCAATGGCCTCGCCGAGATGACGTTCGCCGTTGTAGACGGGAATGACCACGCTGATGGAAGGATGACTTGACATGGCTTCTTTTTCACCTTTCCGGTGGAAACCGCTTGGCCGGCCGGCGTCCGGCATCCAGGTGCGCCTTCAGGATGCGCACCCGGTCCTGGACACAGTCGCGGTGCGTAATGCCCTTGTTCGTCTGATGCAGGCGGCGCAGATAAACCAGGTCCGGCAGCATGGCCGTCTTGAGGTTGAGCTCCTTGGCGCGCAAGATCCAGTTGACCCCCTCCCCCACCTGCCAATTGGTTTCGAACAGCCCGACCCGAAAAAAGGCATCGCGCCTGGCCAGCATGGTTGTGGGCAGCCAGCCGGGCGTCAGGCCGTCGGGGCAGCGGATCCGGCTTTTGGCGGCCGCGTCCAACTCCGGGCTGTAAAATTGCCTGACCTGCCCAAACACCGCCTCGGTGTCGGGAACCGCGTGAAAGGCGGCCAGTTGGAGAGCCAGCTTGTCCTCCAGCCAAAGATCATCGGCATCCAGAAACGCCAGGAACACACCGGTCGCGGCGGCCACGCCGCGGTTGCGCGCCGCCCCGGCCCCGGCGTTGTCCTGATGAAGATAGCGCACGGCCGGAAACACGGTTCCGACCAGGTCGGCAGTGCCGTCCGTTGAGCCGTCGTCGACCACGATGATTTCGCTGGCGGGAATGCGCTGGGCCTGAACGCTGCGCAACGCTTCCGCCAGATACGGCGCGCCGTTGTAGACGGGAATAATGACACTGATCGTTGCTTCGCCCATCCGGTGCCCCCCTGGTCTGCGTGACGCGTTCAGGCGTTGACCGGCGGCGCGCCCGTGCCCCGGGCGCGCATGCGGTCAAGGCTTTTCTTGAAGATTTTCATCGCATTCAATTCCACCATGTTCCGCCCCTCGGTCATGTTGCCTCCATGGCGGCGGACATACAGCGTGGTCTCTTCCAAGCGTCTGATGTTCAGACCTTGTTCGGCGGCACGGAGAAACCAGTCGGCATCCTCGCCGAAGCGCAGGGTGGGATCAAACAGCCCCACTTTCGCAAAAGCCGACTTGCGGTAGATCGCGGCGGCGATGTAATGGGGAAACGATTCCTTTGGGTTGCCGATAAAATCGTACTCCCCGGTTTGCGCATTCCGCTCCATCAGTTGTCCGTAGCCACGCACCACCTCAAGCTCCGGGTCGCGAAGCATTTCCCCCACCAGCCGGTTCAGGTTGTTGTCCGGCCACAAATCATCCACATCCAAGAAGGTGATGAATTCGCCGGAGGCGTCCCGAATGCCTCGGTTTCGCGCCACCCCCGGGCCGCAGTTGTCCTGGCTGAAGTAACGGACATCGACCGGAAGCTGCTTGATGATCGCGTCGGTCTGATCCGTCGAGCCGTCGTTGACCAGGATAATCTCCAGGGCCGGATAGTTCTGCCGCAGGATGTTGTCCACGGCGTCCCGGATGAATTTCTGCCCGTTAAAAACCGGGATGATCACCGTCACCAGCGGGTGGTCGCCGGCGGGAAGCGACGCGGAAGACGCTCCGGCCTGGGAGTCCGGCGCCACCGGCATGCCGCCGGCCAGCAGGCCGGCAATGGCGTCGGGAATGCGGGTCAACACGGAGCCCAACTCCACCCGAAAATGGGGCAGGGTCGCGATCAGCCGGCTGATGTAATCATGGGTATGGCGCCCCACCTGCGGCAGTTGCGACATGGTGGTGAACGACATCGCCCGCTGCATCTCCCAGCGGGACACCGCACTGAAGGTCGTCTCCGGCCGTCCCGCAATCCGCGGGGTCAAAATCGCCTTCAGCGGCCGTTCCCGCACGATCTGGTCGCCCCGGGACGGCTGAAGAAACAGGACGGCCTTTTCACGGTCCAATTTTTCAGGATTGTTGACGAGGGGGGCCAGGGCCGGAAAATTCACCACGTGACCGGCATCCAGTTTCGCCGTGCTGTACAGGCTCAACACGGTGGGCGACGGTTCCAGGCGGACCACGACGTAGTCATCCCCCAAATAGTCAAAGCCCGCCTGCAGGCAGGACAACGCCGTCGTGGATTTCCCGACCCCGCCCTTGCCGGTGATCAGGACCGCGCCGTCCGCCGTGCCGACGGCCGCCGCATGCAGCAACTGGCACCCGTTCTTTTCCATCCACCAGTGCAGGAGCGTCCGCAACGGCGAGGCATGCACCCAAAAGGGCAGGTGTTCCGCCGTCTGCACCCAATAAATCCCCGTCTTCGTCGCAAAATCCAACAAATTGACCGAGCATTCAATCCAATGAAACGCGGTCTTGATGCGGCTGCTTTGAAAGCCCCAGATGTCGCCCCGGTCGGTAAAGCAGTCCCGCGTGCACGGCGGCGGAATCATGGCAATGCCGGTGGACTGGCTGTCCCACAGGCAGAGCGTCAAGTCCGGAGTGCCACCGTCATCCGGCACCCGGAGATGCTCCAAGGCCGGGGTCAGCCAGCGGACCAATGCCTCGCCGGCAAACTTGAGGCAAACCGTCGTGCCGCCGATCCGATAGAAGAACTTGACGTCGCCGACCGCGGCCGTGGCCAGCGCGAACTTCTCGTAACTCCGCCGGAAAAAATCCACCTGCTCAGCTTCGGGTTTTTGCGGTTTGTGCATGTCAGAAAACACCGTATTTTTTACGAGACATACCGTTCACGTGGCCGCGGAAATCAGCCGGAGTTCGCCTTTGTCCAATTCATAAACGTCCCGGGCATGGGCAACCACACTGCGGTCGTGACTGACCAGCAAGATCGCCGGGTGCTCCGCGAGATGATCGAGACGGTCCATCAACCGGGTGACCGTGGCGCTGTCCAGATGATTGGTCGGCTCGTCCAAGATCAGTAGTTTCGGGCGCCGCAACAGGGCGCGGGCGATTGCCAGGCGTTGCCCTTCCCCCCCCGAGAACAAGACGCCATCTTCGCCGATTTGGGTATCATAGCCATTCGGCAGTTGCTGAATGAATTCATCGGCCAGGGCCACCCGGCAGGCGTCGACGATCCGGTTGCGGTCCGCGTCCGGGGTGCCATAGGCCAGGTTTTCGAGGATCGTCCCGGAAAACAGCGGCGGATTCTGCATGACCACGCCAATCGAACGCCGCAACTGCACAAGGTCCAGCTCATCATAGGGAACGCCGTCGGCGTACAGCCGGCCCTGGCGGGGCGCATAGAAGCCGAGAATGAGCTCGATGGCCGTGCTTTTGCCGGCGCCGTTGGTGCCGATGATGGCAATCTTGGAACCCGGCTGAATCGTCAGATTGACCGCCTTCAGCACCGGCTGCCGGTCATAGACAAACGACACCGCGTCCAAGGTGATCACCCCCTTGAAGTCAATCGGTTTTTTTCCCCGATACGGTTGAACGTCCGTGGTCCCGGCCAGCCCGTAGAGCGTCGTCAGCGATTCATTGCCGCTCACCAAATCCACCAACGAGGCGGTGATGGCGTCCACCTGGCCGTAAAGAAACATGGCCGCCACATAAAACGACAGAAACTCGCCGATCGTCATGCGCGCATTCACCATCGACGCGCCGCCGATGACCAGGATCAGAATGCCGGACAGTCCCGTGAGGGTTTGCTGCACCTGGGCATGAACGGCATAGATGAAGGACATGCGACCGGTCTGATCGCGCAATTCCCGCATGGTGGCGGTCTGCCGCGCCACTTCAAGGTCTTCCGCGGTCTGAATCCGCGTCAGATCCATATACCTCAGGACGAACCAGATCCCTCGACTGAACGATTCAAAGGCCCGCTGAAACACAAACACCCGGTCCTTGACGATCTTCATGGTATGCCGGTTGACCACAAAAACCAAGGGAAAGAGCGCCACCATGACCAGCACGAGCGACCAGTTGAGGAAGAGCAGGACCAGGCAGAGGGAAAGGCTCGTCAACAGGGCGGGAAAGATCCGGGACAGAATGGTGTTGCTCATCGTGCTCAGCCGCTCGGTGTCCTGCACGATTCTGGCCTGAATGACTTTCTGATCGGATTGTGTATGAAAACCGCGGGAGAAGCTATACAGCTTGTGCAGAAGATCCTCGCGCAAACTAAAAATGGCCGTATTGATGATCTTGATATTGACCGCCCGCAGCCACAGTGAAACCGCGGAATTCACCATCCGGAAGCCAAAAATGCCCGCCCCCGCCCAGACGATCAATTGGATTTTGTTCTGGGGAATCGCCACATCAAAGAGGTAGCGGACCAAATACAAGGTTGGCAGCACGACCAAAGATTGCGCCGCCGAGCCCATGGAACTCAGCACGATCAGGAACGACTGCCGCCGGAAAAAGCCAAGGAAATAACGCCAGGCCGCACCATCAAAAAACGTCTTTCTATCCGCCATAGTTTCAGACCAACGTCTTTCCGTCACGCCGATTCAACAGGCCAGACGTTGTCACCCGGATGCCCCGATGCAACAACCGGCAGAAAAGACCGGCTGCGCTACCAGTGTGCATGACCCATTTGAGATAACCGGCGAAACCGCCAACGACGCGCCGACGGCCGTGGGACGTCAGCCGGCGATACACCGCCAGATGGTAACAAAACGTGCCGTACGACCGGCGCTTTCGCACGTCTTGTGGCGTCATGAGAAACCGATATTCCATCTTTTCCAGGTAGCGCACCGGGAGATGATTCAGGGCGTCCATGACCGCGGGTGGAACCGCGGCGGGAAACGCGGCCCCCAGATAGGCCAGGCCATTTTTCAAGCGCAAGCCGACCCGGTGCCGTTCCGCCAGCTGGATCAGGCGTGTCCAGTCAATGGCCGCATCCGGGGACTGGATCAGCGTCATGGCGTCCGCCACCCAGCGGATCGGCGGCTCCGGATTCCACGCCATCCCATGGACGACCGTGTGGAACAACATCTCGGTGGGGCCGGGTGCCAAGGTGGCGACCCCCGCCATCCGAACCGGCGCCGCCGTCGCCCAAAAATCAGTCTCGTCGCCATGGCAACACCCATGAAACAGACACCAATGGAGGTCCAGCTCCCGACCGCTCGCGTTGGTGAAATGCAACGAATGATCGTAGTTCAGCAGCCCCTCATTCAAGGTCGGAGTGGGCGTCCAACCAGCCGCCACCAGCAGGTCGTAGGCCGGGCGCGCCTGGGCATGGGGGACCAGAAGGTCAATATCGGCCATCGGCCGGGCGCCATTGTTTTTATAATAAAGCAGGGATAGGGGCGCCCCTTTGAGAAGCATGGTTTTGATGCCGGCCGCCTGAAGACGCTCCACCACGATTGCCAGGTCATGGAACAGCGTTTGATTCTTGCTCCAAGCCTGACGGTAAATCCCCTTGAGCCTGCCCATCAGAGGGTCAACCACCCCCATCTGCTGGAGATTCACGTACAGGAGGGGAAGCAGCCGGAATGACCCGTGGTCAAGGTCCGTCTCAATATCAACGGCGCGGCTCCACGCCTGCCAAGCCGCCAGCGCCGCCGGTCCTTTTGCGACAGCGGCCCGCAACAGCAATTCTTGCCGGCGGGTGGCAATCTGATTGGCGTCACCGACGTTCACGTGGAGTTGTCACCACCCAGTTGCCGACATGCGGTTACAGGGGCTTGCTGGACGGCCAACCGGTGGCATCGACTTCATGGATCGGATCCAGCAGGAGCAACTCCTGCATGTCGGAATATTTGTTCAAAACCGGCGGTTTGAACTCACTCTTTGCCGCCGTCGCCACCGGCTGACGGCCCCCCTGCGGCTCAGGTGGCACGCCCGTTCCCGGCCCGGGAACCAGAATGCCCTCGGCCAGCAATTCCGCCACGAAAGCCTCCACCGCCTGTGCGATTTCGCCCGCGTTGCCCTGATAACAGTCCCCCACCTGCTTTACCAGGTCGCCGACCGAGGCTCCGGGCACCAGCAGATCGACGATCTTGACGCCGGTTTCGGTCAGACTGTAATAATTGCCACTGTCAAGGTTCATGATGACCGTTTCGCCGTCAATGGTTTCATGAACCACGGTCGGAGTGTTGATCCTGAAAAAGTCGGTTGCCTTCATCATTTGCATCCCCACGTCGCTCACTTGGCCTGACAGCCGCAATCCGAATACTCTAGTACCATAAAACCGCTCCCCGGCAAATCAACGCATCACGCCTTTCAGCCAACGTTCGCGCAGCACGAAGGCCGCGGCCTTGGGCTGGCGCTGGCGGGTGAAGACGCCTTTCTTGTTGCCAATCACCCAGGTGATGTTCTGTCCGGAAAAACGCCAGGGTTCCAGCGACGGCCCACACCGTACCATCATTCGCAAAACCCGCAAACCGCGTGTAAGGTTACGAACGGATAAAAGTGTGATCTTGACCCGCTTGAACTGTGCCGACTGACCGGGAAGGGAAACCGCCATGCGCAACCTCAAAATGCCAGACGACTTCAAGGCTGAATGGATCTGGTCGTTGGTGCCCCGCCGCCGCCAGGAGTCCTATATTTTCCTGCGCAAGGAATTCACCCTGGACGAAACCCCGGGAGCGGCGGAGCTGTGGATTTCCGCCCGCACGCTGTTTCACCTTTATATCAACGGCCGGCACGTCACCTTTGGCCCCCCCGCCCATCCCTTGACGAACCAGTCCTATCTGGTCTGCCTGAACGTGGGGTTCCTGCTGGAGACCGGCCAGAACGCCATTGCCGTCCTGGCCCACAATACCGGCGTCGCCCGCTATGCGGCGCGCCGCCAGCCCGACGGCTTCCTGGCCCAGCTCAATGTGGATGGCAAGCCGTTGGTTTGGACCAACAACACCTGGAGTGCCTGCGTCGCGGAATGCTTTGGGGAAAACCGCCCCCGCCGCACCACCGCCGCCGGGTTCACCGAAAAACTCGACTTCCATTTTTATCCCCTGGGGTGGCAGGACCGTGAATTCAACACCAACCGGTGGCGCCACGTCGAACTGCATATTCCGGTCAAATCGCCCGCCCGCGAACTGGTGCCATTGGAGATCCCCGAGACCGCCATCACCGCCGAACCGTTCATCAGCCTGACCGGGGTCGGAACCTGCGAGCCCGCCTGCGCCAGTTCCTACGCCTCCTTCCAGGGCCTGCTCGGCGATCGGGGCCCCGGGGTGTACTGCGCCGAATCCTTCGTTTTCTCCGGCAGCGATTTGGTCGAGGTCGGCTTCAAGCTGTTCTCCGACAATCCGTACCGCCTGTTCTGCAATGGCGTCTGCATCAAGGAACAGGGCGTGGCCGCCCTGCCGCCCGGCAGTGTCATGGAAGGCGCCACCGCCTTCTGTTCGCGCCAGGGCCAGATCGTGCCGCCCGAAGGACGCCTGCTCCTGCGGGAAGGCTGGAACCGCATCTTCATCTGCCAGTTGCAGGATTGGGACAGTTGCGGATTCACCCTGCTCCTGCCCGAACTGCTGCCCGGCCAGATCCAATTCTATCAGGGCCAAAGCGAGGAAGAACTCCCCGGCTGGGCCCTGGCCGGCCCCCTGCGCGCCCCCCTCGCCAACATCACCGGCAGCTTGTTCCTTGAAGATTTGGGCAAACTCCCCTTCCATCCCGGCCTGATGTCGCCGGTCAACGAAGCCGCCAATTTGATGGCCTACGAATTCACCCCGGCCCCGGAGTCCGGGCCGGAAGCACTGCCCGAGACCCTGACCCTCAAACAGGGACAGTACGCCGTGCTGGATCTCGGCCAGACCCACTTCGGCTGCCCCGCCTTTGAAATCGTCGGCGCCGACAATGACACGCTGGACGTGGTCTACGGGGAAACGCTCGACCGCGGCGTCATTCTGCCGTGCCGCGACGGCGGCCAGCAGGTGGACACCCTCGTCCTCACCGGCGCCGTCCAGAACTGGCACGCCTGCGCCCCCCGGGGCCTGCGCTACCTCATGCTGGTCGCCCGCAAGGCCAAGGACGCCGTGCGGATCAGCCGTCCCGCCGTCCTGCGCCGCCGCTTCGCCATCGACAACACCGGCACCTTCGCCTGTTCCGACCCCCTGCTCAATCGCATCTGGGACGCCTGCCGCCGCACCCTGGACGCCACCGTTCAGGACCAGTTCCTTGACTGCCCCTGCCGCGAAACCGCCCAATACCTCCCCGACGCCATGATCCAGGCGTGGGCGACCTTCCACACCTTTGGCAGTTACAGCTTCAGCGCCAAGGCGTTGACCGAGTTCGCCACCGCCCAGATCGAGACCGGCGAAATTCCCGCCCTCTGTCCCAGCGACCACTACGTCAATATCCCGGACTATGCCCTCCTGTGGCCGGTCTGGCTCCAGCGCCACCACCAATACACCGGCAACCAGGAGCTGCTCCTGCGCCTGCTGCCCGCCCTGCGCAAATTCCTCGCCAGCTTCGAGTGCCTGGAAGATCCCGACACCGAGCTGCTGTCCGACCTCGACCAGCGCCTCGGCGCCCCCTGCTTCCTCGACCACGCCAATCTGGATCGCCGCGGCATCTCCACCGGCCTCAACGCCATCTATTGCCGCGCCCTCCTGGCCAGTGCCTGGCTGCTTGAACAAGGCGGCGCCGCCGATGAAGGCGCCGAAGTCCACCTCAAGGCCGGCCGCGTCGCCGGCAACCTGCACGCCCTCACCTGGGAAGCGGATCGCGGCCTGTTCGCCGACGCCTGGCATGACGAACGCCCCTCCGCCACCTGTTCCTGGCAAACCACGCTCCTCGCCCTCTACGGCGGGGTGGTCGAGCCCGAACAGTACGGGCGTGTCTTTGACACCCTGTTCGCCGACAATTCCCCCCTGGGACGCCTCCCCAGCGGGGACACCGCCAACCCCTACTTCAATTTCTTCATTCTCGAAACCGCCATCGCCTTGGGGTATCGCGAATGGGCGGTCTACCTCCTGCGCTGGTACTGGGGTGGCATGCTCAACCAAGGCGCCGTCACCTGGCCCGAGTTCTTCAACCCCGAGGCGGACGCCACCTCCCAGGCCCCCGGCAGCCAATGCCATGGCTACGGCGTCTCCCCCGCCGCCTATCTGGTCAGCGAGATCGTCGGCATCCGCCCCGCCCGGCCGGGGTTCACCACCGTCTACTTCCAGCCGTTCCTGGACGACCTCGACTGGGCCGAAGCCAACGTCCCCACCCCGCGCGGCATCATCTCCGTGCGCTGGGAACGCTCCGACAGCGAGGGGCTGATCATCGCCATCAACGCCAACTTCCCGTTGGACGTCATTCCCATGCTCGACCCCACTGTGTTGCGCAAGGCCACCTTCAAGCTCGGCGATGAAGTCAACCTCGTCACCCCCGACACCGACGCGGCGGCCGCCGCCGAGTGAGAGTGGCGCAGGCATTTTTGCCTGCGATAAACGTCGGACCGGCAATAACGAACGGAACGTGGAAATTTGCTGCCCGTTCCATTCCGGTTATAGTAGACCGTGTAATTAAACGTTTCCTGTCCACTCGATGCCCCAACCGCGGCCGGCCCCCATGCTTTCCTCCCTCCAACTCGCCACTCTTGCCGGGGTCTCCCAAGGCACCGTCGACCGCGCCCTGCACGGCCGCCCCGGCATCCGACCCGCCACCCGGACGCGCATCCTCGCCCTGGCGGAACAGCACGGCTACCGCCCCCACCCCGGCGCCCAGGAACTGCTGCACGGCCGCCGTCTCACCATCGGCGCCCTCGCCCCCGCCGTCAACCTGATCTTTTTCATGGATCTCCTGTCCGAACTGAAGACCGCCCTAGCCGAACAGGACTGTCGGCTCTCCCTCACCCCCTATGATGGCGCGGCCGAGTTCCGCGACGCCCTGGCCGAGTTCGCCGCCCGCCGGGTCCGCGGCGTCTTCGCCATTCCGCCCGCGGACCGCTTTCCTCTGCCGGAGCACCTGACCGCCGACATGCCGCTGGCCTGTGTGCTCAACCGTTGCGAGGTCGGCAACTCCTTGTTCCTGGCCCCGGACGAACGCCGCGCCGGCCGCGATGCCGTCACCATGCTCGCCGATCGGGGACACCGCCAGATTCTCCATGTGACCAGCCGGCGCGACGCCTTCGGCATCCGCGAACGCGCCCGCGGCTACACAGCCGAGATGAAGGTGCGCGGTCTGGCCCCGCGGATTTTGAAACCGGCCGATGACGGCGCCCTCACCGTCGCGCTGGCCGCCACCGATGCCACCGCGCTCTTTTGCATGAACGACGAAATCGCCCTGCGCTGCCTCCGCGCCTTGGCCCGTGCCGGCCGCCGCGTGCCGGAAGAGATCTCCGTGCTCGGCGTGGACAACAGTCCCACCTTCATCCGTCTCTGCCCCGACCTCACCACCCTGGCCTGGCCGATGCGCGAACTGACCCGCCAGGCGGCGGCCTGGCTGACCACCGGAACGGTTCCCGCCGGCCCCCCGCCCCCGCTCATCCTCGTCGAGCGCGGCACCATCGGCGACAATCCGGATCCATTCTGCGAGGGCCATCGATAACCGTCGAGGGCCGTCGACAACCATCGACAATCTTCAATTTCCGCTTTCTGCTTTCCCGATTTCTGCTTTTCCTGACCCCCAAAAGGGCAGGCAGAGGCGCCTGCCCCTACGAAATTCACTCCGCATTCCGCACTCCGCACTCACCCGAGGTTTTCCATGAACAATGCCTTCGTCTACCGCGGCGCCAAGACCCGTGAAATCTCCTTCCCTTTGGGCGGCATCGGCACCGGCTGCCTCGGCCTGGCCGGCACCGGCCGGCTGATCGACTGGGAGATCTTCAACAAGCCGGCCAAGGGCTCGGTCAACGGTTTCAGCCACTTCGCCATCAAGGCGGAGGCGGACGGCAAGTTGCTTGACGCCCGGGTGTTGCATGGCGATGAGCCGCCGCCGTACAGCGGCGCCGGCCGCGCTATGTTTGGCGGGTACGGCTTTGGCCTGCCACGGGAAACCATGGCCGGCCTGCCCCACTTTCCCAAAACCGAATTCCGCGGCGCCTTCCCGCTGGCGGAGGTCGATTTTGCGGATCCCCATTTTCCCGGCCGGGTGACTCTGGCGGCGTTCAATCCGTTCATCCCCTTGCAGGCCGACGATTCCAGTCTGCCCGCCGCTTTTTTCGAGTTCACCGTGACCAACCCCACCAGCCAGCCAATCGACTACACTTTGGCGCTGACGGTGAAAAATCCGTATGGGGACAACACCGACAACGTCTTCCAAAACCACGCCGGCGTTTCCCAGTTAAAACTGCGCAGCCTCCTGCCGGCCGATGACCTGAAGTATGGCGACCTCACCCTGGCCACCGACGCCGCCAACACCAGCGTCCAGGAATACTGGTACCGCGGCACCTGGTTCGACACCCTCACGGTGTTTTGGAAGGATTTCATCAAGCCCGGCCCCATCGCCAACCGCACCCTTCCCGTGCGCGGCAACGGCGCGGGCAACGATCACGGCACCTTGACGGCGCGGGTTTCCATCGCCGCCGGCCAGACCGCCCGCGTGCGCTTCCTCCTGGCCTGGAACAACCCAAATTGCAGCAATTACTGGAATCCCCCGCCCGCCCCGAAAGCCGACGCCGAACCCGCCGGCGGTTGCTGCGGCGCAGGATGTAATTGCGACGGCAAGGACAAAGCCGCGGCGCCGGCCCCGACCTGGAAGAACCATTACGCCACCCGCTTTGCGGACTCCGCCGCCACCGCCGCCTATGCCTTCCAAAATTGGGACCGCCTGGAAACGGCAACCCGGCAGTTTCAGGAAACGCTGTTCGCCTCCACCCTGCCGCGTCCCGTGCTCGATGCGGTGTCCGCCAACATCTCCATTCTCAAAACCCCCACCTGCCTGCGCCTGGAGGACGGCTCCTTCTACGGCTGGGAAGGCTGCGGCTGCGACAGCGGCTGCTGCGAAGGCAGCTGCACCCATGTCTGGAACTACGCCTACGCCCTGCCGTTCCTCTTCCCCGATCTGGAACGCTCCATGCGCGACCTCGATTACCGCCACAACCTGCGCGACGACGGCGGCATGCCGTTCCGCCTGCAACTGCCCCTCGGCCGCGACCGCTCCACCTTCCGCCCCTGCGCTGACGGCCAGTTCGGCGGCGTCATCAAGGTCTACCGCGACTGGAAAATCTCCGGCGACACCGCTTGGCTGCGCACCCTGTGGCCGGCCGTCAAGCAATCCATCGCCTTCGCCTGGGCGCCGACCAATGAAGACCAATGGGATCCGGAACGCACCGGCGTGCTTCACGGCCGCCAGCACCACACGCTCGACATGGAACTGTTTGGCCCCAATTCCTGGCTCACCGGCTTTTACCTGGGCGCGCTCAAGGCCGGCGCCGAAATGGCCGCGGCCTGCGGCGAGCCGGACACCGCCGCCGAGTACCGCGCCATCTTCGCCCACGGCCGGGAGTGGGTGGACCGCAACCTGTTCAACGGCGAGTACTTCTCCCAAAAGGTCGAACTGGCCGACCAGACGCTGCTGGCGCCGTTCGCCGGCAGCACCGCGGGGTTCCCTCCCGCCCCGATTGCCGACACTTATTGGAGCCCGGAGCACGGCGAGCTCAAATACCAGATCGGCGACGGCTGCGGCATCGACCAGGTCGTGGCCCAGTGGCATGCCGACCTGTGCGGCCTGGGCGACCTCTTTGCTCCCGCCAAGACCCGGTCCGCCCTAACCGCCATCCACCGCCACAACTACAAACCCAGCATGCGCGGCTTTTTCAATCCCTGCCGCCTCTACTGCCTCAACGACGAGGCCGGCACCACCATGTTCGACTGGCCGGAAGGCAAACGCAAGCCGATGATTCCCATTCCCTATGCCGAGGAGACCATGCACGGTTTCGAGTACATGGCCGGCAGCCACCTGATCCGGCGCGGCCTGGTCGCCAAGGGGCTGGCCATGGTCAAGGCGGTGCGCGACCGCTACGACGGCGAGCGCCGCAACCCGTGGAACGAGATCGAGTGCGGCAGCAATTACGCCCGCTCCATGGCCGCCTACGCCCTGCTTAACGCCTTCAGCGGCTTCGAGTTCGACCGCACTCGCGGCATGATCGGCTTCGCCCCGGCACGCCCGCCGCGGGCCGGCACGGACGCCTTTGTCTGCTTTTGGGCGCTGGACGGTGCCTGGGGCCGGGTCACCGTGACCGGCGACGCGCTCCGGCTTGAGGTGCTGGCCGGCCGCCTGGAGGTCGCGGAACTGCGGCTGCCGGCCACGCTCAAACAGCCGGGCCATGCCTTAACCGCCTGGCTCGAAACCGCCGCCGGGGAACGGATCCCCGTTGCCGCCCAGGCCACAACGGTCGGCGCCGGCCCGCGCCAACGCGCCCGGCCCGCCCTGACCTTCACCTCGCCCGCCGTGCTCACCCCCAGCCACCCCCTGTGCGTCGCCAGCACCCCGCCGGGCTGAGCCCTTCCTGGAACCAAAAGGACCAAAGGGACCTAAAGGACGCAAAGGACGCCCCCTGTTCGTTGTCCCGGCTTCAGCCGGCGGGACGCTTACAGGGAGAAACGGCCTCGGACCGGGTCGGATGATCACATTCGACGTTGGACGTTCAATGGTCCTTTTGGTTCCGGCCCCGGCCGAAACCTCTTGAGTGGCGGTGGCTCGACGCCGCTTTCATACTGCATTTTTCCTCTCGCAAAGATCGCAAAGAGCGCCAAGGAACTCTTTTTAGTTTGAGGTGCTTTAAAAGTCCCGATCAAAGTGGCACCGTTCTTGGAGTGCGGCAATTCCTTTGCCGCTTTTTATGATGACGGGTTCGTCCGCCCGAGGACGGGCGGCTCCCGGTTAGGGGAAAACGTCGTTACTTTTGAAAGCGCCTCGTTTAATTGCAAATAATCAGGATTTCCTCTGCGCTCTTGGCGTGCTTGGCGAGAGAAAATGCATTTGATGCAACACAGGTATTACACGTCCGTAACAGGACGCCCCCGTTCGTTGTCCCGATTTTGCTTTACCATTCACGCGTCACGCATCACGTTTCACGTTAAGGTTTTGGTTCCGGCCGCCGTGGGTTAGGTTACCGGGCAATGCATCCCGGCACGGCACCCCATCTCCGGTCACGCCCCCGCTACCTGCTCCTCGCGGCGGGCGTGATTGCCCTTGGCCTGGCCTCACGGCATTGGCCGGGACTGTTGCCGGCGGCGCTGGGCAAGTATCCGGGCGACGCGCTGTGGACGATGCTGGTCTTCGTGTTGTGGGGCATTTGCCTGCCGCGCGCTTCGTCACTTCGGATCGCCCTGCTGGCGCTGTTCACCTCGTATGCGGTCGAGTTCAGCCAGCTCTACCGGGCGCCCTGGCTCGACGCGCTCCGCCACACCGCCCCCGGACACCTGGTCCTGGGCACCACCTTTGCCTGGCCCGATCTCGCCGCCTACACCGCGGGCGCCCTGCTGGCATTCACGCTGGAAGCCGCCGGCCAAAACAGTAAAAGACAGGGGAAACTTCAAAGATGATATTCCCAGACCTCCCATAATTCTCATAACTCCCAGGCTGCTCAGACACGCCGAGCTGGGGCTCGGCGTTCCCAGGACGGCCGGGTGTATGACAAGTGTGTCGGTTGGGAACCCCCTTTTAAGGAAAGGCGGTTCCCAAACCCTCCGTCAAACCTGTTTGTACCTTGACAAAAACCACTCACATGAAACCCCCCGGTGAATTCAGCCTGCCAGCCTGGCCCAAACGCGAGCTGGTCCGCGGCGACATGGCGGCGCTGGCCGTCATAACCGCCCTGCTGTTCATCAATTGGGACGGGGGAATACCGCCCGGCCAGTTGGTTCCCACCGTGCTGTTCTGCTGGCTCCTGCACGTGGTCTTCTTCACGGTGGGGACCCGCCAGACCGCGGCCTGGCTCCGGGTCTGGGCGGAGGGACGCCCCGGGCGTTTCCTGGTTGTCCCACTCCTGCTCTCGGGCCTGCTCTACGCTTATGTGCTCAGTGCCAAGGGCGTTCCCTGGCACTGGCCGGACGTGAAGCCCTGGGCCGCGCTGGCCTATCTGGCAGCCGTACCGCTGGCGGCGATTCTTCCCGTCCTGCTCTTTTTCCGCCATACCACGGCGGGCGAAGCCAAACCGGTCGCCGGCTGGGATTTCCTGCTCTTCGCCCTGGCGGCCGGGGTGGCGGGGGGGCTCCGCTTCCCGTTCGACCGCATTCCTCTGACCGGGGAGTCCTTTGAAACCGCGTCGCGGCTGACCCTGCTGCTGACACTGGTTTACGCCGCCGTGGTGGTGCGACGGCTGAAGCTGGTCGGCTTCAACCTGTCGTTTGCCTGGAGGGATCTGGCGCTCACCCTCGGCTGCTGGGGGGTCATGCTGCTCCTGTTCGTGGCCCTGCTCTATCCGGCCGGTCTGGTCACTTATGTGGGCTATCAGGACCTGACCTTGCGCGGGTTCCAATCCGGCACGCGCTATTTTCTCTTCCACCTGTTCAGTGTCGGCGCTTTTGAGGAACTGGTGTTCCGGGGCGTTTTTCAAAACATGCTGGCCCAAAAGACGGAACGGCTCAGCGATCAGACCCGCAAGCGGTTGCTGACCGGGGGCGCCGTGGTGTTTGCCGTGGCCGCCTTTGCCGCCACCTTCCTAATCGCCGACGCGCGGCTCCGCTGGTTTCCGCCCCTGATCGTGCTACTAGTCTTTGCCGCCACCCACTGGATCGAAAACCGGTTCAAAGTACAAAAGGGCGAATATCTGGTGCTGGCCATCATCAGCGTCATCTTTGGCATTGCCCACTACCGTTTCGGCGTGGTCTTCATGGCGCTGGCCTGCCTGGCCGGCTGGTTTGACGGGTTCGTCTACACCAAAACCAAGAACGTCTTCCTCGCGGCGCTGATCCATGCGCTGCTGAACTGCTCAGCCATGTTCCTCGGCCTGCACAAAAATTTCTAGGGACGAAAAACCGGACGCGATGAGGGTCTGGCTTCACCGGGAAAGGAGGCGGCGGCGCAGGACGCTTTCAATATCCCGTCGCCCATCCAGTACGCAGAAGACATAAACGCAGGTTCCTCATGCTCGAGCTTTCGCCGCCGAAAGCCTGGCGTTGATCTTGGCGAAAGCTTCGTTCGCCGGGCGGACAGCTTGGTTTTCCACTTCCCGCCTTCCCAGAGCGAGCAACTTCAGTAGCGAAAGCGTTTCCTGCTGTTTTTCATATTCCCTGATGTCTTCAATGACCACTTTGGCTTCCCCATTTAAGGTGACAAACAGGGGCGTTCCGTCTCGGTTAACCTGCCGGATCACTTCTGACGCATGCGCCTTTACATAACTGATCGGCTTGACACATTTGGATAGCATCATGGCAAACCCCGCACCTGGTGATGGAAACCATTAAACGATCTCTAATTAACGACCATCATAGAGTCTAAATTTAAGTCTTTTCAAGTGAGTGGGTCAGTGCGGGTTGGGGCACGCCGCCGATCAGCAGCGGCGTGCGCAGGATAAAGCCGGGCAGAACGACGCGCCCCAACGGCCGGTCTGGCGCCGCGGCCAAGTCGGAAATAAGGCGCATGATCTCGACCGACAAGGCGATGTAATCGCTTTGCAGAAAAATGGTGCCGGGGCACATCTCGCCGTCGCCCAGAATGCCGATGTCCCGACCGACCATCAACCCCTTGGCGGCCAGCGCCTCAATGAACAGGCCGAGCTGCTTGTAGCCGTCCAGCAGCAGGATGTCCGGTTGGCCCCCGGCCAGCGTCTCCGCCACGCATTGGCGGCGCATGCGCGTCAGATCGACCACCGTCTCACAGCCTTCCTCTTCCAGTTCCACATAGCGAAAGCCCAGGCCGAGTCCCGCCGCCGCGGCCGCCCCGGCCGTATTCATGACCTGGCAATAATATTTGCTCAGCGGCCCGCCGACGAGCACCGCGTGGTGATAGCCACACCGGGCGGCGGCGGCGACCATCGCCCTGGCCCGGTCGGCCGTCTCCTCGACGATCTGGTTCGCCACCTTGCCCACGCAGGCTTCGGGAATGCTGTCGCCGAGGAACACCACCGGGAACGGCAATTTGGCGAATTCCGGCATATCCTCCTCGCACAGGCCGGGGTTGTAGACCAGTAGGCAGTCCACATGCGCCTGCCGCAGTTTTTCCAGTTCGTACAACAAAATGCCGCGCGAGTAATTACGGTCGGAAATGGAGCGGATGGACAGGTTGCACCCCCGCCAGACCATCAGGTCGGAAATCGACAGAATGCGTTCCGTGTAATCGGCCAGCCGCACCCCGTTCAGCAGGCGCAACAGGCAAAACTCCCGCTTGCTCGGCGCGAACGCATCGGGATTCACATAAACGCCCACCCGCGGCCGGCGGAGGATCAGATGCCGCTCCTCCAACCGGGCGAACGCCGACTCGATCACCTGACAACTAACCGAGAATTGCGCGGCCAGCGCGCGAAAACTGGGCAGCTTCCGGCCGGGCACCAGCAGGCCGGAACCGATCTGCCGCTCCAGCTCATTGGCGACCTGGTCGCCCTGGTTCTCCTTGATCACGGAAACTGTCATTTTAACCATTTTTTTCAGCACCACGGGGACGTAATCCACTTGGGGTGGGCGGGTGGGAAAACTTGATCTGCAGCAGGTTTTTCTTTTTCAGCATCTTCCAGGCGATGGATGCCGTTTCAAGCTTTCGGTTATTGAAAATGAATTCGGACTGTCCCCCCATCCCGGAGACCGTGATATCAAGCCGACAGCCGCGGAGGTGCAATCCGTTAACCTCAAACGGCTGTTTTGATGCAAGAGGATGGAACCCCAGGCCGTCATGGCCGATTTGCAGGCCCAGGCGCAGGTCAAGCGCATCGGCACACCACCCTTTCATCGTTGAACCGTATTTCAACGATGGGGTGTCTTCATATTCCGTGGGGTCACTGTTGACGATATCGTTGGTTTGTCCCTCCGGATAGGTGCAGATCCGCCAATAGGCGGTTACGATGCGTGTGAAATCATCCACCGATGCGGAATCGCCGACCCGGTTCATCACATTCCAGTAATAACGGTCAAGGCCCGGGAAATATTCGCCCAGCATGATGCCATCCGCCATGAATGCCTTGCTATTGAGTTCAAACATCGATAGGCCATGCCGCATTAAAAAGTGTTTTTTCAGGTAAGCGGCAATGGGGTCCAGACAGGCCGCATCGTGCTCAAGGGCGTAATGGGAAATTTGCATCTGGGCATGAACGGGGAAGTGGCGCCTGAGTTCTCCGGTTTTGCCGTCTATTGAGTCAGCCATATATCCGGTTATGGGATCGCGGAACGCCTGGAATGCCGTGGCTAGGCGTTCCGCTTCCGCCGTCCGCTCCCCCGTCAGCGTATTCCAAGCCCTGATTGCTTGATAAAAAATTGAGTTATTGATAATGCTAAAGTCGTCGTCCCCTTGGCCCAGGCATTGGGGTGAATCGGGAAAATAAGCTTTGCCGCGGACAAGAATATCATCCTGCGCCCAAGCCAAGGCTCGTTCGATAATTTTTCGGGCCAATGGCAGGCATGCTTCAAGCGTCGCTTCATCCCCGGTCAAAAGCACATAATGATGCAGTGCCACGACGTAATACCCTTGTACGGGAGGGGAAAGCGGCCATACCTGACGGCAGGAAGTATCATAGGCACTGCTTAAACCTTTAATGGGATCGGCGGTGTCGCGAAAGAATAAAAGTGTGCGCCGCACCAGTTCCGCGTTCCCGCAAAGGACTTGCGCATCCAGATGCACCAGCCCGTCCCATCCCCACACCCAATAGGACGGCGACGCCTTTACGGCGCCGGGAAGATCCGGAATTTCAAACTCCGGGATGTAATAGAGCGCGTTGACGAGTGCTGAATCCAGGGTTTTGTTGCCGGTTTTGAAGATGGCGTTATGGCGTCTGCGCGCCTCGAATTCCCGCCGTTTTTCATCAACGCGGGTGGCGGACAGCGGGGCATAGGAGTCCGGATCGAAGACCAGATAAAAGACATGCTCACCGGCCGGCTCGGGAGAGTTGAGCAGAATTTTGAAGCTCTGCGTCTCATACTTATCAAAAGCGCCTTTCCCAAGGCAGCCGAAACGGATTTTTGTGGCAATTTTATCCTCCGTGTCGAATGCTGTGCATTCGGCAACCTGGCTGGAATGATTGAGGGTCCACGGGGAAAATTGCCGTCCATCGATATTTTTTTGGCAACAGGAGGTCATCCATAGTCTCGCCGAAACCGCCTTGCCACTGGGGTTGTTGAGAACCTTCACGCGTTGCAGGATGGCATGGTTGTCCAAGATCAACGCATAGCCGATCCGGACTCCGTCAAGCGTACATTCCGTTTCATAGCCAAACGGATAATGCACCGTTTTGTTCATTTCGATGCGATACGGAATGCCATCGATTAAAACTTGAACCCTGGCTATTTTCAAAAATACGCCTTCGTCGGGATTGGCGTTGAAAAAATATTGGCGAAAGGGCGATTGTCGCCCATACCAACAAACCGAGGTAATTCCGCCATGCGCCGCCACCGTCGCGGAGATTCGTCCCGAGGCAAAGGTGTTGACGGCAAGGCCAAACCCTTTCCGGCTGTAAGGCAAATATTTTTTATAGTGCGTAATCATTGGTGGTTGAGGAGGCTGGCAAGCGCAGCCGGGGATTTCTCACTTTTCACATAAAAAATCCGGCCTTCGTATGTCGCGGCTTTCGGAAGCGCGTTGCCGAAAAGGTCAACGGCCCTCAAGCCGCTTGAGGTTGGCAACGCGTAACTCCCATCCTTCGTCCCGGAAATAACCGCAACCGAAGCGTTGCGCCCTTCAAAAATATAGGCCCAAACGTTCGCTCCGACGGGGACACGAACCTTGAATTGACGCCCTTCGAGAAGCACCGCCATATTTGAAAAGGCGCTCAACGCCGGATGCGGATAGCCGTCTGCCCCAAGCAACACCGTGAAGCTCGGCGGGATCAGCAGGCTATCGTAGCAATGATCGGAATAGAGGAAGATCCGCTTTACGCCCAACGCCAAGTCGCTGATGACAAAACGGCAGGTCATGTCGGCAAACTTCAAAGAGTCGTCCTTTGAAGTCCAGGTCAAGGTGTGCTTGTAGAGGCCCGTGCCGTCGTCGGCGCCGTCGGACTTGCTTGGAATCGCGCCGCTTCTTCTCGGATTGCCCTCGCTGTGGACAATGGGCTTGAGAGGCGGCGTGGCATGGTTTTTTATGTAGCCAATGGCCTCGGCATAGGCCTTCTCGACGCCATCGCCTGGGATACAACTCAATTCGCGCGTGCCGTTGTAATGATGATAATCGACCATGTCGCAAAATGGATACGCGCCCGCATCGAAAACCGCTTTCGTCCATTTCGCCTGGTCATCCGCGGAGTTGAAGCCGTACATGACGGCCTCGGGATTGGCTTTTTTAAGTTCCTCATAGGCGATTTTTGAGAGCTTGGCGTAATCCTTTGCCGGCGTCCCCCCCTGGTCGAAAACATCGGTCTTGCGGTCATAGCCCTTGTGCCAAAAGGGTGGGTTCCAGGGCTCGTTTTGGAACTGGTATTCATCAATGACGCCCTGGTAGCGGGCGGCGACGCGTCTAACGTAAGTCCTGAACGCGTCGAGGTCCTTGGGTTGATACAGCAAATCAAAATAAGGAAAACTCTGATAGCCTGGGTAATAAGACGCCCACGTCGGAGCCGTGCCAAGATAGCCAAGCATTTTTATTTTTGCCTCACGATATCTCGCGATTTTTTCATCGGCGAAAGTCCACTTGTTTTTTTCGGGCTCCAGATTTCCCCAGCCAGTGGCTTCCAGAAAGGTGTCGTTGCAGCGCTCCCAGTTGACTCCCGCGGCCTTCATTGTCATGAGGGTCCTGCGGTCCGAGAGAAAATGTCCGCCAAAAGGCGAATTTGGCGCGTCTTCGCCCCAGTGGAGCGGACGTTGTATCCTACTGAAAACCATTTCGTTGAAGGGGGAGATGCGCTTGCCATCGCGTTCGGCCCAAGCTTCTACCCTGAAGGAGCCAAGAGGTGCCTCACGGAATACCTCGAAATTCAATTCACCGGACTCCATCCTGGGTTTTTCAACGCCTATTAGCCAGCCAAAGACGGAGCGGCCCAGTTTAATGTCCGGCAATGGCCGTTCCTCTCCGTAGAGGTTGACCGCCTTTGACTTCAAAATGGCTCCATCGATCTCGCCCGTGGCGCAGAATTTGATGCGGACCGGTTCATTGCCGAAAAGGAGGCGCGTTCCGGAGAGTTCCGAATCGGCGAGAGCCAGGGCGATTTCGCAGTCGCCCGCGGAGACGTAATTTCCGCCCCCATCGCCGGACCATGCCATAAGCGAATCTACGTTGAGCGTCCCGCGGCCGCCAAAGGTCAAGGCGAAACCCCTTTTGAGAGGATCCGGGGTAAAGGAGAGCTTGATGGTCTGCCATTTGTCTGACGCCGGAATGCCTGCGATGGCGTCTCCAACAGCGGCGTACCAGACCCCCTTGGATTGGCAGGAAAATGAGACGTGGCATTTCGCTTTCGTATCCCTCACCTGGAAGGGCTCCGAATAAACGTTTACCGGCTCTTCCGAGTGAATTCTCAAGGAAGGCGCTCCGCTTGGTCCAGGATTCGCCGTATCGGCATCGATTCTTCCGAAGACGTTGTCGCGGTTGACGCTCCAGCCCGCCTGCATGCCTAACGGGAACCGGCTGTTGCGGAAAAAATTCGGCACGGAGTCCAACGGACGTTCCACCTTGGCCTCGGCGATGTAGGCCGCACGGTCGCTGCGCACCAGCGTTACCGAGGCGATATCGGTCACGCCAGCTTTCAAGGAGAGATAAAGCCCGAGGCTTGAAACGTCAGGAAGCACGTTTGAAAAATGCGGTTTTTGGTTCTCCACACGGAGAATGAAACTTTGCTCCTTCCACTCTTGACAAACTTGCACCGTGCCTTCGTCAAGTGTCGTGTACGGGTGCGGTATAATCCTGATATGCGCGTTTAACGGGGAGTCAGGACACCGGCAGACGATCTTCACTTGGTAGTAGCCTGGCACCGCTATTTTAGGACCGTCGAGCTTGAACAGCACGAGAGTGTCGAGCTTTTTAACGCTGAACCGTAAAAATGCCCGCCCGTTTTCAGCAAGCGCTTGGCTAAAGACCTCCGAAGCATTCCAACTCGGATAGTCAGCGACGACTCCTGCTGGCAAGGGGCCAGAGAAAGATCCTTTAGCATGGACTTGCACGTTCTGAGCGGCGTTCGAGAAGTCGATGTCGATCAGCGTCTCAGACCGGAGCGTTGATGGCAAAAGCAACGACAGACAAGCCATCAATAACCATTTAAATTTCATCTTTTAGGCTCCATCTATCGCCAGTGATACGGCTGCGTGGGATAATGCATCAGGCTCGGCGAGCTGGTCGCTGGCGTCAATCTCAGCCGGAACAGCGGCGGGACATTGCTGGGCGTTGAATACAACAGCCCGAGGCCGGCGCCAAGCCATTCCGCATGTGAATCGGCGAAAAGAAAGTTCGCGCCGAGTTTGTGCATGAGGCGGAAATTGAGATCCGCCATCTCCGCATAAGACCAACTGTTTACGCCCTCGTAGTCGCCATCGGACCAGGTTTCCAACAGCAATGCCTTCTCCGACGGGAACACCACTTGGCCCAGGTTTACATAATATCCGCCGCCAGGGCATTGTGAAGTGAATCCCCCGGTTCCGATCGTGTTCCAGCTATCGCCCGGATAGGCGTATGAAACTCGGATGACACGTCCTGCCGCGTTGAGATTCGCTTCAGGACATTTCCCCACCGCGGATTCACGGTTGTTCGAGTCGCAATAATTCCTTAATCCATCAATCCAGTAACAGCCATTTCCGGGATACCACGAGTTGTAATCGTCGGTGTACAGGTTAAAGGCCAGGCCGAACTGCTTCATGTTCGTCAAACAATTTATGCCCTTGGCGGACTTTTTGGCCGAACTCAACGCGGGAAGAAGCATCGCCGCGAGAATGGCGATTATGGCAATCACCACCAAGAGCTCGATCAAGGTAAATGGTTCCTGGCGTTTCATGTTGCCGAGCATTCTGTTATGGACCGGAGGGCGCTGATAGAGTACGAACCTCCCGTGCCCTTTTCGCCGCTCCGGTCTCTGGAGTCTCTCAGCTCCTGGGAGTCCCCCCTGCCTCCCAAGCCCGTCACCCCCGGCGGCGGCGCAACGCGAGCAGGCCGCCCAGCGCCAGCAGACCGAAGCTGGCCGGCTCGGGAACAATGACAATATTCAGGCCAGTAATCGTACTCAAGGTCGTGTTGTCGGTGGCCAGATGGCCGAGAACCGTGCCATCATTCGCGACAGGGATATTTTTGAAGTACAGAATGCTAGGACCTTTTGCTCCTGTTTCACCACAATCAACACCGCCAAAAGTGATTTTACTGACGTCCCCGGAGGTACCAATCCGCAAGTAGACGTCTATGTTGGAAGTCGTGAGTCCCGAAATCGTTACCGTTGGGTTTAGATTTGAACTATCACCACCAGCATTGTAGAAAATGTAATCGCCAGTAAGCGAAGACAAATCACCGCTACTATGATTGGCGTCTTGATTATCGCCGCCAACCGGCGTGACGCTGAGGCCAATGGCGGTTGTGAGGCCAGCGGCATCCTTCAGGTTGTAACCGCTAACCGTCAGCAGGACGCCGTTAGTCCCGGTGGAATTGGCAACGAGTCCGTTCCAGACCGCGGTTGAACCAGCGGTCAACCCGTCGGACCCCGTGTAGGTCTGACCAAGCGACTCAGTGCTAATGTAACCATTGAAGTCAATATTGACGACATTGCTGGTGGGAATGATGCCGCCCGCGGCCGGGGCCACCGTAGCGATGCCGCCCGCCGTGATGGCCAACAGGGACAAGATGTAGGGTCTCATTTTAACGTCTCCACGAAAAGGGGTGATACAATGCGATATCTGATAACTATCCACACACTCAGAACAGCTCTAACGCTAACACACTAAATTGCGTTTATCTTTGGTGATGGCGGTTCCTTTCTGGATGGCGGACGGTGGCGTGCTTAGTTCAGGTTTGCCTACCTCTAAAAAAGTTTTGGCTCTGCGCGCTTTGAGACTGGCCGCCGCGCTCAAAATCGCCGTCCGCCAGCGTCCCGTTCATCAAAAGCTCCCGTGCTTGCGCCGCGTGCCGCCCTGTAATTTCTTGAAATAATATATTGCAGATTATTTCAGATGCCAAATGCGGCACCTCGCCGCCACGCCAAACGCGGGGGGGGGACTCGATGGACCCCATGGACTGGAGCGACCGGAGTCCCCCAGCCCGGCGCGGCTTTCCCGTCCCCTACGGGCGTTTGCCGGACGATGTTGGGGCCACCCTTTTGGAAAAGGGGGTTCCCTTTGCGGATTTCGCCGGCCGCCTCAGTGCAACCATCTACGTTTGGGGCGCAGGCGCGGCCGGCGAAATCCGCAAAAAGGCACAAAAAGGTTTGACGGAGGGTTTGGGAACCGCCTTTCCTCAAAAGGGGGTTCCCAACGACGTGCTCACATCCCGTCGGCGGCGAAATACTTGCGGATTTTGGCCGCGATTTGGGGTGTGGTCATTTTGTCGGCGGTGCCGAAGCCGACGATACGGTCGCCCAGGCGTCGTTCTTCGAGGCGTTTCTTCAGTTCGAGCTTGGCCTCGCCGGGACCGATGATCAAGATTTCCCTGGCCTCCGCCAGGATGGCCAGGATGCCGTCGTAATACGGCTTGAGATGTCCGTCAAAGGCGCGTTGGCGCCGGTCTTCCGCCGGCAGCTGGCGGGTTTCGTAGCGGCCCTTGAGCGGGGAATCGCCGGCCCGGCGGGGCTGTTTTTCCACCCCCGAAATGGTCAGCCGCACCTCCGTCCCCTGGTCCGTCACCGTCACGATGACCGCTTTCCGATGGTCAATCCACAGCCCGACGTTGGTGTTCATCGCCGCCTCCTTTGGGTTGAGTGGCTTTGCTTCGAGATACGAAGATTATACCCGGCGGCGCGGCAAAATGCAAGAACCGCCGCGCCGTGGGCGTATGACATTATTGTCGGTTGATGTTGGGGCCACCCTTTTGAAAAAGGGTGCTCCCCAAGCCCCTTCCTAAAACTTTTGGATCTTAAGCCGGAGGGGCGCTTCCGCCACAAGCCATTC